>CAJFNZ010000168.1 GCA_904395905.1 uncultured Oscillospiraceae bacterium | reverse complement strand
GGCGCGCCGCTGCTGTTTTGGATGTACAATATACGGGTGTCAGCCCAGGAACCACTGGGTCCAGTAGCCGTCCACGTAGCCGACGCCAATCTGGGTGTAGTTCTCCGAGAGAATGTTGGCCCGGTGGCCGGCGGAATTCATCCAGGCCTCCACGACCGCCTCGGCGGTGGAGTAGCCCATGGCGATGTTCTCGCCGGCCGTGGCATAGGTGATGCCCAGCTGCGCCATCATCTCAAAGGGCGTGCCGTAGGTGGGGCTGGTGTGGTCGAAATAGCCGTTGTCCCGCATATCCTGGGATTTGAGGCGGGCGCCGCTGCTCAGCCGGGCACTGAGGGTCAGCGGCGACAGGCCGTAGGCGGCCCGCTCCCGGTTGACCAGCTCCGCCACCTGTTGCTCCAGGGACGAGACGGTCTCCGGCGCCTGGGGCGTCTGCTCCTGGCTGCCGTCGTCGGCCGGCGGGTCCGCCGGCTGCTCCGGCGCGGGGGTGTCGGTGTCCGGGACACCGGTATCCGGGACGTCCCAGTCCGGCAGCTCCCAGTCGGGCAGCTGCGCCTGGCAGTCCTGGAAGATGTGCTGGAGCAGCCCCCAGTACCAGCGGCCGCAGCCGGAATCGGCCTGGGGCTGCTGCCGGGCCGAGGCCGGCGTCAGGACGGCGGTGGCCACCAGCAGGGCGGCCGCGGCGGTGATGAGTTTCCTTTGTTTGTGCATCATGTAAAATCCCTCCTGCGCATAGTGTAACAAAAGGTTACAAAAGATTACAAGTTGTAATATTTGCCAGGGAACGCCAGCGGTGGGAATTCCCTTGTACTCTGGGAGAAAATCGGCTATAATGAAAAAAATAGCAACGGGAGGTGGACCCGTGGAGAAGCACGGTTTTATCCACAACATGATGGACGTCAAGGTCCTGATTCTCTACGTCACGGCCCGGGTGGACTGCCCGGTGACGGCGCAGACCATCTATGAGCTGTGCTATCAGGATGACGGCCTGAGTTATTTCGACGTCCAGGAGGCCCTGCCCCAGATGGTGGAGAGCGGCCACCTGCGGGTGGAGGACGGGGCGTACGCCATCACGGAGAAGGGCCGCGAGGCCGGCGCGCTGGTGGAGGACTCCCTGGCCTACCCGGTGGCCCGGCGGGCCGAGCGGGCCGTGGAGCGGTTCAACCGGGACGTCAAGCGGGACGGCAAGGTCCGCGCCGAGGTGCTGCCCCGGGAGGGCGGCGACTTCTCCGTCCTCATGGGGCTCGACGACGACCAGGGGGCGCTGATGACGCTGGAGCTGATGGCGCCCTCCCGCCAGCAGGCGCGGCAGCTGGCCAGGACGTTTCACGACTATGCCGAGGAGATCTACCAGGCGGTGGTCAACGCCCTGCTGGAGCGGGCCGAGCAGGCCCCGGCCGGCGACCCGGAGGCGGACGGGGAGCGCTGAGCGGCGCGCTTGGTGAATCTGCCCATATTGCAGTTGCAAACGGCCGAAAGTGTGGTATAATATACCTAGGTACCCATACGAAGACTCCCCCGGGCCGGGGGACGAAAGGAGCGAACCATATGAAACTTCAGTTCCTTGAGAAGAAGCTCAACTTGCCCGGCAGCGTGCGCGCCTATGCCGAGAAGAAGGTCACGAAACTCGACCGCTATTTCCGTGACGACGCGGAGGCGCTCGTCACCTTTAGTGTGGAAAAGAACCGCAACATCGTCGAGCTGACGGTCCATGCGGCCAATACGTACTTCCGCGCCAGCGAGAGTACATCCGATATGTTCGCCTCGATTGACGCGGCGGTGGCCACCATCGAGGGGCAGATCCGCAAGAATAAGACCCGGCTGGCCCGGCGGATCCGCCAGGACGCCTTCGTCCGCACCCCGGAGACCATCTCCTCCTTCGCCCCGGAGGAGCCGGAGGAGGGCGAGTTCCAGATTGTCCGCACCAAGGCGTTCCCCATGAAGCCGATGACCCGCGACGAGGCCATTTTGCAGATGAACCTGCTGGAACATAACTTCTTCGCCTTCCGCGACGAGGACAACGGCGGCGCGTTCGCCGTGGTCTACAAGCGGAACAGCGGCGGCTACGGCATCATTGAGGATACGCCGTAATCGAAAGAAGCCAAGCAAGCTGTGCAGAGCGGGCGCCCACGGGCGCCCGCTGTTCGGCATCTATGAAGGGGGATGGCCGTGAAAAGACAACTCCAAGGGATTGCCCTGATTCTGTTCGGTATCCTATTGATGATTGGATTTGGAACAGAACCTCTTTTTGATTTCAGTAGCAACTGGTCGAGTGTGTTTCTGGTTGTAGGAATTGCCGGCGTCATAGTAGCGTTTCTACCGGACAGGTGAGAGGTGGAAAGTTGGAAGGATATGCGCCGGATGGGCCGGCAAACAACCACTGTGGAAAAAAGACGAAAAAGATGAAAATAGTGCTTGACAAACGGCGGATGGTCTGGTAGTATAACGGGGCGCTCGGGAAACGGCACAGCCAATACCGAGAGCGGCCACAAAAAACTCGCGTATCAAGAAAAAACTTCTTGACAAAAGCGAGGGGATGTGGTAAAGTAAAGAAGTTCCGCGCCGAACGGAGCTGGCTGAGAGGCCGGCGAGAAAGCGGTGCGAAACGTTGGGAATTCGGAAGATTGCGTCGGAAGCGGCCGAAAAGAATTTGAAAAAAGTTCTTGACAAACGCTT
>CAJFNZ010000167.1 GCA_904395905.1 uncultured Oscillospiraceae bacterium | reverse complement strand
GTCTCTGTTACGTTGTGGGAGAGAAATTCCATGTGAACCCCCGTGTCATGTTCTAAATCCATAGTATACCACAGACCCCCGCGGGGGAAAAGGAGAAATTGCGCGGTTTTAGAGGAAAATTTCCGGCCGCTGTCGAAACCCGGGACAGCCGCGGGAAAATGGCACTTGACACCGGGGCTATCTTGCGATACAATATAGCCAATCTACATTGCAATGCAAGATAGGCGGAGAGGAGGGCGGGACCGTGATCCCATCCCAGATGCTCAAGGGCACCCTGGAGGGGTGCATCCTGGCGGTGATCGGCCAGCGGGAGACCTATGGTTACGAGATCTCCCAGCAGTTGGAGCGCTTCGGCTTCGGGAAGATCGCCGAGGGCACCATCTACCCGCTGCTGCTGCGGCTGGAGAAAAACGGCCTGGCGGAGGCCCTCTACCGCCAGTCGGAGGTGGGGCCGAGGCGAAAGTACTACCGCCTGACCGCGGCGGGGCGGGAGGAACTGGTGGCGTTCATCCGAAATTACCGCGCCCTGCGGGGGGCGGTGGACAACTTGCTGGAGGAGACGGAAGGAGGAGCGGACCATGAATCGGAAAACCAAGCAGCTGCTCACAGCCAACAATGAACTGGAAAAGGAACTGACGGCGGAGAACAACCGGGCCATGACGGACATCGTCGTCTACCTCCGGGCGGCCAATATCACGGAGTACCAGCAGGAACTGCTCCGCCGGGACATCACCGAGATGGTGCTGGCCGGCCAGCGCCGGGGCGATGCCATGGAGGAGGTCATCGGGGCGGACTACAAGGCGTTTTGCGACGCGGTGCTGTCAGAGGTGCCGGAGCGGACCGGGCGGCAGCGCCTGCTGTCGGCCGTTGGCAGCGCTTGCCTGTATGTGGATATTCTGGCCGTCATTTGGCTGGTGTTTGGCGCCGTCGGCTGGCTGCTGGGGGAGGGGGCCTGGCCCTGGCTCACCGTGACGGCGGGGAACCTGGTGGCCCTGGCGGCCATCCTGGCGGCGTCCATCGGCCTGGTGGAGTACATCTGCAAAAACTCCTTTGCGGAGAACCTGGGAAAGAGCAAGGCGATCCCCGTCCTGCTGGTGCTGCTGGTGGCCGCCCTGGTGGCGGGCAGCGTCCTGCTGCGGGAGGTGGTGGTGTTCCGCCTCCACTTCTTTCTGGCGGCGGGGCTGGTGGCGGCGCTGTACGCCCTCCACCGCTTTCTGGAGGAAAAAGCGGACTGACCGTGGAAAAATGTTTCTCCCTGTGGTATACTCCCCTTGAGAGAACAGCGGGGGAGGTGCCCTATGGTGAAACATGACTTGCACCGGGACTATGCCGACACCATCGGCAACTTTCTGGCCGCCCTGCCCCAACAGGCGCGGCCTGCCAGCCGGGAGGTGGACGGCTACTTCCGCGCCTGCCTCCTGTCCGTCTGGGCCCAGGGCGGGCGCAGGGACGCGGCAGCGGTGAACCAGATCTACACGGACCAGCCGGCCCGCTTCACCAAGGAGCAGGTCTATCGGGCCCTGGCCTACTACAAGGGGAGCATCCGCCCGGAGGTGGAAGTCCCGGCCTTTTTCCGCCGCCTGGTGGAGTGGGACGTGGGGGAGGGCACGGCCTACAGCCGGCACTTCGCCCGGATTCAGCAGGACCTTCTGACCCTCTGCGCGGCCTATGACGGGAATTTCTCCTTCCCGGAGAGCCAGCAGATCACCGCCCTCCACCAGCAGTTGGTGGAACTGTGCGACCGCTCCGGCGTGGAGGCGGTCCCTCCGGGCGGCGGGGCCGACGCGGAGCGGACCGCCCGGGAACTGGGGGATCTGCTGGACGATATGGAGCGAAACCTGGGCGCCGGGGGCCTTGTGACCGACTTCTGGGGGCCCTCGGCCTCCGGACGGCCGCCGGCGAAACCGGGAGAACAGCCGGAAGAACCGCCGAAAAGCACTGCCCCGGCGCCGGCGGGCCCGGAGAGAGCGCCGGGGCCTCCTGCGGCGCAAGAGCGGCGGGAGGAACCTGCGAAGCCCCCGGCTCCGCCGGAGGCCCCGCCCCGGCCCACTCTGGAGGAGGCCATGGCGGAACTGGGCGCCCTGGTGGGCCTGGAGGAGGTCAAGCGGGACGTAGACAGCCTGGTGAACCTGGTGAAGGTGCGAAACCTCCGGCGGGAGCGGGGGCTCAAGTGCCCGGACATGTCCTTCCACCTGGTGTTCTCCGGCAATCCCGGTACCGGCAAGACCACCGTGGCCCGGATCGTGGGGAAGATCTACGGGGCCCTGGGCATCCTCAGCCAGGGGCAGCTGGTGGAGGTGGACCGCAGCGGCCTGGTGGCCGGCTACGTGGGACAGACCGCCCTGAAGACCCAGGAGGTGATCCAGAGGGCCCTGGGGGGCGTGCTGTTCATCGACGAGGCCTACACCCTGGCCCCTGCCGACGGCGGGAAGGACTTCGGCCAGGAGGCCATCGACACCATCCTCAAGGCCATGGAGGACCACCGGGACGACCTGGTGGTGATCGTGGCCGGGTATGCCAGCCGGATGCCCCGGTTCATCGACTCCAACCCGGGCCTCAAATCCCGATTCAACAAGTACCTCTACTTTGCCGACTACACCGGGGCGCAGCTCTATGAGATCTTTGCAGGCCGGGTCCGGCGCAGCGACTACCAGCTCTCAGCCCAGGCGGCGGAGCGGGCCCGGGCCTATCTGGAGGAACTCTATGAGAACCGGGACGGCAACTTCGGCAACGCCCGGGATGTGCGAAACCTCTTTGAGAAGATCGTCTCCCGCCAGGCCGACCGGGTGGCAAAACTGGAGTCCCCCACGGACGAGCAGATTCTCACCATCGAGGCGGAGGACCTGGACGGCGTGATGGGGGGAGGGGCCAATGGGCGGTAAAGTTCCGCCAGCAGACAGAAAAAGGGCCCGGCGGAACTTCCGCCGGGCCCGATGTTTCTTTTATGCGTTTTATCGTATGTAGGGGCTGGGGTTATTCCTTGCTCCCCGCCCTCCGGGCCGCCAGGACCTTCTGGAACCAGTCCTTGCCGTCCACGAAGCGGGCCACCACGTAGGAGATCACGTAGTCGCCGGAGGAGTTGATCATGGTAGCCGGGGGGTCCACCAGGTTGCCGATGGTGATGGCAATGGGGTAGGCGATGGCCATCTGATCGGGGAAGAACACGGAACACATGATGAACTCGCCGATGTAGCCGCCGCCGGG
>CAJFNZ010000166.1 GCA_904395905.1 uncultured Oscillospiraceae bacterium | reverse complement strand
CTGTGCCGGGGACCCACAGGGCCGCGTAGCCCTCCATCCGCTTGAAGCGGATGAGCACATCCTGAAGGGCCGCGTCCATGGCGTGGCCCATGTGCAGCTGGCCGGTGACGTTGGGCGGCGGCATCACGATGGTAAAGGGCTTCTTCTCCGGGTCCCGCTGGGTGTGGAAATAGCCGCCCCGAAGCCACATGTCGTAGATGCGGCTCTCCACCTCCTGGGGCTCGTAGACCTTGGACAGTTCTTTTGCCATGGTGTTCAACTCCTGTATTGTGTTCGAGGGAAAAAAATCCCGACAGCAGAGCTGTCGGGACGAAATCACTTCCGCGGTACCACCCGGATTCCCGCCGGAGCGGGCTGCTTGCGCCTCTGTAACGGGAGGACCCGGCGCGGCCTACTGAACGGTTCAGCCGCCGGCTCCGAGGGGACGTTCCCCGGCCGCGCCGCAGGCTTGCACCCTCCGCCTGCTCTCTCAAGGCCGCCGCGCCGGCTACTCTTCCTCGTCATCGCCTGTTCGATATCCTCTACATCATACACGAACTCCCGCCGTTTGTCAACGAATTTACCGGGATTTACAGGTCTCCAATGAACATCGCGTCGCCAAAGGAGAAAAACCGGTACCGCTCCCGGACGGCCTCCCGGTAGGCGTTTAGGATATGCTCCCGCCCGGCGAAGGCGGAGACCAGCATCACCAGCGTGCTTTCCGGCAGATGGAAATTGGTCACCAGGGCGTCCATGGCCTTAAACCGGTACCCGGGGTAGATGAAGATGTCGGTCCAGCCGGACGCCTCCCGGAAGGTCCCGTCCGCCCCGGCCAGGGACTCCACCGTCCGGCAGGAGGTGGTGCCCACGCAGACAATCCGGCCGCCCCGGGCCCGGGTCTCGTTGAGAAGCCGGGCCGTCGGGCCGTCCATGGCGCAGAATTCGCTGTGCATCTGGTGGTCGGTCACCTCTTCGGCCTTCACCGGCCGGAAGGTGCCCAGTCCCACATGGAGGGTGATATAGGCCAGATCCACCCCCATCTTTCGGATTTCCTCCAGCAGCTCCCGGGTGAAGTGGAGGCCGGCCGTGGGCGCCGCCGCCGAGCCGGTGACCCGGGAGTATACCGTCTGGTACCGCTCCCCGTCGGCCAGTTCCTCTTTGATGTAAGGCGGCAGGGGCATCTTCCCCAGGCGCTCGAGCACCTCCAGGAAAATCCCGTCGTAGTGGAAGCGGATCTGCCGCTTGCCCTCGTCTTCCTCCGCCTCCACCGTCGCCGTCAGCTGGCCGTCGCCGAAGGACAGCGCCGCCCCCGGATGCAGCTTCCGGGCCGGCTTGGCCAGGCACTCCCAGAGGCCACCCCCCCGGTCCCGGAGCAGCAGCACTTCCACAGCCCCGCCGGTGGGCTCCCGCCGGCCCAGGAGCCGGGCCGGCAGCACCCGGGAGTCGTTGAGCACCAGGCAGTCCCCAGGCCGCAGCAGACTGGGCAAATCATAAAAGTGCCGGTGGCCCACGGCGCCGGTGGCCCGGTCCAGGGTCATGAGCCGCGAGCCGTCCCGCCGCTCCAGCGGCGTCTGGGCAATGAGCTCCGGCGGCAAATCGTAGTAAAAATCACTGGTTTTCAAAGGTAACGCCCCATTTTCACTGGATGGTAATGCCGGTGTAGTAGAACTGCAAAATTTCCCGATAGTCGTAGCCCTGGAGGCCCATGGCGTAGGCGCCCCACTGGCTCATACCGATGTTGTGGCCGTAGCCGCCGCCGGAGATGGTCCAGCCCTCGCCGCTGGCAGAGGGAGTGGACGCCGTGCCGCCGACAGTATATGTACCGGATGCGGTGATGACCGTGGCCGGCGCCTCCAGCACCTCCGTGCCGTTGGCGGTGACGGCCGTCACCTGGTCGTCGGTGACCGTCGTGGTCCCGTCGTAGACGGAAAACTCCTCGGTGCTGCTGGCGGCGCCGGTCTGGCCGCCGTTGGCGGTGACCGTGAACCGGCGGCTCATGTAGGTGACGCCGGGCAGGTTCTGGAGGATCCGCACGTCGTCTCCCCGGTAAGTAAACTGCCGGCCGCTGCTGTCGGTGATGGTAATCTCCTGGACGTTGCCGTTGTCGGTCAGCTCCGTGACGGCAAAGCCGGTGACGGTGCCGCAGAGTTCCCCCTGGCTCTGCACCAGGGCCTGCAGCTGGGCGGCGGTGACGGTGTAGCTCCAGGACTTTCCGTTGAAGGAGATGGTTTCCTCGTAGGGGTCCGGCTTGCCCTGGAGATACGGCACGTCGCTGCCCCAGGCGTTGACCGCGTCCTCGGTGGCGCCGCCGTCGGAGGAGAAGTACAGGGCCTCAATCAGCTGGCCGTTGTAGTAGGCGCACTCCCCCGCCGTCTCCTCCACCGCCTGGAGGACGTCCTCCGCTCCGGTACCGGTGTAAATACCCCGGTACACCTGGCAGTCGGTGGAGTTGCAGACGTCAAAGCCCAGGGCCGCGTGTTTCACCGAGGCATTGGCGTAGGTGCGGATGGCCACCGCTCCGGCCTTCAGCGACTCCAGGTCCTCATTGACCACAAATTCATACGGCAGCACGCCGGCCACATACAGGTCCTCGCTGACGAAGTTGATGACCGACAAATCGTTGCCTGAACGGCGCATATACTGGAAACCGCCGTAGTATTGGTATCCCCGGAACCAGGTCTGGGCCATGGCTCCCTGGCTGATGGGCATCACCGCCAGATACTCGCCGCCGCTGTCCAGTTCAAAGAGGATCCGGCCGGTGTTGGTCTCCACCACCGTGTAGCAGGTGGAACTGGCCCCGACAATCTGGGAGCCGGGATAGGCCGCCGCATCGGCCGAGGCGTTGGCCGCCGAGGAATAGAACTCAAACCGGACCACGTACTGGCCGTCCACATAGGCCGGGAAGCCGTAGGGGTACCCCTGGGCCGCAGCGGCCGCAGCGGCATAGGTGTCGTAAGTGTCCGGCAGCTGGACATGGTAGGCCCCAATCAGCTGGTAGGCCGCCGCCGTGGGCGTCTCGTAAAAGCTCCCGCCGGACAGGTAGAGGTTGGCGTCCTTGCAGATGGTAATCTGGGTCTCGGCCGTCTCCCCCAGGGCGGTAAACACGCCGCTGTCGTCGAAGGTCCCCAGCTGGTAGCCGCTGCCCACTTCGTTCTCCAGGTTGGCCGTGGCCATGGCGTTGCTTCCGTAATAGAGGCCCACCCGGATGGACTCCTGGGAATAAGCGGCGTCTGCGGTGAGCGGAAGAATTGGCAGGAACAGTACGCCGGCCAGAAACAGAGAAAGCCAGCGGGAAAATCGTCGGAATTTTTGCGTCATATTGACCTCCTGACGGGGAATCTCGGCGGAAAAAGTGGCAAAAGCGTACATTGACACCGTCCCGGGGATATGGTAAGATAAGGCGACGATGCCGGAAACGGCAAGGGCATTCACACAGTCAGATTAGTTGCATTATACTGCATTCTTCCCATGGATTCAACAAAAGGCCGGATATTTTTCCGCCGGGTTCCCCCGGCCGGCCGCGGGAAGTGAAAGGAGCGTCCGCGATGAAACAGTACAAAGTGGGTATCATCGGCGCCACGGGCATGGTGGGCCAGCGGTTCCTGACCCTGACCGACGGCCATCCCTGGTTCCAGACGGTGGTGCTGGCGGCCAGCAGCCGCAGCGCCGGCAAAACCTATGCAGAGGCGGTGGGCCACCGCTGGGCCATGGAGACGGCCATGCCCCAGTGGGCCAAGGACATGGTGGTTCTGGACGCCGAGGCCGACGTGGAAAAAATCGCCTCCATGGTGGACTTCGTCTTCTGCGCCGTGGACATGAAGAAGGAGGAAATCCGCGCCCTGGAGGAGCGGTACGCCAAGAGCGAGTGCCCGGTGGTGTCCAACAACTCCGCCCACCGGTGGACGCCCGACGTGCCCATGGTGGTGCCGGAAATCAACGCCGACCACATCCGGATTATCGACGCCCAGCGCCGCCGCCTGGGTACCCGCCGGGGCTTCATCGCCGTCAAGTCCAACTGCTCCCTTCAGAGCTACGTGCCCGCCCTCCATCCCCTGCTGAAATACGGCCTGGAGAAGAGCCTGGTCTGCACGTACCAGGCCATTTCCGGCGCCGGCAAGACCTTTGACACCTGGCCGGAGATGGTGGACAACGTCATCCCCTACATCGGCGGCGAGGAGGAAAAGTCCGAGCAGGAGCCCCTGAAGCTGTGGGGGCACATTGACGGCGACCGGATTGTCAATGCCACGGGGCCGTCCATCACCGCCCAGTGCCTGCGGGTCCCGGTCTCCAACGGCCACATGTCCGCCTGCTTCATGAGCTTCTCCGGCGAAAAACCCTCCATCGAGCAGATTCAAGCCGACTGGGCCGCCTTCTCCGGCCGGGCCCAGGAGCTGAACCTGCCGTCGGCGCCGAAGCAGTTCCTCCACTACTTCGAGGAGAACGACCGGCCCCAGACGCGGCTGGACCGGAACCTGGAGAACGGCATGGCCATCTCCATCGGCCGCCTGCGCCCCGACACCCAGTACGACTACAAGTTTGTCTGTCTGAGCCACAACACCCTCCGGGGCGCTGCCGGCGGCGGCGTCCTGCTGGCCGAGCTGCTCTGCGCCGAGGGGTATATGGACTGAGCCTGCGGTTTTAACGGAATCTCGAAACGGCCCGCCTTCTCAGAAGGCGGGCCGTTTTTATGGATATTAAAATTTTCTTCTAATAATATTATGATTCCGTCATATTTCAGCATTATTTTAGATTTTAGATAGAATTTATAAAAGTTATCAGCCATATATTCTTGGTCGAAATTCTGAACAGCCGAAAATATCCTCGAAATTTCCGCCTTCTATCCATATTCTTGTCTGAATATATCGAAAATTTTCCGTTTCCCCACGAAATCTCTTGGAGCTGGCAAGTTGCAGGCCCTGTTTGGTCAATTTTATTGAAATTCAGTCACTTATATAATACTTGCAGAACTTCAGATACCAAGAATCCAAAAATACGGCGCATTGCGGTTTTCCCGATGCAGCCACGTTTCCACGGCTTCAAAGAACGGCGCCAGGTCCGGCGCCTCTGCGGCCAGGGCGCGCACCCGGCCCCACTGTTCCAGCGTCACCCGGTTGGGCCCATCGTAGGCGAAGGGCCGGAGCACCGGATTCAAATAGGGAACCAGACGGCCGATGCCGTCTGGTTCGTCGGGAAGGTACAGGAAATCCGGAGACCAGTGGCCCGCGGGATACCGCCTGGCACAGGCCAGCTCAAAGGTGGCGCCGCCGGTGACCTGGTCCTTTCGGAGGAGCGTCACTGGAGCACCGCCCGGTGGTAGACCTTCTTGCCCTTGCGGATCTTCACCCCCTGGCGCAGCCGGTCCTCGGAGTAGGAGACGTCAATGGCTGTCACCTTTTCGTCGTCCACGAAGATGCCCCCCTGCTGGACCAGCCGCCGGGCCTCGCCGTTGCTCTTGGACAGGCCGCAGGCGGTCAGCAGGGTGAGAATCCCCATGGCCCCGTCGGTCAGCTGTCCGGCCGTCAGATGGGTGGTGGGCATATCGGCCGCGTCGCCGCCGCCGGCAAAGAGCGCCCGGGCCGCCCCCTGGGCCTTGTCGGCCTCCTCCTGGCCGTGGACCAGCTTGGTCAGCTCGTAGGCCAGGATTTCCTTGGCCTCGTTCAGCTGGCTCCCCTGCCAGGTGTCCATCCGGTCAATCTCCTCCAGGGGCAGGAAGGTGAGCATCCGGATGCACTTGAGGACGTCGGCGTCGTCCACATTCCGCCAGTACTGGTAGAAGTCGAAGGGGCTGGTCTTGTTGGGATCCAGCCACACGGCTCCCGACGCGGTCTTGCCCATCTTCTTCCCCTCGGAGTTGAGGAGCAGGGTGATGGTCATGGCGTGGGCGTCCTTGCCCAGCTTCCGGCGAATCAGCTCGGTGCCGCCGAGCATATTGCTCCACTGGTCGTTGCCGCCGAACTGCATGTTGCAGCCGTAGTGCTGGTACAGGTAGAGGAAGTCGTAGGACTGCATGGGCATATAGTTGAACTCCAGGAAGCTGAGGCCCTTCTCCATCCGCTGCTTGAAGCACTCGGCCCGGAGCATATTGTTCACCGAGAAGCAGGAGCCGATGTCCCGGATGAACTCGATATAGTTGAGGTTCAGCAGCCAGTCGGCGTTGTTGACCATCATGGCCTTGCCCTCGCCGAACTCGATGAACCGGGACATCTGCTTTTTGAAGCAGTCGCAGTTGTGCTGGATGGTCTCCCGGGTCATCATGGAACGCATATCCGTCCGGCCCGACGGGTCGCCAATCATGGCCGTGCCGCCGCCAATGAGGGCAATGGGCCGGTTGCCGGCCATCTGGAGCCGCTTCATCAGGCACAGGGCCATAAAATGTCCCACATGAAGGCTGTCGGCCGTGGGATCGAAGCCAATGTAGAAGGTCGCCTTGCCGTGGTTGACCATCTCCCGGATTTCCGCCTCGTCCGTCACCTGGGCGATGAGGCCCCGGGCCACCAACTCTTCGTAGATCTGCATCGATTGCTCTCCTTTGTCACTTTAATGTCTTGAGGAAAAAAACACCCTCTGCTCGCTGCCGAGCAGAGGGCGCTGTGCGCGGTACCACCGCTGTTTGCCGCCCCCTCGCGGGAAGCGGCCTCTGGGAGCCGGAGGCTCCTCCTGCGCTGTAACGGGCGCGCCCGTCGGGCCCTACTGCCATTCAGGCCGCGGCTCCGGGATGTATTCACGCCGCCTGCCCCGCCGGTTTTCACCTGCCACCGGCTCGCTGAGAGGCCTCTTCGGCGCTACTGGTTCCCTTCCTCGCCTTTGGAATCTGTCCGCGGCTATGATACCACAGCCCGCCCGGTCTGTCAACGGCGAAGCATCTCCTCGGCGCTGCGGAGGGTGGTCTCGGTAATCACGGCCCCGCCGATAATCCGGGCAATCTCCTCGCGGCGGCCCTGGCGGTCCAGGGGGGTCACCGAGGTATAGGTCCGCCCCTGCTTCTCGGCCTTGGAAATGTAGAGATGGGTGTCGGCCATGGCGGCTATCTGGGCCAGGTGGGTGACGCAGAGGATCTGCTTGGTCTTGGCCACCTGGGACAGTTTCTCGGCCACCTTCTGGGCCGCCTGGCCGCTGATGCCGGCGTCCACCTCGTCAAAAATCAGCGTGGGCACCTGGTCCTGCTCCGCCAGGACGTTCTTCAGGGCCAGCATAATCCGGGCCAGCTCGCCGCCGGAGGCCACCTTGCTCATGGGCTTCAGGGCCTCGCCCACGTTGGCCGACATCAGGAACCGGACCGCATCCAGGCCGTTGGGGGTCAGATCCTGCTCCTCAAACTGACAGACGAAGCGGACCTTGGGCATATCCAGCTGGGTCAGCTCCGAGAGAATCCGTCCGGCCAGGGCCTCGGCGGCCTTCTGCCGGCGGCCCCGCAGGGCCAGGCCCGCCCGGCGGGCCGCCTCTTCCTCCCGGGCCAGCTGCCCCTGGAGCTGCTCCAGCTTCTCGCTGGAGAAGGTAATTTCCTCCAGCTCCGCCCGGCACCGGTCCAGGTATGCCAGCATCTCGACGCAGGTGGCGCCGTACTTCCGCCGCAGCTTGTGGATGGTGTCCAGCCGGGTCTCCAGGGCCTCCAGCTCGTCTTCCGAGAAGGCCAGGCCGTCCCGCAGGTCCCGCAGCTCCTCGGTCACGTCCTGGAGAGCGTAGGCAATCTCCCCCAGCCTCCCCTGGAGGGGTTCCAGGCTCTCGTCGTAGCGGCAGAGGGCGGCCACCGCCCGTTCCGCCGTTTGGACCAGGCTGGCGGCCCCGTCGCTGTCCTCGCCGCCGTAGAGGGCCTCCACCGCGGCGCAGAGGCCGCTCTTCATCTTCTCCCCGTTCTGGAGCCGCTTCCGGCGGGCCTCCAGCTGCTCGTCCTCCCCGGGCTTCAGCTCCGCCTTCTCCAGCTCGCGGATCTGGTACTCCAGCATCTCCACCTTCCGCAGCTTTTCGCTCTCATCCATGGAGAGCCGCTGAATCTGATTCCGGGTCTCCTGGACCCGGCCGAAGGCCTGCTGATAGGCCTCCAGCAGGTCCTGGTCCCGGGCGAACAGATCCAGGTACCGCAGGTGGTTGGCCTCGTCAAAGAGCTGCTGGGAGTCGTGCTGGCCGTGGATGTTGATGAGCTGGAGGCCCAGCTTTTTCAAGATGGCCACCGTCACCGGCCGGCCGTTGACCCGGCAGACGTTCTTGCCGTCCAGGAAGATCTCCCGCTGAATCAGCAGCTCCCCCGGGTCGTAGTCCACCTGGTTCTCCTGGAACCAGGGCAGCGGCCCGATGCCGGTGAACACGGCGCTGACGAAGGCCTTGTCGCAGCCGGTGCGGATGACGTCCCGATAGGCCCGCTCCCCCAGGATGGCACTGATGGCGTCGATGACGATGGACTTGCCGGCGCCGGTCTCGCCGGTCAGCACGTTGAAGCCGGCGTCGAAGACGATGTCGGCCTGCTCAATGACGGCGATGTTCTCGATGTGCAGCACGGAAAGCATGGCGGCGCCTCCCCTTACTCCAGAAGTTTCTTAATCTCCGCGCAGAAGGCGGCGGCCGCCGCGGCGTCCCGCATGACGATGAAGACCGTGTCGTCGCCGGCCAGGGTCCCGAGAATCACCGACATATTCATGGCGTCGATGGCCACGCCGGCGGCGTTGGCCAGGCCCGGCATGGTCTTGATGACGACCATGTTCTGGGCGCAGTCGTAGTGGGTGACGCACTCCCGGAAGATGGTGTTCAGGCGGCTGGAAAAGGTGCCCGGCTTTTCGGCGGCCGAGGCCGTGTACCGGTAGCTGCCCATGGGGGTCAGCTCCTTGACAATCCGCAGCTCCTTGATGTCCCGGGAAATGGTGGCCTGGGTGCTCTGAAAGCCGCTCTGCTGGAGGGCCTCCAGCAGCTGCTCCTGGGTCTCGATGTTCTGGGCGGTGATGATTTCCATAATCTTGGCCTGTCTCTGGGTCTTCATGTTGCACCTCTCACCTGTCAAAGAACTTGTTGTTGATGATTTCAAAGAAGCTGGTCCGCTTAATCCGCACCAGCCGGGTCTCGTGGCGGGACCGCCGGACCCGGACCACGTCGCCCAGGTTCAGCCGGACGGCCTTGCCGCCGTCGGTGGACAAAAAGGCGTTTTTCCGGCCGGTCTTTCCGATGCGGATGGTAATCTCCCGGTCCTTGGACATGACAAAGGGCCTGGCCTGGACCGTGTGGGCGCAGATGGGCGTGACGATGATGTTCCGGGCCGTGGGCTCCACCAGGGGGCCGCCGGCCGACAGGGAATAGGCCGTGGAGCCGGTGGGGGTACAGACCAGGACCCCGTCCCCGGCAAAGCTGTACGCCAGCACCCCGTCGCAGAGGACGTCCATCTGAATGACCCGGGCCACGGCCCCCTTGGTGATGGCCACGTCGTTGAGGGCCGTGTCGTTGTAAATCATCTGGCCCTCGTGGTGGACGTCCACCGAGAGCATCATCCGCTTTTCGATGGTGTACTGGCCCGTGGCCAGCCGGGAGAGGAGATTCAGCTCCCCGGCCTCCAGCTCGGCCATGAAGCCCATGGTGCCGATGTTCACCGCCAGTACCGGGATATTGTGGAAGGTGGCGGCCTTGGAGGAGTGGAGGATGGTCCCGTCGCCCCCGAAGCACAGGAGCATATCGGCCCCCTTCAGCTCCTCGGACAGGTTGTAGAAGACCTTGTCCCGGGGCAGCTCAAAGTTCTTGTCCACCCCGAAGGGCAGGCAGAGGCGGGTCTCTATCCCGGCGGCCCGGAGGATCTCCTGGGCCTGGTCGGCATATTTGAAGTTGCGGTCCCGATAGGGGTTGGGAGTCATGACTACTTTCATTGGCTTTGCCCTTTCAATGCGCCATGGGCTTCGGCCACCAGGGCCGCCAGGTCCGGAAGTTTCCCGGCCCCCGGCTCCACCGACAGGTGGCCGAGAAATTCGATGTTGCCCTCGGGGCCCTTGACCGGGGAATAGGTCAGGGCCCGGACGGTGAAGCCCAGCTCCGCCGCCGTCCGGAGGAACTGCTCCAGCACCTCCCGGTGGACGGCCGGATCCCGGACCACGCCCTTTTTGCCGACCTTTTCCCGGCCGGCCTCAAACTGGGGCTTAATGAGGCACAGCACCTGGCCGGTGGCCTTGAGCAGCCGCCGGATGGTCGGCAGCACCAGCTTCAGCGAGATGAACGACACGTCCACCACCGCCAGGTCCAGAGGCTCCCCCAGATCCTCCGGGGTCACGTAGCGGATGTTGGTCCGCTCCATGGAGACCACCCGGGGGTCCTGGCGCAGCTTCCAGGCCAGCTGCCCGTATCCCACGTCGATGGCGAAGACCTTGGCCGCCCCCTTCTGGAGGAGGCAGTCGGTGAACCCGCCGGTGGAGGCGCCCGAGTCGCTGCACACCCAGCCGGCCGGATCCACGCCGAAGGTCTCCAGGGCCTTTTCCAGCTTCCAGCCGCCCCGGCTCACGTAGGGGCAGACCTCCCCCCGGACCTCGATGGGCGCCTCCACGTCGTAGGCCATGCCGGCCTTGTCGGCCTTCTGGCCGTCCACATAGACCTGGCCGCTCATAATCACCGCCTGGGCCTTGGCCCGGCTCTCGGCCAGGCCCCGCTGGACCAGCAGCTGGTCCAGCCGTTCCTTATGCTTCATGGGACAGCACCTCCCGGATTCCCGCCAGCAGGCCCGGGGCATCCAGGCCGCAGGCCTCGTACAGCTTCTGCACGGCGCCGTGGGTCACGTACCGGTCCCCCAGGTTCCGCTTTCCCACCGCCGCCCGGATTCCGGCCGATTCCACCGCGGCAAAGAGGTCGTTGGCCACACAGCCGGCGTCCACCACTTCCTCGGCCACAAAGAGCCGTCCCGTCTTCCGGACCGATGCCAGCACCGGCGCCGGGTCCAGCGGCTTTATCTGGGTCAGCTTGATGACCTCGGCGTGGATGCCCTGCTGCTTCAGCGCCACGGCCGTCTCCAGCATCTGATTGATCAGGGTGCCGTAGGCCGCCAGCGTGACGTCGCTTCCCTCCCGCAGCACCGGCTGGAAACAGACGGACTTCAAAAAGCCGTCGCCCCCCCGGGGATACCGGATGGCCACCGGCCCGTCCATCTCCAGGACGGCCCGCCGCAGCAGCCGGCGCAGCTCCGCCTGGTTGGCGGGGCAGAGCACCTGCATCCCCGGCACCTGGCGCAGGTAGGCCACGTCGAACACGCCGTGGTGGGTCTCCCCGTCCTCCCCCACCAGGCCGGCCCGGTCCACGGCGAAGACCACGTGGAGCTGCAGGAGCCCCACCTCGTGGAGCAGCATATCGTAGGCCCGCTGGAGGAAGGTGGAGTAGATGGCCACCACCGGCGTCATGCCCTCCTTGGCCAGGCCCGCGGCCATGGCCACCGCGTGGCCCTCGGCGATGCCCACGTCGAAGAACCGCGCCGGGTACTGGGCGGCGAAGCCGTCCAGGCCGGTGCCCTTCTGCATGGCGGCGGTGACGGCGCAGATTCGGCCGTCCTCCCGGGCCAGCTCCACCAGGGTCTCCCCGAAGGTGTCGGAGAAGGTCACCCGCCGGGCCGGCGGGGCCTGTCCCGAGGCCATATCAAAGGCGCCCACGCCGTGGAACCGGTCCGGAGCCGCCTCGGCGGGGGCATAGCCGTCGCCCTTTTTGGTGATGACGTGGAGCAGCACCGGCCCCTGGAGCTCCCGGGCGTAGTGCAGCAGCTCCGTCAGCCGCCGCAGATCCCGGCCGTCCACCGGGCCGATGTACGTAAAGCCCATCTCCTCAAAGAGGGTGATGCCCACCAGATGCCGCTTGAGGAACCCCTTGAGCCGATGGGTCAGGCTGTATAGGAACCGGCCGCCGGGCACGGCGCCGGTAAACCGCCGGTAGGCCAGCTTGATGCCCAGATAGCCGGGCTTGGTGCGAATCAGCTTGAGATGGTGGGAGATGCCGCCCACATTGGGGGTAATCGACATGCCGTTGTCGTTGAGAATCACCAGCAGCGGCTCCCCGCTGGCGCCGGCGTCGTTGAGGCCCTCGTAGGCCAGGCCGCCGGTCATGGCCCCGTCCCCCAGCAGGGCAATCACCCGGTAGTCCTTCCCCTGGAGGGTCCGGGCCCGAGCCATGCCCAGGGCGGCCGAGACGGCTCCGGAGGCGTGGCCGGCAATGAAGGCGTCGTGGACGCTCTCCGACGGCTTGGGGAACCCGGCGATGCCGCCGAAGGTCCGCAGGCCGTCGAACTGCTCCCGCCGCCCGGTGAGGATTTTATGAACGTAGGCCTGGTGGCCCACGTCGAAGACCAGCCGGTCCACCGCCGTGTCAAAGACCCGGTGCAGGGCCACAGTCAGCTCCACAACCCCCAGGTTGGAGGCCAGGTGCCCGCCGGTCCGGGAAATATGCTCCACCAGGAAGGCCCGGATCTCGCCGCACAGCTGCTCCAGCTCCGCTTCGTTCAGGGCCAGCAGGTCTTCCCGGCTGTGAATCGTTTCCAGTTGTGACAACTTCTCACCGTCCTTCCGGAAGTCATCGGCGGAACAGGGTCCGCACCCACTTGAAAAACCAGCGCACCCGGAAAATCACCTTGGCCGCAAAGTGGACGATGGGGGTGCTGGCATTGATGGCGAAGGTCTTCCCCACAGCCTTGCCGCCCACCGTCAGGGCGGACACCAGGGCCGAGAGAAACAGCCGGAAAAAGGAACCGGCCGTCGGCGTGAAGTGGACAATCACCTGGGCCGCCACCACCGCCGAGGCCGAACCGGAGATGACGCCGCAGATGTCCCCCACCACGTCGTTGCAGAAGGAGGAGACCCGGTTGGCGTTGCGAATCAGCCGGATGGCCTCCTTGGCCTCGGGCAGGTTCCGGGCGGCCATGGAGTGGAACGGCTTCTCGTCGGCCGTGGTCACGGCCACGCCGATGATGTCAAAAAAAATGCCGATGAGGACGATGACCAGCAGCACCGCGAAGGCGGCAATCAGCCGCACCCGGTTGAGGAGCAGGTCCGAAAACAGCGACATACACCCGGAAATCACAATGGTGGCCACGAACACCGTCGTCACCCAGCGGGTATCCACCCGACTGGCGCCGCCTTTGGCCGGTTTCTTCTGGGCGGCGCCCTTTTGGGAGTTCTTCAAAAAACCCCTCCTGATTTCAAAAAACGCGGCGGCAGGCAGGGTAAATCTTACGGCTTAGGTCGGGTCGGATTTCCCCAGTGGCAGCCGCCCGTTGCCGCAGCGGCGGTTTCCCTTTGATGCCAAAGCGGGCCTGTTGCCGTAGGCCCTTACCCGATTGCCACTTAGTCCGCACTGCAATCCCCTGCCTGCCCGGTGAGACAGCCTAGGTGTTTTCCACAACAGCCACCGCCGGCCCCTATCCTCTTTTGCAAATACGGTTTCGAGGGGCAATGGCACCCAATCCATGGCCATGGATTCGGCGCTTCGGTCCCCTGTCCCTCCGGATTCACGCAAGGCAGGCTACGCTGCACACAGCGCTTTCGCACCGCATTGCAGGTTCTCCCTGAGTCGTACGTGGTCCGGGTCGGCAGACGCGCGGCCACCCACAAGGTCAGGTCTCCACGGCAGCAGGGTCGGAAGTCCCATGCCATTGGGACGCGCCCTGGAGCCTTAACCCCCAGCATCCACCCTAAACTGGGCGTAAAAAGCAGACACCAGGGACTTCATCGATATGCCCTTTTAAGGATTTTTAGGCCCTTCTTCAG
>CAJFNZ010000165.1 GCA_904395905.1 uncultured Oscillospiraceae bacterium | reverse complement strand
TCTGGTGGCCCGGTCGGACGCCTGCCCCAACGTGGCCATCTGCGACGAGGTACGGGGCTTCTACGGCGTCCAGTTCCACCCGGAGGTCAACCACACCGACCACGGCGTGGATATGATTCACAACTTCCTCTACGAGGTCTGCGGCGCGGCCGGCGACTGGACCATGGGCGACTACTGCAAGCAGGCGGTGGCGGCCATCCGGGAGAAGGTGGGCGACGGCCGGGTGCTGCTGGCGCTGTCGGGCGGCGTGGACTCCTCGGTGGCGGCGGCGCTGCTGGCTGAGGCCGTGGGCAGCCAGCTGACGTGCGTCTTTGTGGACCACGGCCTGATGCGCAAGGACGAGGGCGACGAGGTGGAGGCGGCCTTCTCCAAGTGGAACCTGCAGTTTGTCCGGGTGGACGCCGAGGCGCGGTTCCTGGGGAAGCTGGCCGGCGTCTCGGAGCCGGAGCGGAAGCGGAAACTCATCGGCGAGGAGTTCATCCGGGTCTTCGAGGAGGAGGCCAAGAAGATTGGCCGGGTGGACTTCCTGGCCCAGGGGACCATCTACCCCGACGTCATCGAGTCGGGCGCCGGCGACGCGGCGGTGATTAAGAGCCACCACAACGTGGGCGGCCTGCCGGACTACGTGGACTTCCGGGAGATTATCGAGCCGCTGCGGCTGCTGTTCAAGGACGAGGTGCGCCAGCTGGGCCGGGAGCTGGGGCTGCCGGAGTACCTGGTGATGCGTCAGCCCTTCCCGGGTCCGGGCCTGGCGATTCGGATTATCGGGGAAATCACCAAGGAGAAGGCGGATCTGCTGCGGGAGGCCGACTACATCTTCCGGGAGGAGATTGCCAAAGCCGGCGAAGACCGGAATCTGAACCAGTACTTTGCGGTGCTGACGAACACCCGTTCGGTGGGCGTCATGGGCGACGGCCGGACGTACGACTACACGCTGGCCCTCCGGGCGGTGACCACCAGCGACTTCATGACCGCCGATTGGGCGCGAATCCCCTACGATGTGCTGGACCGGATTTCCACCCGCATCGTCAACGAGGTGCAGGGCATCAACCGCATCTGCTACGACATCACCTCCAAGCCGCCCGCCACGATTGAGTGGGAGTAAATGACGTTACCCGCAGGCCCTTTGGAAAAGGGGCCTGCGGGTTTTGCCTGCTGCGGACTTGAGCGGGTCTTTGGCCTGGGACGGGGAAATCCGTAGATTTGTTCACATTCTGATGTTATATTAGGTGTATTGTCAATGGAATTTGAGAGGGTTACGGTATGAATCAATCTTTGACGTTCGAAATGCTGGATTCCAGGCTTGGTGACAATGCGCCTTTCTTGATTTCGTTGTCCGACGGATTGCAAGAGGAACTGCGCATCGTCATCTCCGGAGCGACAGTTGGAAAGATGGGAGACAATCTTCCGGATTTCAAGGATATGGATGCGGCAACGGAGCAGGCGCTCGGTGAAATACTGGAAAGAACGCGCCCCATAGAAGTCAATGAACAGCACTTCTATGAGATCCTTTTTCGAGATTATATCCTGTACCAGATAAGAAATGAATCATTTGGTTCTTACGCTCCCGATGAAGTCGGGCATGGGCGTTATTTGATGACCTTTGAGAAGTCACGGTTTCTATCGTACTTGCCGGTCGCGACAGATGCCCAGATGTTGGACGACGGATCTTATTACCCCGGGAAGTGGGTTCACTATGGGATATACACCCAAAATCACGTGATTGATGTGATTGCACATGGCGTGCCGGAGCTTTCGGAAGTGCGAAAAGATTGCCTTCCATGTGACTGACGACGCAGCGCAACCCGGAGGCGTGTTTCCGGCGTGTCCGGGAGACGGCAATCCCGCCCGGCGCTGCGCTGCGGTCATCCAGGCGGGTGAGTCCCCTGGAAGGCGGCTGCGGACGCCGACAGGAACGGATGGAGAAGACTGAAGGCTGTCCGTGGACTTGCGCCCATTCTCCTGGGATACTGCCGTTCATTCAGCTGCCGGAGGGGTTTGGATTTTCTGCAAAGGAGGAGCGGTGATGGCGAAAGAGTTGGAACTGCAAGGCCGTGTTCGAGGGCTGCCCCCGGATATGACGGAAGATGCGTTCTGGCATAGCGTGATAGGGTTCCTGGAGGAACACCATTGGTCGTTTGGCGGCTGCCTGGAGATGGAGCGCGTCTGCGGCTGCATTGCGCAGGAAGGTTCTGATGGGACGGTAGACCAGTTCCGGGAGGCGTTCCTGGGCTTTTTAGCGCGGAACGGCTGGTCGTTTGACGGAACTATTGAGGAGTATCTTCCCCAATAGTTCTGCATCTCCCCCAATGCGGAAAAACCTGCGGCTCTGGATTTTCCGGACGGGGGCGCACGATACTCGAAATGGGGTGGGGCGGAACCATGGACTGGCTGGACGAAGTGAAAACACATCTCGGCAAACGCCATCAGATTCTGTTTTCCAGGCACTCCGCCTGGTTGCAGGATTTGGCGGCGCTGATGGAGGGGCAGACCCATCGGGCGATGGCGCTGTGGGCCTTGGACCTTGCCGAGGAGACGGTGGAAAAGCTGGAGGCGAAATACCCGGAGGAGTCGCGCCCGCGGGACGCGCTGGAAGCGGCGCGGGACTGGGCCGCCGGAACCATCCGTATGCGGGTTGCCCAGCGAAAAATCCTGGACTGCCACGCCGTGGCAAAAGAACTCACCTGCCGGGAAGACATTGCGCTGTGCCATGCCGTTGGGCAGGCGTGCGCCGTGGTCCATACGGCGGGGCACGCGATGGGCTATCCCATCTACGACCTCACCGCCGTGGTCTGCCGATACGGGGTGGAACACTGCGCGGAGGCGGTCATATCCAGGAAGCAGGAATACATCGACCGGCTGCTGTATTGGGGGGACCACTGGCAGGCGTACCGCGGGACGTGGGCGGATTTCATGCTGAGATAGCGGCTGGCTTCGAGCGTGGGTTCCGCCCTTCGGGGAGGGAGCGGGCGCCCCTGCGGAAGGGTCACCGGCTGCCGGGGGAGGGTGAAGGAGGCGGACAGGCGCCGCCGGTGCCGCGCTCCGGCCGCTGCCAGTGGCGGAGCTTGGGGAGCTGCGCCGTACAGAACGCCCGCACCTGCTCCGCGGGCCAGTGCGCATTGGACATATGCGCAACCAGGAACTCCGTCAGTTCTTCCAGGGTGGAATAGGCGAATTCCCCGTCCACGTAGCACCATTTGCAGTATTCCTCATTGAACGAGCCGTCTGCCTCGCGGCTGAGGGAGGCGTCGTCCAGGGGCATACCGCAGCATTGGCAGAGCAGCTGCTGCGGGGACCCCAGAAGGGTGTTGATGGACACCTGAAACAGCTTGGACAGCAGCTTCAGGGTTTCCGGGTTGGGCGTGGTCTCGCCGGTCTCCCAGCGGGATACCGCCTGCCGGGTGACATGGAGCCGGCCGGCCAGCTCCTCCTGAGACAATCCGCGGGCGGTCCGAAGCTCCCGAAGGACATCCTTTGTTTCCATGTTGGTCATCACCTCGCAGACAGTATACCATTCCGGCGGCGGGAATCCAAGCAACAGGCTGTTGCGGCGGAGCCCCAACGGGCCATACACCGAAAGCCGGGCGAACCGTAAGGGTTTGTCTGGCTCTCTTTGTACACGAAAACCACCGGCTCTGCCGGTGGGGCAAAACAGTTATACTTATGGGGAGAAAAAGAAGACCTCCCATGATAGAGTGAAAGCGGGTTCTCCAACCGCAGACACAACAAAATCAAAGGAGGTCGCCCGAGTGGACAGCAACAGTTTAGCACACGAAGTCTACCCCTAAATGACAATCCGTCCCGTATATCCGAAAGGTAGGAAATCAGCTTAAAAAACAGGCGATTTCCACGCTCTCGGAATTATGGTAGAGTAGACACAACGGAACGATAAATTGGAATTTTGGTGGAGGAATATACAGATATGAAAAAATATAAGATTGCAGCGTTGCTTATGATTATTCATGGATGTTTTATGGAACTTGGT
>CAJFNZ010000164.1 GCA_904395905.1 uncultured Oscillospiraceae bacterium | reverse complement strand
GCGGACCTTGGAGGCGCCCATACCCACGAACATCTCCACAAACTCCGAGCCGGACATGGAGAAGAACGGCACGTTCGCCTCGCCGGCCACGGCCTTGGCCAGCATCGTCTTGCCGGTGCCCGGGGGGCCCACCAGCAAAATGCCCTTGGGCATCGACGCGCCAATCTCCTTGTACTTCTCGGGGTTGTGCAGGTATTCCACAATCTCGGTGAGGTTCTCCTTGGCCTCGTCCTCGCCGGCCACGTCGGCGAAGCGGATGCCCTCGGAGGACTTGACGTACACCTTGGCGTTGCTCTTGCCGAACATCATGGCATTGGGGCCGCCGGCCCGGTTCATCAGGCGCTTTGACATCCACTGGCCGATGGCGATGAAAATCACCAGCGGCAGCACCCAGGCCAGGATGTCCGCCAGCAGGGAACTCTGCTGGATCTCCACGCCCTGGAAATCCACGCCGGCGTCCAGCAGCCGGTTCGTCAGCTCCGAATCGCCCACCATGGCCGTCTTATAGATGGCCGTCTGGTCGGCGTCGGTGAAGAGGATGCGGTTCTCCTGCTCCTGGATTTCCGCCTGGCGCACCTGGCCGTCCGCCACCATCTCCAGGAATTGATTGTACGTCACCTGCTGGATCTGATGCTCCGTAATCCACGGCATGGCCACCATGTTCAGCAGCAGCAGCAGCACCATGGCCACGACATAATAGTATATCAGAGGCTTCTTGGGGGATTTCACTTCATTCATCGGCCATCGGTCCTTTCTCTCACCGGCGTTCAGATGATTTATCATACCCCATTTTTCTTATCGTTTCCATGGACAGTTTTCCGCGAATGTTCAGCCAATCCGCCGGGGCTCAGGCTGCCGGACAGCAGCCGCATCAGCTGGCCGGCCAGCCGCTGGGGATCCCGCCGGCGCTCCGAGGACAGCAGCAGGCCCGCCATGCCGCAGGCGTGGTAGTCCAGCAGCACCTCCAGGTCCTCCTTCGGCGGCTGCGCCTCGGGCGGGGCGCGGCGGACGGCCTCCTCCAGATACGTCCGGGCGGTGCGCATCAGCAGCCTCTCCACCTGCTCCCGTCGGCGGGAGCGCAGCAGGCGGTGGACCATCGGCCGCGAAGCGTCCAGCTCCGCCGTGAAGAGGCACAGAGCCTCCATCGGCGTCTCCGCCTCCCGGCATCGCTCCAGCACCTGCCGGGTCCGGCGCTCCACCGCCCACTCCAGCGCCTCCATCAGGTCCTGGAAGTGGTAATAGAAGGTCTGCCGGGAGATGCCGCAGGCCTCCACCAGCTGGCGCACCGTCACCCGGTCCAGGCCGTACTGGCGCACCAGCGCCATCAGCGTATCGGCTATCCGGTCTTTTCTGTTGTACTCCGGCACTGGGCAACCCCCCTCGTCATGGCCTCAGTTTATCACAGACGCCCCTCCCTGTCAAAGAACCACCCGCAGGGAAAACCAGCCCTCCGACAGCCGGTACGTGCAGAGCGCGCCGTACTTTTCGCAAAAGGCCGTGATGGACCGGGTTCCCAGGCCGTGGCCCCGGCGGTCCGCCACCGGGAGGCCGCGGCTGTCCAGGCGGGCCGTGCCGTCGCAGGCGTTCTCCAGGGCGAACATGAGTCCCGGCCGGCAGATGACCTTGCAGCGGATCCGCCGCGACGGCTCCGGCAGGGCCAGGCAGGCGTGGATGGCGTTTTCCAGGCTGTTGGCAAAGACGATGGCCAGCTCCGCCTCGTCCACCGGCAGCCGCTCCGGCAGCGAGATCTCGGCCTCCACGCGGACGCCCTGCTGCCGGGCCTGGCGGAAATAGGAGGTGAACACCGCGTCCAGCACCGGTGAGGCGCAGTAGCGCTCCAGCTTCGCCTCGTCCAGCCGCTCCCGGGCCGCGCTGAGCAGGTCCAGGGCCTCCTGCCGGCTGCCGCGCGCCACCAGCTCGGCCGCCGTCTGGAGGCGGTGGCGCAGGTCATGGCGCTCGATGCGCAGGGCCTCCTCGGCCAGGCGGTTGGCCTCCATCCGTTCCTGGACGGCCGAGAGCCGCAGGGCGAACAGGTCGGCGTTGTGGCGCTGCTCCTCCTCCCGCTGGATGCTGGAGAACAGCAGCACCATCACCACATAGACGCCGACCATCAGCAGCGAAATGGTCGGCTTAAGGATGGTGCTGGTGGGCACCTCGCCCACGAAGCCGGGAATCAGGTAGATAACAATCCCGTAATACCCCGCCAGCAGCAGACACAGCAGCCCCCAGCCGCGGCGCAGCTGGGGAAAGACCCGCCAGAGCAGCGGGCGCAGGTGGCGGACCGTGAACCACACCAGCGCCGCCGCCGAAATCGCCATCACCGGGCCGATGGTCCACGTCCAGCCGGTCAGCCCGTAGGCCAGGCCGCCGATGTGGGCCGTCAGCAGGCAGAACATCACCGCCGTCAGCAGCTGGAACAGCAGCTGCCAGCCCCGCCAGCGGCTGGTTGCCGCGAAGACCAGGAGCGCCGGCAGGTGGGAAAACAGCGGATAGTGCCTGGTAAACCAATCGCGCCCCATGGCCCGGTACAGGACGGTATTCCCCGCCAGCAGCGCCGCCAGCAGACAGCCGGACAGCAGCCAGTGCCGCCAGCCGGGCAGCCGGCTGGGAACCAGCAGCGCCATCAGCAGAACACCCTCCACCGTAAAAAACAGGAAGATTGGCAAATTGACTACCATTTCCAGCCTCCGTCCAGCCAGAAGCGGCCCCACGCCTCCTTGAACGCCGGCGTAGCGGCCCGGGGCAGCGCCACCCGCTCGCCGTTGTCCAGCAGGGCCGCCTGGGCCTCGACGCCAACCACGCGGCGGAGGTTCAGCACAAAGCTGACGCCGCACAGGCAGAAGCGCGGGTCGGCCAGCAGCGGCGCGGCCGTCTCCCGGAACGAGGCGCGCAGCGACACGGAGTCCACCACCCCGTCCACACAGTGCAGCCGCATCACCCGGCCGGCCCGCTCGGCGTAGAGGATCCGGTCCAGCGGGAACCGCCGGAGGCCCTCCCGGGTGGAAATCAGGATGCTCTCCTCGCGCCGGCGGCGGAGCTTCTCCACCGCCCGGTCCAAAACCTGGTACAGCCGCTCCCGCTCCACCGGCTTGAGCAGGTAGAAGAAGGCCCGGACGTCGTAGCTGTCGGCGGCGTAGTCGTTGGAGGCCGTCAGGTAGAGGATTTCGCCGCCGTCCCCCAGCTCCCGCAGCTTTTTTGCCGTCTCGATGCCGCTGAGGCTGGGCATGATGATGTCCAGCACATAGAGGTCGAAGCCGCCCCGGGCCTCCGCGTCGGTCAGCAGGGCCAGTCCGCTGCGGAAGGACGCCACCTGGCCGTCCAGGCCCGGCCGCGCCTGTACGTAGGCCTCCAGCAGCGCCGTGACCTGGGCCAGCTCCTCGGGATTGTCGTCACAAACCGCAATCTGCACCCGGAATCCTCCCTTCCAGTCTCTCTCTGCACTCCCATAAAATGCGCGCAAATCCAACGGAATTCTACACACCGACCGAAAATCCGCACGGCCTGTGGTATAGTATTTCCGCAAGCCGCGGCGCGCGGAACGTTCCCAAGCGCAGCCGGCGGCGACACCATTGACGATACCACGAAAGCGATACGCCGTCAAGAGCGCCCGGGGCAGCGGCCCGTCGGGGACGGGTTCCTCCCGCGCCGCGCCCCTGCCCGCGTCGGCGCGAGAGGAGGGACGCTATGAAAGCACGCGGATGGATTTTTCTGGTGGCCGCGCTGCTGCCGGCACTGCTGTCCGCCCCCGCCTCCCGGGTAGATGCGGCGGGCCGCGCCGGCGTCTCACCGCCCAGCCAGACGGCGTCCGTCGCCCGGCTCGACCACCCGCCGCACACCCTGGCGGGGGCGGACAGCGGCCCCAACCAGCTGCCCTTTGCGCCGCTGCCTTCCGGACTCGCCGCCGTGGACACCGCCGGGAACAGCAATTTCTACCTGACGGAAGACGTCGCCCTCTCCCAGCCGCTGGTCATCTCCGGGAACGCCGGCCGGGCCGGCTGCGCCGTCATCGTCAACCTGTGCCTCAACGGCCACCGGCTGACGCTGGCGCCGGAATCGCCGGGCCGCTGCGTCGTTGCCGTGACGGACGGGGCCGTCCTGAATCTCTGCGACTGCGACCCCCAGGGACGCGGCGGCATCGACGCGGGGGCGCCGGGCCGTTGGGGCGTTTTCGTGGCGAACGGGACCTTCCGCCAATACGGCGGCGACGTGACTGCCCCGGACGGGGACGCCGTCTTCACGGAGGAGCTCTCCCGCTGACTGCATCCGCCGCATCATCCCGCCTGTCCTTCTTCGCTTCACCCGCCGTCTGCTCTCCCTAACGTCCCCACCACACACCGGCAGACGGCGGCATTGGGAAGCCAAGTCAGGAAGCTCCGCCTCCGGCGGGGCTTCCCTTGTTTCTGCACACCATCCAAAAACGGCGGCGCACCGGTGTGGCGCGCCGCCGCTGCGGGCTTATTGGGGAAGCTCCCGGTACATCGCCGCCGCGTCGTCCTTGCGGACGGCCTCTGCAACGGCCAGGACCTCCAGCTTCAGCGTCTTCTGGCCGAAGCGGATTTCCAAGATGTCTCCCACTTTCACATCGTACGATGCCTTGGCCGGGCGGCCGTTGACGGTCACCCGGTCGTTATCGCAGGCCTCATTGGCAACGGTGCGCCGCTTAATCAGCCGCGCCACCTTCAAATACTTATCCAACCTCATTTTTTTAGACTCCAATACACGACTGCGGGTGCTCGAGCGGGCAGCCCCTACCGCTGTGCGCGCACAGCTCGACAGCGGGGAGGAATATCCCACCCTTTGTTCGCCCTGCTACGCAACCGCGCCGGGCTCGCGTGGGGCCCCGTTTATTGCCCGCCTACGGGCAGCGCAATCAAAAGTTTTCGTCCACCTTTTTCAAAAGGTGGCGG
>CAJFNZ010000163.1 GCA_904395905.1 uncultured Oscillospiraceae bacterium | reverse complement strand
GTTTGTTTGGTATTCCTTTCGGCATAGTAAAGCACCCCATTCGTTATTCAGTATATCATACTGTCTAACAAATGGGGTGCAGTTCACTGCGCGTCCCGGCTCTTTTTACGGCTTTTTCTTCTGGAGCTTCCGCTTGTGCCCCTGGGCGTCCACAAGGTAGGTGTTATCCAGCTGCGCCTGGAGATTCAGGCGGACGGCCGCCAGATACTCGTTGCGCAGCATACTGCGCTCGGCGTGCTCCTCGGGCGTCAGGCCCTCGGCCTTGGCCTTGCGGGCCAGCTGGTTGATGCGGTCGATTTTCGCCTTGTCCATGTCAAATACACCGGCTGAGGATGACGCCGGTCCTCCCTTTCTTCGTTGCGCCCGTCACCTGGGTCAGCTGGGCCTTGCCCAGGCCCCGGACGGAAATCCAATCCCCCTCGGCCACCAGCCGGTCGGGCTTCTGGCAGGGCAGGCCGTTGACGGCCGCCCGGCCGCTCTCCACCGCCTGGGCCGCCCTGGACCGGCTCAGGCCGAAGGCCGACGCCACCAGGCTGTCCAGCCGCAGGGCCGCCACCGTGTCCCGGATGGTCTTCACCTGGACCGCCGGCGGCGCCAGCTCCGCCAGAGGCAGCGGCTCCAGGCGCAGCTTCGTCCGCCCCGCCTGGTCCAGGTTCTGGAGGACGTAGGGGGCAATCTCCCGGGTGACCACCAGGTCGCACTGGCCCGGCCGGACGTAGAGGTCCCCCACGGCCTCCCGCTTGATGCCGCTGCCCATCAGCGCCCCGAGGAAGTCCCGGTGGCTCAGGGAATCCCCCTCGTAGAACCGCGCCCGGAGGGCGCAGACGGGCCCGTCCTCCCCGTAGAGGTAGTCCTCGGCCTCGCAGTAGTCGGGAATCCAGCAGCAGACGGCCCGTTCGGCCCCGGGGCAGCCGCCGAAGCAGGTGACCTCGATGCCCGGGAGCAGCCGCGGCAGCCACGCCTGCTCCCGGAGCGACAGGAAACAGGTGGCGCCGGGGATGTTCCGCCGCTGGGCGGTGGTGATGCGGTCGTAGATCCGGGCCAGCAGCACCCGGTCCTCGTCGTTCTCGGCCAGGGCGGCGATGGCCTGCTGTTTATCCATCGTTCGGTTCCCCCTCTCCGCCGGCGCCCCGGCACCGGGCACAGTACCCGTACAGCTCCAGCCGGTGGCCGGTCACCTGGAAGCCCTCGGCCTCGGCGGCCAGGTCCTTCTCGGCCAGCGGGCAGCCCTTCAGGGGGATCTGCCGGTGGCACCGGAGGCAGTAGGCGTAGTGGGCGTGGTCGGCCCGGCGCAGGGCGTACAGGGCCGTCCCCTCCCCCATCACCGTGGTCTTGGTCACCAGCCCCCGGGCCTCAAAGGCCGCCAGGGCCCGATAGACCGTGGACATGGCCAGGTCCTGGCCGGTCCGACGGTAGATCTCCTGGACGTCCAGCGGCCCCTGGGCCCGGGAGAGCACCGCATACACCAGCTCCCGGGGCCGCGTCCGCTTGAGGCCGCCGGGCCATTGGCAGGTCTCCATTTCCATCCCTCCTACAACGCCACGCCCAGGAGATCCAGCGCTCCGCCGCAGACGATGCCCACGGCCAGCAGCAGCGCAGCAATCCCCAGGGCCTCCCGGCGGTTCCGGTCCACCCGGGCCAGCATCAGCAGCCCAATCCCGGTGCTGACCAGGAGGCCGGCCATCATCGCGCCGAAGCTGAGAATCCCGTCCAGATACAGCGTCGTGATGGCCACCGAGCCGGCACAGTTGGGCACCAGGCCCACCAGGGCGGCCAGCAGGACACCGAGCATCGGGCTGCTGCCCAGGAACCGGGCCAGCAGGTCCTCCCCCGCCAGGTGCAGCGCCAGGTGGATGGCCACGGTAAAGAGCAGCAAAAACACCGCAATGGACGCCGTGTGACGCAGCGCGGCCAGGAACAGATTGCCGCCCTCACAGTGGCAGTGGTCGTGGCCGCAGAGGTCGCCGATGGCCTCCTCCCGCGGCCGCCGCCGGAAGACCAGGTCCGCCGCCATGCCCGCCGCCACGGCGATGACCACCTTGATGCCCAGGATCCCCAGGACCGTGGCCGCCGGCGTCCGGTAAGAAATCAGGATGGGCAGCATCTCGTCGGAGGTGGAGAGAAACACCGCCAGCAGCGTGCCCAGGGAAATCACCCGGCCGGCGTAGAGGCCCGCGGCCGCGGCGGAAAACCCGCACTGGGGCACAATCCCCAGCAGGCCGCCCACCAGCGGCCCGAACCGGCCGGCACGGCCCATGAGCCGCCCGGCCTTCTCCCCCCAGCGGTGCTCGAGGAATTCCATCACCAGGTAGGTGAGATACAAAAACGGCAGCAGCCGCGCCGTCTCCAGCAGCGAGTGTTCCAAAACGTGCAGCATCTTCGCGGGTCCTTTCGCCTGTTTCTGCAAATGCGATTCATTTGCAGTTGCATGGTACAGTATACCAGCTTTGCCGCCGATGTCAAGAGGGATTCCATCCAAAACAGCATACGCCGCCCCGGGCGGATTGCCCGGGGCGGCGCTGGCTTTGCAGGTTTGTCCCCCTCACGCGCCGAAGTACCGGCGGATCTCCTCCATCCGGTCCATCTGGGCCACGTGGAAGGGACAGCGGCGCTCGCAGTGGCCGCAGCCGATGCAGTCCCCCGCCCGCCGCGCCAGATTGGCGTAGTGGTCCCGGGCCAGGGCGTCGCCGGCTTTGGCCAGGTCGTAATACTTGTTGATGAGGCCCACGTCCAGGCCCGCCGGGCAGGGCTGGCAGTGGTTGCAGTAGACGCAGACGCCCTCGGCGTCCCGGGGCGCAAACGTCCCGAGGACGGCGTAGTCCCGGGCCTCGGCCGGAGCGTCCAGGAAGCCCAGGATCCGCGCCAGGTCCTTCCGGTCCCGGATGCCCGGCAGCACCGTCGCCACCGCCGGCTTATCCAGGGCGTACTGGAGACACTGGTACTCGGTCAGGGCCTGGCCGAAGGGGGACGTGGCCGCCTGGAGCAGCTGGCCGCCGGCGAAGGCCTTCATCACCGAAATGGCCACGCCCTCGGCCTCGCACCGGCGGTAGAGGGCCATCCGCTCCCCCACCCGGCCGATGCCGTACTCCCCCTGCTGGTAGTCGTAGGCGGGGTTGATGCTGAACATCAGCATATCCACGACGCCGGTGTCCAGCACCGCCTGGGCCACCGCCGGGGTGTGGGAGGAGAGGCCCACGTGGCGGACCACGCCGGCCTGTTTGAGCGTCAGGACGTAGTCGAGGATGCCGCCGTCGCGGACCTTCTCCCAGTCGGACAGCTCGTCCAGGCAGTGGAGGAAGCCGAAATCGATGTAATCGGTGGCCAGGGTCTTCAGCTGCCAGTCCACCGACCGGCGGATCTTGTCCAGATTCAGCGTCCAGCCGTACTTGCCCGAGGCGTAGTCGGCCCCGAAGTGGATCTGGTAGTACACCTGGCTCCGGGCCCCGCCCACGGCCCGGCCGAAGGGGGCGAAGGGCGCGGCGTCGGCGGCGGCCATGTCGAAGTAGTTGATGCCGTTCTCCAGGGCCATGGCCACGGCGGCCTCGGTCTCCCGCTCGCCGCTGAGGCTCAGGGAGCTGTTGCCGAGGCCCAGGATGCTCAGCCGTTCGCCGCCGTGGGGCAGTGCGCGGTATTCCATGGGACGACCTCCTCAGGGCTGGGGCTGGAGCCGGCGGGCAAAGTCGGCCATGGCCTCGGAAATTTTAATCTGCTGGGGACAGACCGCCTCACAGCTGCGGCAGCCGACACAGGCGGTGGGCTGCTTGTCCTCGGGGACGGCCGCCAGGGCCATGGGCGCCAGGAAGCCGCCGCCGGTGAAGCAGTGTTCGTTGTAGAGGGACAGCAGATTGGGAATGTCCAGCCCCTGGGGACAGTGGCTGACGCAGTAGTGGCAGGCGGTGCAGGGCAGGGCGATTTTCCGGACCTTCTCGGCGGCCACGGCCAGGAGGGTGTCCATCTCCGCCGGGGACAGGGGCTTGTCGTCGGCGAAGGTGGCGATGTTCTCCGCCATCTGGGCCTCGTTGGACATCCCCGAGAGGGTGACGACCACCTGGGGCAGGGACTGGAGGAAGCGGAAGGCCCAGGCCGGTACCGACTCCCCGGGGCGCAGGGCCCGGAGCCGGGCGGCCTCGTCGTCGGTCAGCTTCGCCAGGGAGCCGCCGCGGAGGGGCTCCATGACCCAGACGGGGATCTTCCAGCTGTCCAGCAGCTCCACCTTCTCCCTGGCCTTCTGGAAG
>CAJFNZ010000162.1 GCA_904395905.1 uncultured Oscillospiraceae bacterium | reverse complement strand
GGGCGCCTTTGAAAACGGCGTTCTCACCGGCAAGGGCCAGACCTACGGCGGCTCCATGGGCCGTCTGGCCGCCACCGGCTACGGCGCGGTCTACTACCTCAACGAGATTCTCGCCCACGAGAACGACACCCTCGCCGGCAAGACCATCGCCTGCGCCGGCTTCGGCAACGTCACCTGGGGCGTGTGCCAGAAGGCGGCCGAGCTGGGCGCCAAGGTGGTCACCCTCTCCGGCCCCGACGGCTATATCTACGACCCCGACGGCGTGGCGACCCCCGAGAAGATTGCCTACCTGGTGGAGATGCGCGACAGCGGCCGCGACCGCGTCCAGGACTATGCCGACAAGTTCGGCGTCGAGTTCCACGCCGGCGAGAAGCCCTGGGGCGTCAAGGCGGACATCGTGATGCCCACGGCCGTGCAGAACGACGTGAACCTGGAGTCCGCCAAGAAGATTGTGGCCAACGGCACCAAGTACTATATCGAGGTCGCCAATATGCCCACCACCAATGAGGCCCTGCGCTACCTGATGGACCAGAAGGGCGTCATCGTCGCCCCGTCCAAGGCGGTCAACGCCGGCGGCGTGGCCGTCAGCGCCCTGGAGATGAGCCAGAACTCCGAGCGGCTCAGCTGGACGGCCGAGGAAGTGGACGAGAAGCTGCATCAGATTATGCACGACATCCACCAGGCCTCGGTGGAGGCCGCCGAGGAGTACGGCCTGGGCTACAACCTGGTGGCCGGCGCCAACATCGCCGGCTTCAAGAAGGTCGCCACGGCCATGATGGAGCAGGGCGTGTTCTAATCCCCTTCTTCCCCACAGACAACAGCGGCGCTGCAACCAGACGGTTGCAGCGCCGTTTTCGTTTGCCCCGGCAGGCCCCTCAGACGGCCAGCAGCACCACCGAGACGGCGGCGATGACGCCTCCGATGCCGCTGACGATGCCGTAAATTTTCCGGGACTCCGGGTCCTGCTTCTCCCGGACCAGGTAGTAGACGCCGGCCCCCAGGACCAGCAGGCCGATGAGTACCCCAAGCACTTTGACAATCATTCCGGTTTCCTCCATTTCAGCAAAAATGCAGAGTGCAGAATCACCACCACGGAGCCGGCGTTGTGGACCAGCGCCCCGACGACCGGGTTCAGCGTCCCGGAGATGGCCAGGGCGATGGCCAGAAAGTTCAGCCCCATGGAAAAGGCCATGTTCACGCGGATGGTCGTCATCATCCGCCGGGAGAGGGCGATGAGATGGGGCAGCTCCCGCACCTCGTCGTCCACCAGGGCGATGTCGGCCGCCTCGACGGCGATGTCGCTGCCCACGCCGCCCATGGCGATGCCCACCTGGGCCTTCTTCAGGGCCGGCGCGTCGTTGATGCCGTCCCCCATCATGCAGACCGGGCGGCCGGCCGCCTGGCAGGCGTCAATCTCCCGCAGCTTGTCCTCGGGCAGGCAGGAAGCCCGCACCTGTCGGATCCCCAGCCGGCCGGCGATGGCCTGGGCGGCCGCCTCGTGGTCCCCCGTCAGCAGCATCGGCTCCACGCGCAGCCGATGCAGGGCGGCGACCATGGCCGCGCTCTCCTCCCGCAGCGTGTCGGAGAGCGCCAGATAGCCGGCCAGGCGGCCGTCCACCGCCACGTACGTCACCGTGCACCCCTGGCGGATGTACGCCTCCGCCCCGTCGGCCGCGTCCGCCGGGATGCCGAACTCCGCCAGCAGCGCCCGGTTCCCCGCCAGGAGGTCCCGCCCCGCCACGCGGGCCCGGACGCCCCGGCCGGGGAGCATCTGGAAGTCCTCGACCGCCGGCAGCGCCTCCGCCCGGGGGCAGCAGCGGACGATGGCCTTCCCCAGGGGGTGCTCCGAGAGCCGCTCGGCCGCGGCGGCCAGCCGGTGGAGCTCCCCGCCGTCGAGTGCCGGGTCGAGGCTCACCGCCGCCGCCACCGCCGGCGTGCCGTAGGTCAGGGTGCCGGTCTTGTCGAAGGCCGCCACCTGCACCTGGGCCAGCCGCTCCAGGGCGTCCCCCTCCCGGACCAGGAAGCCGTGCTTCGTGGCGTTGCCGATGGCGGCCATGACGGCCGTCGGCGTGGCCAGCACCAGCGCGCAGGGGCAGAACACCACGAGAATCGTCACGGCCCGGATAATCTCCCCGGTCACCAGCCACGTGACTGCCGCCGCGCTCAGGGCGATGACGACAATCCACGTGGCCCACCGGTCGGCCAGGCCCACAATCTTCGCCTTCCCGGCGTCGGCCGACTGCACCAGGCGTATCATCCGCTGGATGGAGCTGTCCTCTCCCACCCGCCGGGCCTCCATCTCAAAGGCTCCGAACTGGTTGACCGTGCCGCTGGACACCGGGTCCCCCGGCCCCAGGTCCACCGGCAGGGACTCACCGGTCATGACCGCCTGGTTCACCGACGTCTGGCCCGCGAGGATCTCCCCGTCCACGGGGATGGTCTCCCCGGGCAGCACCCGCAGCCGGTCGCCCACCCGGACCGCCTCGGCGGCGACGACCCGCTCCCGGCCGTCGGGCCCCAGGACCCGGGCCGTCCGGGGCGTCAGCCGCACCAGCTTCTCGATGCCGGCCCGCGCCCGGGCCACGGTCAGCTCCTCGAGCAGCCCGCCCAGCTGCATGATGAAGGCCACCTCGCCGGCGGCGAAGTCCTCACCGATGACCACCGAGGCCACCAGAGCGATGGACACCAGGACGTCGGCCTTGATGTCGAACCGGGTCACAAGGCCGACGACGGCCTCCAGCACGATGGGCAGGCCGCACAGCACAATGGCCACCCAGGCCGGGTCGAAGGGCAGGCCCGGCAGCCCGGCGATGCTGACCGCCAGGGCCACGGCCGAGACGGCGAGAAATACCACGTCCCGCCGGATCCCGCCCCACGCCAGCAGCTTCTCCAGAGATTCCATTTCTTCCGCCTCCTATACCAATGGGGGTATAGGCATAATATACCCCATAGGGTATCCTTTGTCAAGAACAATCGCCCGGCGCAGATGCGTCGGGCGATTGGTTACCGGTCGTCGCCGGAGACGACCCAGAGGCTCTCGAGGTCCTCCAGTTCGCTGCTCTCGCCGGCGACGTAGATGTCGTGGGTGGCTTCGTTGACGGACAGCGACAGGTACCGGGGCTCGCCGTCCACCGGGGGCAGCGCGTAGTACGCCTTCCAGCCCTGCCACGTCGCAGCCGGCGGGCCGAACGCAGCCACGAAGTCGTCGTAGGCCACGTGCCCCGCCTCCAGGAACGCCGTCACCGCCGCCCACCATTTCCGCATCGGCTCTCCCCTGTCTCAATGCCGCCAGTTTACCAGAGGACCGGCGGACAGACACGGGCCGGGAGGCACTCCGTGGTCTCCCCGGCCGTTTCCGTCGGTCAAATCATGTTGGCGAACCGCTCCACGGCCTTGGTGAAGCTGGCGATGGTCTGGTCGGCGTCGCCGTGCTCGATGCCGTCCCGGACACAGTGGTTGATGTGCCCCTCCAGCACCACCTGGCCCACCTTGTGCAGGGCCGACTTGGCGGCGTTAATCTGGGCGAGCAGGTCCTCGCAGGGGATGTCCTCGTCCACCATGCGGTCGATGGCCTGGACCTGGCCGATGATTTTCTTCAGGCGGCGGTGGAGATTGCCCGCGTCCATGCACTGTCTCATAGGATTCCCTCCCGCAGGCGTATTTCTTTCATGATACGCGCCGGGCGGGGAATTGTCAAGGCGCGGGGCCGGAGGGCTTTTCAAGGGCCGCCAAATCTGGTATCATAGAGCCACCTACGAAAGGAGGCAGCGCCATGGGCGACTTTCTGCCAATCTGCCGCGCCGATATGGAGGCCCGGGGCTGGGACCAGTGCGACTTTGTCTACGTCGTCGGGGACGCCTACGTGGACCACCCCTCCTTCGGCCACGCCATCATCAGCCGCGTCCTGGAGGCCGCCGGCTACAAGGTCGGCATCCTCTCCCAGCCCGACTGGAAGCGGCCGGAGTCCGTCACCGCCCTGGGCCGGCCCCGGCTGGGCTTCCTGGTCACCGGCGGCAACATGGACTCCATGGTCAACCACTACGCCGTCTCCAAAAAGCGCCGCCAGCGGGACGCCTACACGCCCGGCGGCGTCATGGGCCGGCGGCCCGACTACGCCACGGTCGTCTACTGCAACCTCATCCGCCGCGTCTACAAGGACATCCCCATCGTCATCGGCGGCATCGAGGCCAGCCTCCGCCGCCTGGCCCACTACGACTACTGGTCCGACAGCCTCAAGCGCTCCATCCTCCTGGACAGCCAGGCGGACCTGCTGCTCTACGGCATGGGCGAGCGGGCCATCGTGGAGGTGGCCGAGGCCCTGAACAGCGGCCTCCGCCCCCGGGACATCACCTTCGTGGACGGCACCGTCTTCCGGAGCGACACCCCCGCCGTGCCGGTGCCCCACATCGTCCTGCCGTCCTACCAGGCGCTGCGCCAGGACAAGCGCCGGTACGCCGAGAGCTTCTACACCCAGTACCGCAACACCGACCCCTTCTCCGGCAAGGCCCTGGTGGAGCCCTACGGCGAGCGGGAATTCGTCGTCCAGAACCCGCCCCAGAAGCCCCTGAGCCAGCGGGAGATGGACCGGGTCTACGCCCTCCCCTACCAGCGGACGTACCACCCCAGCTACGAGGCCCTGGGCGGCGTGCCGGCCATCGAGGAGGTGCGCTTCAGCCTCGTCTCCTGCCGGGGCTGCTTCGGCGGGTGCAGCTTCTGCGCCCTGACGTTCCACCAGGGGCGCATCATCCACACCCGGAGCCACGAATCCCTCCTCCGAGAGGCGGAGAAGATGACCTGGGAGCCGGACTTCAAGGGCTACATCCACGACGTGGGCGGCCCCACGGCCAACTTCCGCCAGCCGGCCTGCGCCAAGCAGCTGCGCGCCGGCGCCTGCCCCGACCGCCAGTGCCTCTTCCCCCGGCCGTGCAAAAACCTGACGGCCGACCACCGGGACTACCTGGCCCTGCTGCGGAAGCTCCGCCAGGTGCCCGGCGTGAAGAAGGTGTTCATCCGCTCGGGCCTCCGGTTCGACTACCTGCTGGCCGACCGGGACGACGCCTTCTTCCGGGAGCTGGTCCGCTACCACGTCTCGGGCCAGCTGAAGGTGGCCCCGGAGCACGTGGCCGACGCGGTGCTCGACAAGATGGGCAAGCCCCGCCACGCCGTCTACCGGCGATTCGTGGAGAAGTACGAGGCCCTGAACCGCCAGTACGGCCTCAAGCAGTACATCGTCCCCTACCTGATGTCCTCGCACCCCGGCTCGGGGCTGCGGGAGGCCGTCATCCTGGCCGAGTACCTCCGGGACATCGGCCATGCCCCGGAGCAGGTGCAGGACTTCTACCCGACCCCCTCGACGCTGTCCACGGCCATGTACTACACCGGCCTGGACCCGCGGACCATGGAGCCGGTCTACGTTCCCACCAGCCCCCATGAGAAGGCCATGCAGCGGGCGCTGATGCAGTACCGGAACCCCAAAAACTACGCCCTGGTCCGCGAGGCCCTGGTGAAGGCCGGCCGGCAGGACCTGATTGGCTACGGCCCCCGCTGCCTGATTCGGCCCACGCCGCCGGGCGCGCCCGCCCGGAAGCCCGGGAAACCGCCTGCCAAGGGCCGGCGGGACGGCCGCACCGGCCCGCCGAAGCCCCACCGTCCCAGCCGCAACCCGGCCAACAACCCCCGCGGCCGCCGGAAGCCGTAGCGCACCACCCCCGGCGCTTGCCGCGGGAAGCGGGTTCGCCCACCTCGCAGGAGGTGGGCGAACCGTTTTGGCGGCCGCGCCTCACTGGTTCTCTTCCAGCAGCAGGTCCACAAAGCGCTCGATAATCCGCATATTCCGCTTGGAGCACCGGCCCATTTTCAGGGCAATGCTCTCCTTGATATACTCGCTGGAGCGGTAGATGGAATCCGTCAGCAGCATGTCCGCCGTGACGTCCAGGGCGTTGCAGAGCTGGACGAAGGTCTCCAGGCTGGGCACCGCGCTGCCCCGCTCGATGCTGCTGATATAGTTGTTGGACAGCTCCAGCCGCTCGGCCAGCTGCGCCTGGGTCCACTTCTTGTCAATCCGGGCCTTTTTAATCCGCGGCCCAATCTTCAAGCCATCCATCTGCATATTGTTCACCTCGTCTTACTGTACCGGTTTTCCCGGTTCAGTAGAACAATCTATTACAGAACAATTCAGAGATAGTATGATTAACCGCATACATAGTGTGAG
>CAJFNZ010000161.1 GCA_904395905.1 uncultured Oscillospiraceae bacterium | reverse complement strand
CCTGAGCTACCTGCGCCGCCGCGACCTGATCTGCTCGCTGGTGGACGGCACGCCGGGCCTCTCGGTCCGCAAGCCCAAGGGCGCGTTCTACGCCTTTATCAACGCCAAGGAGCTGACCAAGGCCACCGGCATGACCTCCCGGGAATTGTGCATCGACCTGCTGCAGAAGACCGGTGTCGTCACCGTGCCCGGTTCCGGCTTCGGCGATTGCGGCGAGGGCTACATCCGCATGACCTACGCCACGTCCGACGAAAACATCCGCCGCGGCTTTGACCGCATTCGCGAGTATATTGGAGGTCTGAAGCTGTGAACGCAGTACTGGAAAAAATCATTGCCATCGGCATCATGCCGGTTATCGCCAAGCTGGAAAGCGAGGAGGACTGCTCCAACCTGGCCGCGGCCCTGGAGGCCGGCGGCGTTCCGGCCATGGAAATCACCTTCCGCATGGCCAACGCGGAGCGCTACATCCGCCAGGTGCGGGAGCAGCACAGCAACATCGTCGCCGGCGCCGGCACGGTGCTGACCATCGACCAGGCCCGCAAGGCCCTGGACGCCGGTGCCCAGTTCATCGTGGCCCCTGGCCTCAACCCCGAGATTGTCCGCTTCTGCCAGGAGCAGAACGTGCCGGTGATCCCCGGCGTGGCCACCCCCAGCGAGATTGAGCAGGCCATGAACCTGGGCCTGCAGTACGTCAAGTTCTTCCCCGCCGAACAGTCCGGCGGCATCAACGCCATCAAGGCCATCAGCGCCCCCTACAAGGCCATGGGCTTCATGCCCACCGGCGGGCTGAACCTGAACAACATCGCCGACTACTTTGCCTTCAACCGCATCATTGCCTGCGGCGGCACCTACATGATCGGCAAGCATCTGGAGCGCCGGGAGTGGTCGGCCATCACCGACCTGTGCCGCAAGTCGGTCCAGATCATGCTGGGCTTCCAGCTGGCCCACGTGGGCATCAACGCCCCCGACGCCGGCGCCGCGGCCTCCATCGCCTCCGGCCTGACCCAGCTGCTGATGCTCGACCCCGGCAAGGACGGCGCCAACTCCGTCTTCGCCGGCACCGCCGTGGAGGTCATGAAGCACGACGGCCTCGGCACCAACGGCCACATCGGCTTCCGGACGCCGTGCCTCGACCGCGCCGTGCGCTACCTCAAGGCCATGGGCGTTTCCTTCCGCGAGGACACCGCCAAGTACGCCCCCGACGGTTCCCTGAAAATCATCTACTTCGCCCAGGAGATCGGCGGCTTCGCCGTCCACCTGGTGCAGGCGTAAGAAAGGAAGAGGAACATGTCTAAAATCGTCACCTTCGGCGAAATCATGTTGCGTCTGATGCCCGAGGACGGCCACCGGCTGCTGCAGAACGACCGGCTGGAAGCCACCTTCGGCGGCGGCGAGGCCAACGTGGCCGTGTCCCTGGCCAACTTCGGCCTGGATGCGGCCTATGTCACGGCCCTGCCCCAGAACGACGTGGGTCAGGCCGCCATCAACGCCATGCGCTACTTCGGTGTGGACACTTCCAAGATTCTCCGCCAGGGCGAGCGCATGGGCGTGTACTTCGTGGAGAAGGGCCAGTCCCAGCGGCCTTCCAAGGTCCTCTACGACCGGAAGTACTCCGCCATCTCCATGGCTGCCCGCAGCGACTTCGACTGGGACGCCATCTTTGAAGGCGCCACCTGGTTCCACTTCACCGGCATCACCCCGGCCCTGTCCGACGCCCTGAAGGGCGCCTGCCTGGACGCCTGCAAGGCCGCCAAGGCCCGCGGCATCACCATCAGCTGCGACCTCAACTACCGCAAGAACCTCTGGAGCACGGAGGCTGCCTATGAGACCATGACGCAGCTGGTTCCCTATGTGGACGTCTGCATCGCCAACGAAGAGGACGCGGAAAAGGTTCTGGGCATCAGCGCCAAGGACACCGACGTCGGCGCCGGCAAGCTTTCCCAGGAAGGCTACCGGGATGTGGCCCGGGAGATCAGCCAGCGCTATGGCTGCAGCTCCGTCGCCATCACCCTCCGCTCCTCCATCTCCGCCAACGACAACAACTGGGCCGGCATGCTCTACACCGGCGGGGAGTTCTACGATTCCAAGTCCTACAACATTCACCTCTGGGACCGCGTGGGCGGCGGCGACTCCTTCGGCGCCGGCCTGATCTACGCCATGAGCGAGAACTACGCGCCCCAGGATGTGATCAACTTCGCAGTTGCCGCCTCCTGCCTCAAGCAGACCATCCAGGGCGACTTCAACCGCGTCTCCGTGGCGGAAGTCAAGAACCTCATGGGCGGCGACGGCAGCGGCCGCGTCCAGCGCTGAGTCGACGGGGGCTTGAGTAAGCCCTAGAAGGACATCGTACCGGCAAGCCCCTCAGGTGCTGAAAGGTCTACCAATAGCTATACACAAGAGAATAGAACCCTCCATTTTAATTACGCGCTAGGCAATGTGCCACAGACTTCAAGTGGACAATTAATAAGCGGTTCAGAATTCTTCGGAAACTTTTATGCTACACAAGATGGTGTTTTGATGGACGGCCAGGCGCGTGCAAGATCCGCTTCTCTGATATGGGCTAATAGCCAAGTATGGATAAGACAACCAGAAGTCAAAGCATATTTTGAAGCTGTATTCTGCGACGAAGATGACAATGCCCAAGCACCAAACGCAGATATCGTGGAGAAATATCAGCAACCCAAATGCGTAGTTGCTATATCTCTCAATCAAATCCGAAACAATGCACAACGTGCTCTGGAGAATGCTGGGGCGGTATTTGCTCGTGGAACTGTACTAACCACTAGTGTGCTTACTGTTGTAGGTACATTGGATTCAATTTCTAAACGAATGCTTGTGATAAGAATTGCGCCCGACCGGTATGCTTGCACCGGCCGGGCATTTTTTGTGAAATACCTCATCTGTCTCTGTCAGCGAACTTGGCTAATTTCTCCAAGCCCCGTTTCCTTCTACCCCACCCTTGGTTTAAGCGCAAGTTTACAGGCAGCTCTTACCGAGGTACAATGAAGGTGTATCTCAGGGCGGAGCATTGTAGGGCGGAGCATTGTAGGGTGGACGGAAAGGAGGCCGGGGACGCAGTCTGCCCCGGGACAAGTCCGCAAAGCCGACCAGGAGTACTAAAACACAACAGGACCGAGAAGACCGTAATTGCCCGTATGGGCGGTTGCGGTCTTTTTTTGTCCTCAGGAGGAAGGAGAATCCATATGAAATGAACAGTCAGAGCAGGCTGATTCCCGTCAGCTACTACAACGCATCCAAGGAAATTCGTCTGAGCGCATACGCGGACACCATCGTCTACGAGCGGGATGGTCCGTCCAGAAACCTTCTGCGGGCGGTCCGGTTCGGAGGCTACCCGGAGATGGTGCGCGGCCTTGCCGACGCCATATATGCCGGGTGTACTCTGGAGGTCAATCTGGAGGATCAAACTTTATGGTTAGAAGGACAGCCCAAGCGGTACCGACGGCAGGTCACACACGACGGTGTGTACGCCGAGGCGGTGCTGCTGGCACTGGACGATGACCAGGAAATACAAGCTTCCGAAAATGACGCCGAGGCGGATGAAGCCCAGGAAAAGGCGGACCGGCCGTCGCGCAAGTGCATCATCTTCTGCCCGGAAAACGACAGGGATCGCCTCTTTGAAGAGGTGGACCGGAAAACGGCGGTGCCGCTGATTCCAGCGTTCCGGGACTATGTGTTGGATGAGCTGGAACGCCGGGG
>CAJFNZ010000160.1 GCA_904395905.1 uncultured Oscillospiraceae bacterium | reverse complement strand
CCTCCGGACGGATATTCCTGGACTGTATTATATGCGTTTTGACGCACAGTTTCAAGAGCCGGAGTCCCCTTCTCACGACCGCTTTCGCGCCGGCGCACCGAACGCACGGGGCGGCATGGCCCACGCCATGCCGCCCCGTCAGCTCCCATATTCGCCCCCCGGGCCGCGCCGGGGGGCGTTGTATGTCACGCCGGCGCCGGCTCCACCGCGGCGCGGAACCGGGCGAACAGCGCCGGATCCGCCCGCCGCAGCGAGAGGACGCGCCCCGCATTGTCCACAAAGCAGTGGCAGCTCTCCCCCTCGGCCCGCAGCTGGCCGCTGTCCGCGTCGTACATCCGGTAGGCCAGCCGGTAGCGGACGTTCCCCACTTCGACGAGGGCCGTCTCCACCCGCACCGTCTCGCCGAACCGGGTCATGGCGCAGTACCGGCAGTCCACCGACACCACGGGGCTGATAATCCCCCGTTCCTCCAGCTCCCGGTAGGAGACGCCCAGGCTGTCCAGGCAGGCAATCCGCGCCTCCTCCATCCACCGGATGTAGTTGGAGTGGTGGACGACCCGCATCTGGTCGGTCTCATAGTACTGGACCTTGTGCAGATACTTGTGCATGGCGCTCACCAATAGGCCTTGTTGGCCTTGTACGTGCACACGCCGTACCAGATGATGCCCACAAACCCGATGCAGGCGCAGATGAGGCTGGCCAGGTTGCCCCAGAGGTCCAGGGCGTCGTTGAGCAGCACGATGGAGCCGTAGGCCAGCAAATCGATGCCCAGGATGAAGATCCGCGGGCGGATGTAGCGGATGTACGCCTCGGTGTCCCGGCAGTCCTTGGGCGTCATGTCCCGGGGGATGAGCAGGGAGTTCGGGAACAGCCGCCCCGACTGGCGCAGCCGCACGTAGGTGTAGAGGGTGTAGATGCCGCAGGCCACGGCCAGCACATCGATAATCAAGGAGAAGTCGTCCATAGCGGGAAGTCCTTTCCCCGGGCGGCCGACGCCGCACGGATGCGATTTCTCTCATGATACCAAATTCCCGCGGCCGTTGCAAGTCCTAGAGCGCCGCGGCGGCCGGCGCGGCGGACACGGCCGAGACCTCGTAGGCCACCCGCTTCTGCCCGACGCCGTCGAGGATTTTCACGTACTCCCGGCTCTGGAGCCGGCCGGTCAGGGCCAGCCGGTCGCCCACAGCCAGCCGGGCGGCCTCCCGGGCCGAGCGGCCCCAGAGGATGCACGGCAGGTAATCGGTCCGCCGGTACGGCCGGTTGACGGCCAGCATCACGTCGCAGATCTCCCGGCCCAGGGGCGTCCGGCGGTAGATGGGCGCCTTGCAGAGGGTGCCCTCCAGTTCCACGTGGTTCACCGGCTCCCCGTCGGCCAGGGCCAGGGTCTCGGCGTAGACGGAGATAATCAGCTTCCGCCCCGTCTCGCTGCGGCTGTTGAAGGAGCGGATCTGGCCCGTCACCTCCACCAGGGGGGCCTCGGCCGCCTCCACGGCCTCCAGCAGCGGCTCGGCCGCCATCACCTGCAAGGTGTCGGCCGTGCCGGACAGCCGCGGCACCTCCAGGGCAAACCGGAAGAACCGGCGGCCGTGGTTCTCATGGGAAAATTCCGGCGGCCCGGCCAGGTTCCCCCGCAGGACAATGCGGTTGGATGTTTGTTCCATACTCCCACCTCTTTGACTTCGTATGGGAGAATATATTCGCCTGTCCCGGCCGATATGCAAAGGCCCCGGGCCCATCAGGGCCCGGGGCCTTATTGGGGTGGGGGTCAGGGCTGCGCCGCGTCGTCTCCGCCGGCGGCCCCGCCGTCCGCACCCTCGTCCAGGATCTCCTCGTCGGCCGCCTCAAGCCGCGCCTGCTCGGCCGCCTCGGCGTCCTCCCGGACGATGCGCTCCATGTCCGCCTTCGTCTCCCGGAACACCCGCACCGCATAGCGGGCCACCGTAATCAGCAGCAGCACCGCCGCCAGGATGAACAGGATGCCGCCGCCCAGGTTGGCCCAGGCGTTGGAGCCCTCGGCGCCCTCGCCGCCGGCAAAGTAGCCCGCCACCAGCCGGATGCCCGTATAGAGGATGTAGAGCGCCGCAATGCCCCAGACCACCATGCGGAACTTGTCCCGGCTCTCCTCCTCCCGGTGGGGCCGGTTCTCCTGGGACTCCTGGTTCTGGGGCTCCTGCTGCTTCCGGTTTCCAAACATCACACCGCCGCTCCTTCCCGCACGCGCGCCGCCAGGGAGAAGGGGTCCTGCCCCCGGCGGAAGGTCTCAATCATTTCCCCTGTCAGGCTGATGGCCGAATGGTCCTCCGGCAGCTGCGACCGCTCGAACCACTGGCCCACCGACAGCTCGTCCTCCTGGAGCCGAATGGCGTCCGACCCCTCCAGCCGGGCGTAGAAGCCCATCAGGAGCGTGTCGGTGAAGGCCCAGGGCTGGGACTTGTAAAACCGCAGCTCGCCCACCTCCAGGCCCACCTCCTCGCGGACCTCCCGGCGGACCGTCTCCTCGATGCCCTCGCCAATCTCATTGAAGCCGGCAATCAGGGCGTACTGCTGGAAGGGCCGCCCGGCGTACTTCGTCAGCAGCAGCCGCTCCCCGTCGCAGACGCCGACGATGACCGCCGGGCAGATCTTCGGGTAGACCGTCAGGCCGCAGTCGGGACAGACCATCGCCCGCTCCGTCCGGCTCTTCTCCATCGGCTTCCCGCAGCGGCCGCAGAAGCGCGTGCTGCCGTACCAGCGGTGGAGCGTCTCCCCCACGGCGCAGGCGAACAGCGTCTCCATGGGCCCCAGGTTCCGGTAGGTCCGGCTCTCGACGTAGCGGTAGGGCCCGAAGGGGTCCGGCGTCGCGTCCTCGGCCAGGTAGTAGCCCCGGCCGTCCTCGGCAAAGAGGTACTGGAGCCGCGGCCCGCCGCCCAGCTGCGCCCGCAGCTCCGCCACCCGGGGCAGGCAGATGCCGCCGCGGTCGTCCATCAGCAGCGTGCCGCCCCGGTAGGCCAGGGCGACATCGTCGTCCTCCGGCGGCTTGTGGGAGAATTCGTTGCGGAAAATGTGGGGATAAATATCCTGTACCATGTCGGTGTCACCTCTCGCGGTGCGCGTCGAAGAACGCGCGGATTTCGGCCTCCGCCGCCCGGACCGAGCCCTGGACGAAGGGGGGCTTGCCGCCGCCGCGGCCGTGGAGCGCCTCGTTCAGCCGGCGGCTCAGGTCCCGCAGGTCCCCGCCGGGCAGGCTCAGGGCGTACTTGTAGTCCCCGTCCTCCCCGGAGAACACCGCCGCCAGGCCGCCGCAGGCCTCGCCCACGGCCACGGCCAGCCGCCGGACGCCGTCGGGCTCCAGGCCCTCCTCAAAGAGCAGCGTGTCCCCGGCGCCGGCCAGCTGCCGGGCCAGGCCGGCAAAGCGCCGGTTCTCCAGCTGGACGAGCCGGTACTTGGCCCGGGCCAGCTCCTCCTGGGCCCGCTCCACGGCGGCCGCCGTCTCCAGGGGCTTGGCCGAGAGCAGGTTCGAGACCCGGTGGTTCTGCGCCCAGACGGCCCGGTCGTAGGCCAGGGCCCGGCCGCCGCAGACCATCTCCATGCGGACGCCGCCCCGGAAGCGCACGGCCCCCAGCAGGCGAATCAGCCCAATCTCCCCGGTCTGCGCCACGTGGGTGCCGCAGCAGGCGCACAGGTCCACGCCGGGGTACTCCACCAGCCGCACGCGGCCCGTCAGGGCCTTCTTGCTCCGGTAGTCCAGAGCCTCGTGCCGGTCCTCGGAGAGGAAAAACACCCGCACCGGCAGGTTGTCCCAGACCACCTGGTTGGCCCGCCGCTCCAGGTCCTCCAGCTGCGCCTCCTCCAGCGGGCCGTTGAAGTCGATGGTCACCGTGTCCTTCCCCAGGTGGAAGCCCACGTTGTCGTAGCCGAAGGCCCGGTGGACCAGGCCGCTGACGATGTGCTCGCCGCTGTGCTGCTGGGTCAGGTCCAGCCGCCGCGCCCAGTCGATTTCCGCCTCCACCGTCGCCCCCACCTCCAGGGGCGCCGAGCAGGTGTGGAAGACCTGGCCGTCCCGCTCGCGGACGGCCGTCACGGCCGCGCCGCCCAGGGTGCCGGTGTCCCAGGGCTGGCCGCCGCCCTCGGGATAGAAGACCGTGCGGTTGAGCGTCACCCGGTACGTCCCGTCGGGCGCCGGCTCGCAGCCGGTGACCCGGGCCGTACAGGTGCGCCGGTGGCTGTCGGTCTCATAGAGCTTCTGCGTTTCCATAGCTTCGCCTCGCTTTGCCGCCCGCGGCCGCCCGCGGACAGAGTATCCTTATCATAGCACATCCCGCGGCCCGTGAAAACCCCTTTCGACGCCAGCCGATTTTGGTTGACAAATCGCACGGTCCGGCGTACACTAAAAGAGTATGGGCCTGACGGCTCCAAACCAATTTTTCATGCAGACAAAGGGGTGAAACAGATGGACGCAGGAGGTAGTAGCGGCACAGTTGCAGGCCGAAGTCGAACTGGGCACGGGACCGTCCCCGCGGCCGTCTCCGCCCCGCTGTAACGTTGGCCGCTTGTGTCTTTACTTCCTAATTTTGATTCGCAACGAATGTTAGGAGGAAAGAACCATGCCAGAACACACCATGCTCATGAAGGAGTCGCTGCTGGCGCTCCTGAACGACAAGAAATTTTTCTCTCTGCGGGACATCCTCACGACGATGAATCCCGTGGACATCGCCGCCATTTTCGACGGGCTGGAGGAGGACCGGCTTCCGCTGCTCTTTCGCCTGCTGCCCAAGGAGCTGGCGGCCGAGACCTTCGTGGAGATGGAGCCCGAGGCCCAGGAGCTGCTGATTCGCGGCTTCTCCGACAGCGAGCTGAAGGCCGTCATCGACGAGCTGTACGTGGACGACGCGGTGGACATCGTCGAGGAGATGCCGGCCAACGTCGTCCGCCGGATCCTCAACCAGGCCGACCCGGAGATGCGCAAGGAAATCAACGAGATTCTCCGCTACCCCGAGGACAGCGCCGGGTCGATTATGACCACCGAATGTGTCACCCTGCGGCCCAACATGACCGTGGAGGAGGCCATCAAGCGGATCCGCCGCACGGGCATCGACAAGGAGACCATCTACACCTGCTACGTCACCGCCGAGGACCGGACCCTGGTGGGCCTGACGACCGTCAAGGACCTGCTCCTCTGCGAGGACGACGACGAGCGGATCTCGGAGCTGATGGAGGAGAACGTCATCTCCGTCAACACCCTGGAGGACAAGGAGCACGTGGCCCAGCTGTTCTCCAAGTACGACTTCCTGGCCCTGCCGGTGGTGGACACCGAGGGCCGCCTGGTGGGCATTGTCACCTTCGACGACGCCATGGACGTCATGGAGGAGGAGACCACCGAGGACATGGAGAAAATGGCCGCCATGCTCCCCTCGGAAAAGCCGTACATGCGCTCGTCCACCTTGGAAATCTGGAAGAACCGCATCCCCTGGCTGCTGCTGCTGATGGTGTCGGCCACCTTCACGGGGATGATTCTCAGCTACTACGAGAACGCCCTGGCCGCCCAGCTGGTGCTGACGACCTTCGTGCCGATGCTGATGGACACGGCCGGCAACTCCGGCTCCCAGACGTCGGTGACGGTCATCCGCGGCCTCTCCCTGGGGGAGCTGAAGCTGGGAGACCTGCCGAAGATTCTTTGGAAGGAGTGCCGCGTGGCCATCCTCTGCGGCGTGACGCTGGCGGTGGCGGTGTTCCTGAAGATCCTGCTGATTGACAAGCTGCTCCTGGGCGGCGACGGCATCACCGTGTCGGTGATGCTGACGGTCTGCATCACCATGGCCGTGACGGTCCTGCTGGCCAAGCTGGTGGGCGCGGTGCTGCCGATTGTGGCCGAGAAGCTGGGCTTCGACCCGGCGGTCATGGCCAGCCCGTTCATCACGACCATCGTGGACGCCCTGGCCCTGCTGGTCTACTTCCAGGTGGCCACACTGCTGCTGGGCCTATAACCGAATATAAATGGGCCGCCGGCATTTGCCGGCGGCCCGTTTTGCTGCGCTGTCTTGCGTTACTTCGCCGCGGAGACCAGGGCGGCGGTGTCCATGGCAATCATCAGCTCTTCGTTCGTGGGGATGACGAAGACCTTCACCTTGGAGTCGGCCGCGGAGACGTCCCGCTCCTGACCGCGGATGTTGTTCTTCTCCGGGTCAATCTTCACGCCCATGTACTCCAGGCCGCTGACCAGCAGCTCGCGCATATGGCCGTCGTTCTCGCCGATGCCGGCCGTGAAGACGATGGCGTCCACGCCGCCCATGGCCGCCGCGTAGGCGCCGATGGACTTCCTCACCTCGTAGCAGAACTTGTCCAGCGCCAGCTGCGCCCGCTCGTTGCCCTCGGCCGCGGCGTTGTCCAGGTCGCGGAAGTCCGAGGACACGCCGGAGATGCCCAGCACGCCCGACTTCTTGTTGAGGATGGTCATCATCTCTTTGATGTCGTAGCCGTAGCGGCCCATCAGGTACTCGAGGATGGTCGCGTCGATGTCGCCGCAGCGGGTGCCCATGGGCACGCCGGCCAGGGGCCCGAGGCCCATCGTGGTGTCCACGCACTTGCCGTCCACGCAGGCCGACAGGCTCGAGCCGTTGCCCAGGTGGCAGCAGATAATCCGGCTGTGCGCCGGGTTGCCCAGCATCTGGATGGCCCGGGCCGAGACGTACCGGTGGGACGTGCCGTGGAAGCCGTAGCGGCGGACGTCGTCCTTCTCATAGTACTCGTAGGGGAT
>CAJFNZ010000159.1 GCA_904395905.1 uncultured Oscillospiraceae bacterium | reverse complement strand
AGGTCATGGAGATGGTCCGGTTGACGTTGATGCCCATCAGCTGGGCCGCGCCCTTGTCCTCGGAGCAGGCCCGCATGGCCTTGCCCATCTTCGTCCTGCCGGTGAACCAGGTCAGCACGACCATGATGACGATGCAGGCGAGGATGGTCACCAGCGCCTCGCTGGAGATCCGCAGCGCCCCGCCGAACAGTTCCAGTGTGCCGAAGTTGACGACGCTGGTGAAGTTCTTGGGGGTCGCGCCCCAGATGAGCTGGGCGGCGTTCTGGAGGAAGTAGCTGACGCCGATGGCCGTAATCAGCACGGCCAGGGACCCGGCCTGGCGCAGGGGCTTGTAGGCCAGCCCCTCAATCAAGATGCCCAGCAGCGTACAGACGATGACGGCACACAGCACCGCAACGCCGTCGGGCAGCCCCAGATACGATGTGGCGCAGAAGGAAATGTAGGCGCCCACCATGATGACGTCGCCGTGGGCGAAGTTGAGCATCTTGGCGATGCCGTAGACCATGGTATAGCCCAGGGCAATGATGGCGTAGATGCTGCCCAGGCTGACGCCGCTGACGAGGTGTTGCAGAAACACCATAGGAAGTTCGCACCTCTCTCTCAAATCGTTCGTGTCGGCCGGCGGAAACTCGGCGGCCGCCGGCCCCGGTCTGTCGGGAATGTCCCCCGGGGAGGCTCTCCCGACAAACCGGGCGCCGCCGCTTCAAGGCCCCGCCGGGCGCTGGGCCCGGCGGGGATGGATGGTTCTTACAGCGGGAACTCAGTTCTCCATGACGTACACGCCGTCCTGGATGGTGGCGGCCAGGGGCTCCTTGTCCACTTCGCCGGTGGCGGACCAGGTCATCTCGCCGCCGCCGCTGGTCAGGCCGGTGAAGGAGAGGGTCGCCATCGCGGGAATCAGGGCCTCGCAGATCTCCTCCGCGGACATGTCCGGGGTGACGCCGGCGGCCTCGATGGCGGCCTTCAGGATGTACATGCCGTCATAGGCGTCGGCCGCGAACTGGTTGGGCAGTTCGCCGTAAGCCTCCTGGTACTTCTCGGTGAAGGTCTGGCTGGCCTCGTCGCTGGAGTAGGCCGAGAAGGGGGTCAGCAGCATGACGCCCTCGGCCAGGGAGGTGTCGAAGCCCTCCACGGTCAGGATGCCGTCCATGCCGTCCACGCCGAAAATCAGCGGCGAGTAGTTCTGGGCGGCGGCCTGGGTCAGGATAACGGAAATCGGCGTGTAGTAGATGGGCAGGAACAGCAGGTCCGCGCCGGCGCTCTGGGCCTCGGTCAGCTGGACGGAGAAGTCCGTCTGGGTGCTCTCCTGGAAGACGCCGGTGTAGACGATCTTCAGGCCCTGGGCCTCGGCCTCTTCCATGAAGCTCTCGAAGATGCCGGTGGAGTAGGCGCTGTCATTCTGGTAGATGATGCCGATGCTCGAGCCCAGGTCGTGCTCGGCGATGTACTGGGCGGACTTCATGCCCTGGTTGGGGTCGGTGAAGCAGACCTGGAAGACGTTGTCCTTGCCGGCAAGGATGTCGGTGCTGGAGCCAGACGGGGTCAGCATGAAGATCCGGTCGTTGTAGGCCTCGGACGCCACCGCAATCGCGGGGGTCGTGGTGACGGTGCCCAGCAGGAGCTGCATCCCCCAGTCCTTGAGGGTGTTGTAGGCGTTGATGGAGGTCTCGGCCACGTTGACGTCGTCCTCCGACTTCAGCTCAAACTGGATGCCGCCCTCGGCGTTGATCTCATCGACGGCCAGCTGCGCGGCGTTGGCGACGGCCGTGCCGTAGATGGCCGCGCCGCCGGTCAGGGGGCCGATGACGCCGACCTTGAAGGCGGCGGAGGAGGACGTGGTGTCGCCGGAGTCGGCCCCGTCCGTGGACGCGCCGCCGTCGGTCGTGGTGGACGACGTGTCCGGAGTGGTGGTGTCGGTGCCGCTGGAGCAGGCCGTCAGGCAGCCGAAGGCCATCAGGCAAGCCAGCAGCAGGCAGAGTGCTTTTTTCATGGTTGCGGTTCTCCTTTTCCTAAAAAATTGCGGTTGCGTCAGTATGGAAAAAGCCGGTCCCGCCCAGCGGACGGGACCGGCGACTGACCAAAATCAGGAAGCGCGGCGCGTCAACGCAGAGCAGCGGGCCAGGCCGGACAGCCGGCCTACCAGGGGCAGAAGGCATACGCGAAGGACCAGGCGAATCGCCTCGTCCGCCAAAACAAAAATGGACACTGCACCCGCGGCAGCGTCCGTCATCATAATTCGAAAGGAGGCGGCAGGGCATGCGCAGGCGGCCGCTGCGGGCGCGGCGGCACACTCCATCTGAGCGAAAACCGGATACCGGGACATACAGACCGCTCCTTTCGCAAGATCTCGCCGCCGCAGTCCTGCGGCGCACGCCGTTTGGGATGTGCTCATTTTATGCCTTTTGGTTCCCAGTGTCAACGGAAATTGTGAATAGGATCTTACAAAACTCGCGGAACATTTTCAGCATCTTGCACAGTTTTCCGCTTTATATTTTATTTATTCATGACACTATTAGTTTTTCTCATGGATTCGCGCAGACGGATTTTCCGGCAATCTGTCCTTCCATCGCGGACATCCGGCCGTGAATATGCAGACAAACCGGCCGATTCCACCACCGGACGGCGGCTATTTCCCCGCCGGGTTCCCTCGCCCGGCGTACGCGGCGGCGGCCATCCGCCGCCGCCTGCCGCGCAATTTCGCCGGAAATTGGCCGTTTCACCGGGTGACTCCGGCCGTTTCTTGTGGATTTTGACGAATCCGCCCGGGATGCTTTTAGGGAAAATCACAAAAATCACGGTTTTCCGCGTTTGCAAAACTGGGAATTGCATTTGTTTCGGTTTTTCTGTATAATAAGAAACTATAATCTATACCTCCCGATGCGCACATCTGTCTTTGCACCATGGACACTTTGGGGAGGGATAGAGAAATGCACCTGAGAAAAGCGTTTGTGTGAAGGAGAATGAAAATGAAAAAGCTAGTCAGTTTCCTGTTGGTCCTGCTGCTGGCCCTGGGCATGTTCGCCGGCTGCTCCAGCAGCACCACCGAGCCCGCCGACGACGGCGCCTCCGACAGCGCGGCCGCCGCGGACGGAAATGTAGTGTATATCGGCGTCTTTGAGCCGGCCTCCGGCGACAACGGCGCCGGCGGCAAGCAGGAGACCCTGGGCATCCAGTACGGCCACGCCGTGCAGCCCACCGTGGAAATCGGCGGCACCGAGTACCAGGTGGAGCTGGTCTATGCCGACAACCAGTCGGCCAATGACAAGGCCATCACCGCCGCCCAGACCCTGACCAGCGCCGGCGTCAGCGTGGTGCTGGGCTCCTACGGCTCCGGCGTGTCCATCGCCGCCTCCGACGTGTTCGGCGACGCCGGCATCCCGGCCATCGGCGTCACCTGCACCAACCCGCAGGTCACCGCCGGCAACGAGCACTACTTCCGCATCTGCTTCCTCGACCCCTTCCAGGGCACGGTCCTGGCCAACTTCGCCAAGGAGCTGGGCGCCACGAAGGCCTATTGTCTGGCCAAGCAGGGCGACGACTACTCCGTGGGCCTGTGCACCTACTTCCAGCAGGCCTTCGGCGAGGGCAACTGCGTCTATGAGACCTTCCCCGAGGGCACCAGCGACTTCAGCGCCTATGTGACCAACGCCAAGAACCAGGGCTGCGACGTCTTCTTCGCCCCCACCTCCACCGAGGCCGCCGCGCTGATCATCGACCAGGCCGCCACCCAGGACCTGGGGATGCCCATGCTGGCCGCCGACACCTGGGACTCCAACGTCATCACCAGCGCCGCCCAGGGCAAGGACAACATTGAACTGTACGTGACCACCTTCTACCAGGAGGGCGGCAACGCCGAATTCGACGCGGCGTTCAAGGAGTGGATCAACTCCGACGAGACGAACCTCACCAACAACAACGGCAACGACATGATTTCCGGCCTGTCGGTCATGGGCTACGACGCCTACTTCGTGGCCCTGGAGGCCCTCAAGGCCGCCGGCTCCACCAATCCGGCCGACGTGATGGCCGCCCTGTGGGACGTCACCTACGACGGCATCACCGGCCACATCGAATTTGACGACGTCAACGGCGACGCCGTCCGCGATGCGGCCTACGTCAAGCAGTGCAACACCGGGACCGGCGCGTGGGACTTCGTCAAGGTCCAGTACGCCGAGTAATCTGAGGCGTCGCCGCGCGGGGGCTCTGCCCCCGCGCGCTTCCCCGGACTTCCCGGCCTCGAAGGGAGAGGACCGCTTCTCCTTTCGAGACCGCGCAAGCGCCGGGGGCCGTTCCATCCCACGACAAAGGAGGTTCCTCCCCTATGGAGTTCTTCAACGCCAACCTGCCCTACCTGCTTTCGGGCATCTCCGTCGGCGGCCAGTACGCGCTGATTGCCATCGGCTACACCATGGTCTACGGCATCCTGCGGCTCATCAACTTCGCCCACGGCGACGTGTTCATGGTCGCCGGCCTGATGATGGTCTACCTGTCCACGGCCGTGCCCATCTACCTGGCCGTGCCGCTGGTGATTCTGCTGACCGTGCTGCTGGGCTTCGTCATCGAGAAGGTCGCCTACAAGCCGCTGCGCTCGGCGCCGCGGATGTCGGTGATGATTTCCGCCATCGGCGTCAGCTATCTGCTCCAGAACCTGGCGCTCTACATCACCGGCGGCCTCAACAAGAACTACCCCACGCTCCCCTGGATTTCGGACACCATCACCCTCTTCGGCGCGACCACCCGGCGGGTGACGGTCATCACCCCCATCCTCACCATCCTGCTGGTGGCGGGCCTCGTGCTGCTGATCAACCACACCAAAACCGGCATGGCCATGCGGGCCGTCTCCAAGGACTTCGAGACCAGCCGGCTGATGGGCATCAAAATCAACAACGTCATCTCCGCCACCTTTATCATCGGCTCGTTCCTGGCGGCCGTCGGCTCCATGCTCTACTTCTCCAACTACCCCGGCGTCACCCCGACCGCCGGCGCCATGCCCGGGCTCAAGGCCTTCGTGGCGGCGGTCTTCGGCGGCATCGGCTCGGTGCCCGGCGCCGTCATCGGCGCGTTCCTCATCGGCATCTGTGAGAACATCATCAAGGCGCTCGACACCATTCTCATGCAGCTGGGCGTCATCCAGAGCGGCCTGGGCCTCGCCACCTTCTCCGACGCCTTCACCTTCGTGCTGCTGATTGTCGTCCTCGTGGCAAAGCCCACGGGCCTGTTCGGCGAAAAGGCCGCCGAGAAAGTCTAAGGAGGGGAAGCCATGGAAACCAACAACAAGCGCACCGTCCTCATCACCGCTCTGGCGCTGCTGCTTCTCTACGCCCTGGCGGTGGTCCTGGATCTGTGTATTCCGGTGACCTCGTCCTGGGCCATGCTGCTCACCGTCATCCAGAAGGGCTCCGTCTACGCCCTGGTGGCCGTGTCCATGAACCTGCTCAACGGCTTTACGGGCCTGTTCTCCCTGGGCCAGGCGGGCTTCATGCTCATCGGCGCCTACGTCTACGCCATGTTCACCATCCCCGTGGCCGACCGCATGAGCGTCTACCAGTACTACGACGGCGGCCTCATTCAGTTCTACCTCCCCTGGCCCGTGGCCCTGGTGCTGGCCGGCCTGGCCGCGGCGCTGTTCGCCTACCTCATCGGCCTGCCGGTGCTGCGCCTGCGCAGCGACTACCTGGCCATCGCCACCCTGGGCTTTGCGGAAATCATCCGCGCCATCTGCCAGTGGGACAAGCTGGGCCCCCTGACCAACGGCTCCAACGTCCTGCGCAGCTACACCCGCTTCAGCTCCATGGAGATTGGCGGCCTCAGTCTGGCGACCCTGGCCCCGGTGGCCCTGGCATCCCTCTGCATCCTTCTGATTGTGCTGCTGATCAATTCCTCCTACGGCCGGGCCTTCAAGGCCATCCGGGAGGATGAGGTGGCCGCCGAGGCCATGGGCATCAACCTGTTCCACCACAAGCAGCTGGCCTTCTGCATCAGCTCCTTCTTCGCCGGCGTCGGCGGCGCCATGCTGGCCATGTTCGCCAGCACCGTGCAGGCGGCCCAGTTCAAGGCGGCCATGACGTACGAGCTGCTGCTGATTGTGGTCATCGGCGGCATCGGCTCGGTGACCGGCTCGGTGCTGGCCTCGTTCCTGTTCATCGCCGCGTCGGAGTGGTGGCTCCGCGGCCTGGACACCGGCACCTTCCTGGGCATCTCGGCCCCCGGGATCTTCCGCAGCGGCTTCCGCCTGGTGGTGTTCTCGGTCATCATCATGATTTTCGTGCTGTTCTTCCGCCGGGGCATCATGGGCACCAAGGAGCTGCCGGACCTCTTCCGACGGCGGCCGAAAGCCGGCAGAAAGGGGGCCTCCCAATGAGCGAGAACGTCCTGCACATGGACCATGTGACGATGCAGTTCGGCGGCGTCGTGGCCGTCAACAACCTGACGCTGGATGTGAACCGGGGCGAGATTGTGGCCCTGATTGGCCCCAACGGCGCAGGCAAGACCACGGCCTTCAACTGCATCACCGGCGTCTACGAGCCCACCAACGGCCGCGTGGACTTCCTGGGCAAGCCCATGGTGGAAAACCATCCCCAGGGCAAGATGAAAAAGCTCTACGCCGGCGAGGACCACGGCAGCTACCCCAAGGTCCTGGCCCCCACCCCCGACCGGATTACGAAGCTGGGCATCGCCCGGACCTTCCAGAACATCCGGCTGTTCTCGGCCCTGACGGTCTTTGAAAACGTGCTGATTGCCAAGCATATGCGGGCCAAGCAGAACTTCCTGACGGCGACGCTGCGGCTCAACTACAAAGAGGAGCAGCGGATGCGCCGGGAGGCCACGGAGCTCCTGGCCGAGCAGGACCTGCTCCGCCTCAAGGACGAGGTGGCCGGCTCCCTGCCCTACGGCCTCCAGCGGCGGCTGGAGATTGCCCGCGCCCTGGCCACCGGCCCGCAGCTGCTGCTGCTCGACGAGCCGGCCGCCGGCATGAATCCCCAGGAGACCTTGGAGCTGACGGCCTTCATCCACGAGATCCGGGACAAATACGGCCTGACGGTCCTGATGATTGAACACCACATGGACCTGGTCATGGAGATCTCCGACCGCATCTACGTGCTGGACTTCGGCCGCTGCATCGCCGAGGGCACGCCGGCGGAGGTCCAGAACAATCCGCGCGTCATTGACGCCTATCTGGGGGTGGACGAGGATGGCTAATATTCTGGAAATCCGGGACCTGGTGGTCTCCTACGGCGGCATCGAGGCCGTCAAGGGCATCTCCCTGGACGTGCCCGAGGGGAAAATCGTCACCCTGATTGGCGCCAACGGCGCGGGCAAGTCCACAACCCTCAAGGCCATTGCCGGCCTGGTGCGGCCCAAGAGCGCCTCCATCCGCTTCCAGGGTGAGGAGCTGGTGGGACGGGCCAGCGACGACATCGTCTCCCGGGGCGTGACCCTGGTGCCGGAGGGCCGGCGGGTCTTCTCCAACCTGACGGTGCTGGAAAACCTGAAAATCGGCGCGTACCTCCGCAAGGACGACCTCAAGGCGGACATCGACTACATCTACACGCTCTTTCCCCGGCTCCAGGAGCGGGCCTGGCAGCTGGCCGGCACCCTCTCGGGCGGCGAGCAGCAGATGCTGGCCGTGGGCCGCGCCCTGATGTCCCGGCCGAAGCTCATCATGATGGACGAGCCCTCCCTGGGCCTGGCGCCCCTGGTGGTCAAGGACATCTTCGAGATTATCCGGACCATCAACGGCCAGGGCATCACGGTGCTGCTCATCGAGCAGAACGCCAACATGGCCCTGAAGACCGCCGACCTGGGCTACGTGATGGAGACCGGCCGCATCACCCTCCACGGCACCGGTATGGAGCTGTACGAGGACGAAACCATCAAAGAGGCCTATCTGGGCAAAAAACGGAGCTGAACCCGCTCGTGGCCGCCGGCTTTCAGCCGGCGGCCACGTTGTTGCCTTTTTGCGGCTGCTGGTGTATACTGGAGGAAATTCCCCCCAAAAAGGAGCAAATACCATGTCCGAACAGGCCAACGCCCTGCACATCCTGGAACAGGTGGCGCAGGGCCGGCTCAGCGCCCAGGAGGCGCTGCTGCATCTGAAACTCTCCCCCTTCGACGATTTGGGCTTCGCCAAGGTGGACCACCACCGGAGCCTCCGCCAGGGGACCTCCGAGGTGATTTACGGCGCCGGCAAAACCCCCGAGCAGATTGCCGCCATCGCCGAGAATATGCTCTCCCGCGGCCAGGAGGCCGTGCTGATTACCCGGATGCGCCCGGAGGCGGCCGCATACGTGGGGGCCCGGCTGGACCTCCACTACGACGCGGCCTCCCACATCGGCCGCATCGGCCCCCTGCCGGAGCCCGGCGGCATCGGCACCGTCGTCGTCCTGACCGCCGGCACCAGCGATTTGCCCGTGGCCGAGGAGGCCGCCCAGACCGCCGAGTTCCTGGGCAACCGGGTGGAGCGGCTCTACGACGTCGGCGTGGCGGGCATCCACCGGCTCCTGGCCCACACGGAAACCATCATGCGGGCCACGGTCATCATCGCCATCGCCGGCATGGAGGGGGCCATCGCCAGCGTCGTGGGCGGCCTGGCCGACTGCCCGGTCATCGCCGTGCCCACCAGCGTCGGCTACGGGGCCTCCTTCGGCGGCCTCGCGGCCCTGCTGTCCATGCTCAACTCCTGCGCCAGCGGCGTCAGCGTCGTCAACATCGACAACGGCTTCGGCGCCGGGTATCTGGCCAATATGATCAACCACGTGGGGGAGGTCCGTTCCCAATGAAAACGCTGTATCTCGACGTCTCCGCCGGCTGCGCCGGCGATATGCTCCTGGGGGCCCTGTACCAGCTGTGTCCCGACCCGGAGGGGTTCCTGGCGGCCATGAACGCCCTGCCGCTGGACGGCGTCTCCGTCCGGCCGGAGCCGGTTTCCGACCACGGCCTGGCGGGCGTCCACATGGCCGTGGCCTTCCACGGCGCGGAGGAGGGGCCCGACGGCCCCCACGGCCACCATTCCCATGGCCACCACCGTCACGTCCACCGGAGCCTGGCCGACGTGGTGGCGCTGATTCGCGGCCTGCCGCTGCCCGAGGCCGTGCTGGACGACGCCTGCGCCGTCTACGGCCTGGTGGCCGGGGCCGAGGCCCGGGCCCACAACACGACGCCCGGCGAGGTCCACTTCCACGAGGTGGGCACCAACGACGCCATCGCCGACATCGTGGGCGTCAGCCTTCTGCTGCACGCCATCGGCCCCGACGCCGTCGTGGCCACGGACGTCGCCGTAGGCGGCGGGACGGTCCACTGCGCCCACGGTGAGCTGCCCGTGCCGGCCCCGGCCACGGCGGCGCTGCTGGAGGGCCTGCCGACGGTGCACGGCCCGGCGGACCGGGAGCTGTGCACGCCCACGGGCGCGGCGCTTCTGCGCCGCTTCGTCACCCGCTGGGCGCCGTTCCCGGCGGCGGGCGGAACCGTGGGCCGCGGCATGGGCACCCGCCGCTTCGACACCCACTGCAACACCGTCGCCGCCCGGCTGGTGGAGACCGCGTAGCCGTCCAACAAACAAGCCGATGCAGAATCCAAACGGTTCTGCATCGGCTTTCGTTTACCAGTCCCGGTCGCCGTCCTGGGGATACAAATCATCGCTGGGCAGCTCCACCGGCCGGCGGGGCGGCCGCGGATTGCGCACCTCGCAGGCCGAGGAGAGAATACAGTTGGGCGCCTTCTCCGGCACCTCGTTGCCCTCGGTCACCTGGAAGAGCTTCTCCAGGGGCATGGTCAGCAGCTTTTCCGTCAGCCCCGGCCGGTCCCGGAGCCACGGCCGCAGCGCCAGATAGATGCTCCGGTCCGTCCGCGTATCGCAGAAGCGGAACGCCATCCGCCGCTTGCTCTGAACCCGCAGCTTCCCGTTGCCAATCGTGCAGCCCAGCACCGCCTGGATGGCGTCAATGGCGCACGAGAAGCTCTCCGCCGTGCAGACCACGTCGTAGGGCCCCGCCGGCCCCAGTCCGAACTGCTCCATGATGTAGGCCGTTGCCCGCGTGCCGATGGCCAGCGCCGGGCAGCGGCACCCGTGAAAGGCCACCGCCTCTCTCCATGCCTCCTGTAAACCCATGGTATCCTCCGTTCCTCTCAATATGAAAACATATTGGATAGTATACCAAACGTCGGGAGGTTTCGCAAGCCCTCTACGCCCCGGCGGAGAACAGCTGCTCCACCCGGTCCACACAGTCGGCGCTTCCGAGATAATAGAGGACGTCCCCGGCCTTCAGGGTCACATAGGGCCCCGGGGAGAGCCGCAGGCTGCCGTCGTGGGCAATGGCCACCACCGTGGCCTGGGTGTTGTGCCAGAAGTTCAGGTCCTGGAGGGTCTTCCCCACGTGGGGGCTGTCCGGCGGCACCTGGGCGCGGTAGGGCACGAAGGGGTTCGACGTGCGGAACCGCTCCGTCTTCTCCACCAGCCGCTCCAGCAGCTCGTTAATCTGGCGGGTCTCCTCCTGCTGGCGCTGGATGCCCTCCACCAGCTGCCGGTGCAAATCGTTGATGGAGAGAAAGTCCCGGTACTGGCGCACATAGGCCACGGCCTTCTCCCGGGAGGCGATGGTCACGCCGCTGCCCCGGGACGAGGCGACGATGCCCAAGTCCACCAGGATGCAGACGGCCCGGCGGGCCGTCTCGCTGGAGACGCCGTACTGGCTGGCCAGGGCCGACCGGGCGTAGATCCGCTCCCCCTCCCGGTAAATGCCCTCGGCAATCTTCGCCGCGACGTCCTGGGCAATCTCCAAATACCGCGGCGCGTCGGCGCGGGGGCGATACTCCCCCGCGCCGCTTCTTTGCTCAGAGATATCCATTCTCCGTTAACCACTCCTCCGCGACGTCTTCGACGGCGCGCTGTTCTACGTCTACCTGATAGTTTAACTCCTGAATCGTGGTGTCGTCAATGGCCCCGGCCAACGTATTCAGCACTTCTTCCAGCTCCGGGTACTGCTCCAGCGTCTCGTTGCGGCAGACCGGAGCCCCCTCGTAGGGCGGGAACAGCGCCTGGTCGTCCGCCAGGCACGTCATGTCGTAGCGCTGGAGCAGGGCGTCTGTGGCGTAGACGATGATGACGTCCAGCTCCCCGGCGTCGGCCGCCTCATAGAGCAGCGACGAGTCCATCCGCAGGGCGTCCCGGAAGTTCAGCCCGTAGGTGGCCACCAGGCCGTCGTAGCCGTCGTGGACCCGGGTGTAGAACACGTGGTTGGCGCCGAACACCAGCTGGTCCGACACGGCCGCCAGGTCGGAGATGGTCTCCACCCCCAGCTCCTCCATCCGCTCGGTCTTCATGGCCACGGCGAAGGTGTTGTTCAGGCCCAGGGGCTCGAACATCGTGATATTCTCCTGCTCGTCCAGCTCCGTGCGGCTCACCTCGAGGATCTCCTCCCCGGTGGTGCCCGGCAGCAGCTCGTGGTTGAGAATCTCATTGTAGACCGTGCCGGTGTATTCAAAGTAGATGTCAATCTCGCCGTTCTGCATCGCCGGCATACAGACCGAGGTGCCGCCCAGGTTCAGCTTCCGCTCCACCTTCAGGTCGGTCTTGGCCTCAATCAGCTGGGCGTACATCTCGCCCAGCAGGATGTTCTCGGTGAACTGCTTGGAGCCCACGGTGACCGTGTCGCCGGAGCTGCACCCCGAGAACACCGCCGCCGCCAGGGCCGCGGACAACAGAACCGTCATCAATTTTTTCATAGCACGCCTCCTGTGTGGGTCGATTGTTTCGTCAGTTTCTTCTCCAGATGGCCGATGGCGTACTCGAACAGCACCGCCAGCAGCGAGACGGGGATGGCCCCCGAGAGCATCATCAGGGTGTTGCGGGTCTGGATGCCCCGCCAGATGAGCATCCCCAGGCCGCCGGCGCCGATGAACACGCCCGTGGCCGTCACGCCCAGGGCCGAGACGATGGCCAGGCGGATGCCCGTGAGAATCATCGGCACGGCCACCGGGAAGCGGACCATCGTGAAAATTTGCAGGGACGTCATGCCGATGCCGCGGCCGGCGCGGATGGTGCCGGCGTCCACCGACGTGAGCCCCACATAGGCGTTGCGGAGGATGGGGAACAGCGAGTAGAGGAAGATGGTCACGATGACCGTGCTGTCATTGAGCCCGAAAATCAGCATGACAAACGTCAGCATGGCCAGGGTGGGCACCGTCTGGAGGGCGTCCACCACCGCAAACAGCGGCTTTTGCAGCTTCGGCAGCCGCACCAGCAGCGCGGCCAGGGGCAGCCCCACCACGCAGCCGGCCAGGACCCCGAGGAAGGAGATCTCCAGGTGCGTCAGGGCGGCCGAGAGGACGTTGGACCAGTTCACGCCGCCACCTCCTCACTGCGGTGCCGCCGGGACAGGCGGATGACGCGGTTGAGCAGCGCGCTGACCAGCAGCGCGAGAATCGTCGCCGGGATGGCGCCGCAGAGGACCAGGTTGAAGTTGTAGCTCTGCAAGCCCATCCAGATGAGGTCGCCCAGGCCGCCGCCGCCGATGAAGGCCGAGAGCGTCGCCCAGGAGATGATGTAGATGGCGCTCAGGCGGATGCCCGTGATGATGGCCGGCAGAGCCAGGGGCAGCTGCACCAGGCGCAGCATCTGCATCGGGCTCATGCCCATGCCCCGGGCGGCCTTGAGGCACTTGGGGCTCACCTCCCGGATGCCGGTGTAGGTGGCCCGGAGGATGGGCAGCAGCGAGTAGAGAAACAGCACCGCCACCGCCGGGGCAAAGCCCAGCCCCAGCAGAATCATCGCCACACCCAGCAGCACGATGCTGGGAATGGTGTTGACGACGCCGAACACCGCCAGCACCACCGACGCCGCCCGTGGGTGATACGTCAGCAGGATGCCCGCCGGCACGGCCACCAGGATGCCCAGGACGATGGCCGTCGCGCTGATGGCCACGTGCTGGCCCAGGGCCGTGAGAATCAGGTCGCTGTTCTTTGCCAGCTCCGCGAAAAACTCAGCCATGGCCATCCTCCCTCCAGACCGCGCGGGCCAGGGATTTGACCATGCTGCTGCGGGTCACGATGCCCACCAGGCGGTTCTCCCCGTCGGTCACCGGCAGCACGTCCAGATGCTCCTGCATCATCCTGGCGAAGGTCTCCTTGGCCGAGTCCTCCGGCTTGACCGACGGCACCTGGGTGTGGCTGATGTCGGAGAGGTGCGTGCCCTTGGCCCGGCTGCACCGCTGGATGTCCTCGACATCGACGTGGCCCAGGAGATGCCGCTCCTCGTCCACCACGAAGAGGGTCGGCACGTGCTTGCGCTCCATCAGGGCCACGCTCTCCACCAGGCTCATGCCCGGCAGGGCGGCGACGACCCGCTCCTGCATCAGGTCCCGGACGGTCTCGACCCGGCCGCCGTGGAGCCGCTGGCGCCCGAGGAACTGCTCGACGAACTCGTCGGCCGGGTCGCTGAGCAGCTCCTCCGGCGAGGCCGCCTGGACGATGACGCCGTCCTTCATCAGCACGATGATGTCGGCAATCTTGATGGCCTCATCCATGTCGTGGGTCACGAAGACGATGGTCTTGTGGAGCTTCCTCTGCAGGTCCATAATCTCGTCCTGGAGGGACTCCCGGGTGATGGGGTCCAGGGCCCCGAAGGGCTCATCCATCAGGATAATCGGCGGCTCGGCCGCCAGGGCCCGCAGGAGGCCGATACGCTGCTGCTGGCCGCCGCTGAGGTTGGCCGGGTAGCTGTCCAGATACCGCTCGTCCAGCCCCACCAGCTTCATCAGCTCCTCGGCGCGCCCGCGGCGGCGCGATTCGTCCCAGCCGAGCAGTTTCGGCACAATCTCGATGTTCTGCCGGATGGTCATGTGGGGGAACAGGCCAATCTCCTGGATGACGTAGCCGATGCCCCGCCGCAAGGCCACCGGGTCCACGGTGCTGATGTCCTGGCCGTTCACATAGATTTTGCCGGCCGTGGGCAGAATCAGCCGGTTAATCAGCTGCAGCGTCGTCGTCTTTCCGCAGCCAGACGGGCCAATCAGCACCACCAGCTTCCCCTCGGGAATGTGCAGGTTCATGGTGTGGAGGACCTCGTTGGCGCCGTAGGCCATGGAGACGTTCTCAAATCTGACCAAGGGGTTCACCTCTCTTACGGAAAAGTAACAACTTGATTATACTCTAAGGTTGTCAATTTGTCAAACCAATTTTCCGTTGAAAAGGGATTTATTTACAGCCCATCCCGCCGTTGCGGCGCTTAGGTCCGATGTGGTATACTGGTTTCCGCCGGCTTTGGCCGGCAATCCGAAGGGTTGGGAGTTTGCACCATGAACGACAGAGAAATCGCGGAGCTGCGCCGGCGCTTCCGGGCAGACCGCACCAACATCACCCACATCCGCGGCTGCTACGTCAGCGAGAGCCGGGAGATTGTCGCCACGTTCGACCAGTCGGTTGCCCTGAGCGGCGAGGAGGAGCTGGAAAAGTACCTGGGACTGTTCAAGCGGTCCCTGTCGGGCCGCCAGGGGAAGAACCTGCTGGACATCACCTTCCGCACGGCCCAGGTGGCCGACAGCGACGAGCACCGGCTGCTGATGGCCCTGCGGGACTCGGACCTCCAGGACCAGGAGGCGCTCGACCGTTTCTTCCAGCTGGTGGCCGAGAGCGTGACCCTGGAGACGGCCTACGTCCTGCTCCTGGCCCACGACGTCTACGACGTCCCCTTCCGGGGCCGGGACGGCGGCGCCCTGGAGGACGCCTCGGAGAACCAGTTCTCCTACATCGTATGCAGCCTCTGCCCGGTGAAGATGACGAAGCCGGGCCTCCGCTACGACGGCCAGGAGAAGGCCTTCCGGCTGCAAAAACCGGACTTCGTGGCCGCCGCGCCGGAGCTGGGCTTCCTGTTCCCGGCCTTTGACAGCTGCGCCACGAACCTCTACAACGCCCTCTACTACACCCGCAGCGCCGACACGGTCCACGAGGATTTCATCCAGGCGGTCTTCCGCACCGAGGCCCCCATGGCCGCCGACGACCAGCGGGAGACCTTCCAGGCGCTGCTGGCCGAGTCCCTGGAGGACCAGTGCAGCTACGACGTGGTCCAGGAGGTCCACGGCCAGCTGTGCGGCCTGATTGCCGACCACAAGGCCAGCCGCGAACCGGAGCCCCTGGTGCTGACGAAGCGCCAGGTGGAGGGGGTGCTGGAGTCCTGCGGCGTCACGGCCCCGGGCCTGGAGAGCTTCGACCGGCAGTTTGACGAGCAGTTCGGGGCGGACGCCATCCTCTCCCCGGCCAATATCGTGGACCCGCGCCAGCTGGAGGTCAGCACGCCGGACGTGACCATCCGGGTCAACCCGGAGCGGTCCGACCTGGTGGAGACCCGGATTATCGACGGGGCCAAGTACATCCTGGTCCGGGCCGACGACGCCGTGGAGGTCAACGGCGTCAATATCCACATCGGCGACTGACGGCCCGAAACGCGAAAAAGTGCGCCAAACGGCGCACTTTTTCGCTGGGAGAACTCAGTTGGCGATGATGCCGGCGTTCCGGAGGCTGGTCAGCAGGGCGTTGAACTGGGTCGTGATGTCGCCGGTGCCGGTGGCGTCGGTGACGGCGGCGCCCTGGGTCACGGGGCCGGTCGGGCCGGTGGCACCCGTGGCGCCGGTCGCGCCCGTCGGGCCGGTGGCGCCGGTGGCGCCGGCTGCGCCGGCAGCGCCCGCCTCACCGCTGGGGCCCGTGGGGCCGGTCGGGCCGGTGGGGCCGGTCGCACCCGTGACGCCGGCCAGGCCGACCGCTCCGTCGGCGCCCGTAGCGCCGGTCGGGCCGGTGGGGCCAGTCGGGCCGGTCGGACCGGTGGGGCCGGTGGGACCGGTCACGCCGGTGGGAAACAGGGTTCCGGTGGGTACCGGGCAGCAGCACGGATAGCTCTGGCAGCCGCAGGGCCGCGACGCGCCGCAGCGGCAGTCGTCGGGATTGCGATACCCCAGCGGCGGATTGCAATATTGTGGCATAAGGTTTTCCCCTTTCCGGTTTCTTGCGGGGACCTCGAACGGTCTTTCCCCGCAGCCCATCCTATGCGCCGCCGCTTCCAGGGGTTCCCGATCCGGACTTGACAGACCGCCGGGCCTCCCCTACAATGGAAGACAACCCGGCCCCGGAGCGGGGCGCGGGAAACCCCAAAACACCGTGAGGACAAGATGGCACTGACGAGCGACATGGGCGCGGCGGGAATTCCCGGCGGCGCCGACGAAACCCCTTCTGCCCCGCCGGGCCGGCCGCCCCGTCGGGTTCCCATGCTGGCCCTGATTTCCCCGGCCAAGGCCATGGCCGCGGACGTGGACACGCTGGCCCCGGCCTCCCTGCCGCAGTTTCTGCCCCAGGCGGAAACGCTCCTGGCGGCCCTGCGGGCCATGGACCCGGTCTCCCTGCGCCGCCTCTGGCAGTGCAGCGAGGCGGTGGCCCAGGTCAGCCTCCGCCAGCTGGAGGCCGCCGACCTGCGCCGCCGCCTGACGCCGGCCGTCCTGGCCTACCGGGGCATCCAGTACCAGTATATGGCCCCCGGCGTCATGGAGGCCGGGCAGCTGGCCTGCCTCCAGGAGCGCCTGCGGATTCTCTCGGGCCTCTACGGCGTCCTCCGGCCCTTCGACGGCGTGACGCCCTACCGGCTGGAAATGCAGGCGCGGCTGGCCGTGGGCGGCTGCCGGAACCTCTACGAGTTCTGGGGCGGCCGCCTGGCGGACGCCCTGGCCGCGGAAACCGACTGCCTCCTGGACCTGGCGTCCGAGGAGTACAGCCGCGCCGTGCGGCCGCACCTGCCGCCGTCGGTCCGGTGGGTCCGCTGCGTCTTCGGCGAGCGGCGCGACGGCCGGATTGTCGAAAAGGGCACGCTGTGCAAGATGGCCCGGGGCAGAATGGTCCGCTTTCTGGCCGACCGGGGCGCGGAGGCCCCGGAGGACCTCCGCGGCTTCTGCGAGCTGGGCTACCGGTACGAATCGTCCCTGTCGTCGGAAACCCGTCTGGTCTTCTGCAAAGGAGGAACGTAATCATGTTGGAAGCCGGTCAAAAGGCCCCCGACTTCACCCTGCCGGACCAGGCAGGGAACCCGGTCTCCCTGCGGGACTTCGCCGGGAAGCCGGTGGTCCTCTATTTCTACCCCAAGGACAACACGCCGGGCTGCACCCGCCAGGCCTGCGCCTTCGGCGCGGCCTACGGGGAATACGAGGCCCTGGGCGCGGTGGTGCTCGGCGTCAGCCGGGACTCCGCGGCATCCCACCAGCGGTTCGCCGAAAAGTACAGCCTCCCCTTCCGGCTGCTCTCCGACCCGGAGCGGACGGTGCTGGAGGCCTACGGCGTCTGGCAGGAGCGGAAGCTCTACGGGAAGGTCTCCATGGGCGTCGTCCGGACCACGTTCGTGATTGACGAAAACGGCGTCATCGAGCGGGTGATGCCCAAGGTGAAGCCCGACACCAACGCGGCTGAGGTCCTCGACTACCTCCGCAGCCGCCGGGCCTGAAGCCCCGGATCCGGCCAACGGCGCCGGCGCAATGTGCGCCGGCGCCGTTTTCGTTAAAACTCCGTCCTCTGGTCGATGGTCCGGCCGTCCTCAAGCAGCTCCAGCAGGACCGGCGCGCCTTCGGGCAGGAAGGAAAAGCTGCCGCCGCCGGACACCTCGCACGTCTGGACGCGGCCCTGTTCGTCGGTCAGGCGGACGGAATAGGGCCCGCCGTCGCCGGCCAGGCCGAAGACGAAGGTCGTATCCCGGTCGCGCACAAACGCGGAGGACAGCCGTCCCGGCTCCGGAACCGGGCAGACATCCGAGAGGAATTCGCCCCAAAGGGCCACGCGCCGCAGCCAGCTGCCCCGGAGCGTTCCGTCCGCGTCGCTGCGGGAGAGGGCCAGATAGCTGTTCCCATCGGGCGCAGGGAAAACCGCCTCCACCGTCCAGCCGGGGAGCCGCGCCTCCAAATCGGCCTTGGGGTCGCTGTACAGCGGGCCGAAGCCGGCGCTGGCCACGCATCTCTGGCCGTCCGGGGAGCGCAGGAAGTCCGCCAGGCGGCGGGCCGGAGAATCCGCGGGCTCGTCGGCCCGGTACACCACATAGTTGTACCCGGCCAGGGGGTACGACCCGTCGGCGATGGTCTCCTCGGTGGGGTACACGCCGTCCACCGCCAGCAGCTTCAGGACCGCTCCGCCGTCCAGCAGCCACTGGTTCGCGACATAGTAATAGTAGACGCTGTACCCGATGGCATAGGCCGGCGGATCCGTCGTCATGGCGTCGGCCACGTCGGTCAGGGCCGAGGTCATCCCGTAGGAGGTCAGGACGTTGTGGACGTCGGGGCTCAGGGACAGCCTGCCGCCCTCCAGGAAATACCGCTCCATCAGGGCGTGGGAGCCGCTGTCGGTGTTGCGCCGGTACGGCAGCAGCGCCGCGTCGTCGCCGCCCAGCTGGCTCCAGTTGTCGTACGCCCCGGAGACGTAGATATCCTGGATCTGCCGCCGGGTCAGGCCGTCCACGACGTTCTCCCCGTTGGTGAAAAACACCATGGCGTCGTAGGCGATGGGCACAATCTCCAGCTCCACGCCGGCCGCCTCCGCCAGGGCCTCCAGGTCCGACGACGGCGGCGTGGCCGCGAACAGCGCGTCCACCTCCCCGGCAATCAGCCGCTCATAGGAGGCGTGGCTCTTGGAGTGGGCCTCCGGGAAGGCCGGGTGCATCTCGTAATTGTGGAACAGCTCGCCGTAGAGGGCAGTAGTGTACGGGTATGTGGAGGTGGAGCCGTCCACAACCGGCATGGCGTCGGCAAAGCCCCACTCGATGGCCAGCTCCGTGGGATAGCAGGGCAGACGCCGCAGCGCCAGCCAGGTGGAGGCGACGGCCTCCTCCCGCGTCACGGCGCGGCCCGGCTCGGCCAGCAGGATGAACGCCGGCTCGCCGGTGACGGGGTCGGCCTCACCCGTATACACCTGGGTATTGACCGCTATGAGGGCGTCCAGCCCCGCATACGCCGGCCGGGCCCAGGTGGGGATGGCCGACGCGTCTTCGTAGGGCAGCTGCGCGCCGCCGTCCTCCTCCAGCGTCAGCCAGCCCACGTACGCCATGGCCCGGGCGAGGAACGTCATAAACTCCGCACGGGTCACCGGGCGGTCGGGCTGGAACGCCCTACCCGCCGACGCGATGCCGGCAGCCCGCAGGGCCGAGACGGCGTCGCGGTACCATGCGCCCTCCGGCACGTCGCCGTAGCCCGGTGCGCCGCCCGGCTCCAGGGACAGCAGGCGGGCCAGCATGGCCGCGGCCTCCGCCCGGATCACGGCCCGGTCCGCGTTCAGATTGCCGGCACGGTCCCCCTGGACGACGCCGCGGGCGGCCAGCGGCTTCGCGCCCGTCGGCACGTCCATGCCCCAATCCTGCAGGCAGTCCGGGAAGTACGCCTCCTCGGCCAGGTAGACCTCCAGCGGCCGGCCCGCCTCCGACGCCGGCACCGTGACGTAGACGGCCCCGCCCTCGTACTCCAGCAGCTCGCTGGACAGGGGCGCCGGCTCATGGGTGTCGGCATAGCGGACGGCCAGCCGCTGCTGCTCCTGCCAGTCCATGTCCTCCGCGCCCGCCACGGCGTCCAGGCGCACCGTGACGTAGCGGCCGCCGGGCTCCGTCCGCCGCCAGGCCGGGCCGTCCGGCTCCGCCGCCAGGGCCGCGGGACACAGCAGCGCCAGGCAGAGCAGCAGTGCCAATGCTCGTTTCATGCCAATCGCTCCTTTCTCTCGAGGATTCTACCGCCAGTATACCACGGTCCGTTCAGCACTGTCCATCCCCGATACTGCAACAGCGGCCGCCGGCGCAGATTGCGCCGGCGGCCGCTCAGGTCAGTTGGCATCCGAAAACGGCTGGAGGAAGACGCCGTCCAGGCAGGGCGTCAACCCCGTCACACTGCCGCGGTCGGAGTAGATGGCATACGTCTTGAAGAGAATCGGGCACAGCAGCCCCTGCTCCAGGACGTACCGGTACAGGTCGTAGGCGTTGCCCTCGTTCTCCCGGGCCCGGGCGCACAGCTGGGCGGCCTCGCCGTCGGCGATGCTGCCGTAGCTGAGGTTGCCGTCCGTGTCGAAAAAGACGCCCAGGTCGAAGTCCGGCGACAGGCGCACCTCGCCGTAGTAGAGGTCGTAGTTGCCGTTGCGCAGGGCGGAGACGTAGTCGTCGTACGCCAGGGCCCGGAGGCTCAAATCGAACCCCCAGCCGTTCAGGGCGTCCACCACCGCCTGCGCCGCGGCCACCCGCTGCTCCGACTCGCCGGACACCACCAGCGTGCCCCGGAGGCTCTGGGTGCCGCTGTCGGTGTAGATGTCCAGGATCCCGTCGCCGTCGCTCAAATCGGAAATGCCGGCGGCCGCCAGGGCGGCGGAGACGGCGTCGGGGTCGTAGTCGTACTCCGCCGCCAGAGCGCTGTCATAGACCGCGGCAAAGGGCGAGGCCGGCAGCACGGCCGCCGTGGCAAAGCCGTTGGCCGTGCTGGAGACGATGGCGTCCCGGTCCACCGCCCAGGTGACGAGCGCACGGATTGCCTGGTAGGCAAAGACCGGGCTGTTGCGGTTGAAGGCCACGTACTGCATCACCGTCGTGTTGTTGTTCCACAGCTCGAAGTCGGTGTGGTAGGCCAGGTAATTGCCGATGTTCGGGTCGGTGCAGGCCAGGGTCGCGTCGCCGTACTCAAAGACGTCCCGGAGTTCCGTCGCCGTCGTCGCCGCCGTCAGGGAAATGGAGGGCTCGTCCACCACCGGCGCGGTCCCGCGCCACCAGTCGCTCCGGATTAAGGTCTCCCCACTGAGCCGGTAGGGGCCGGTCCCCACCGGCGCCGTGTCTCCGACCGTGCCGGACTGGACCACATAGATGTTCAGCAGAGCGTCCAGGCTGCCGCAGGCGGCGCTGGTCGTCACCGTCAAAGTCTGGTCCGACGTGGCCGTCACCGACGAAATCAGGTCCAGCCGGTCGCCGTAGTAGTCGCTGTTCTGGGCCGCCCGGATGGAGGCCGCAACGTCGGCGGCCGTCAGGGCCGTGCCGTCGGAGAAGGTGACGCCCTCGCGGAGGGTCAGCGTGTGGGTCCGGCCGTCGCCGGAGCTCTCCATCTGCGCGCAGAGGTACGGCGTCGCCGTAAAGCTGGCGTCCACCGCGAAGAGGGGCTCGTACAGCAGCGACAGCACCGTCCGGTTGCTCAGCGCCAGGCAGTCGTAGGGGTTCAGGCCCGCCGCCGGATCCCACGCCAGCCCGAAGGGTCCCGACGGCCCGCTGGGCAGCTGGGCCTGGGGCGCTTCCGGCTCCGAGGCCGTGGGCAGGGGCGCGCTGTCCGACTGGGCGGCCGGCGCGGCACAGCCGGCCAGCAGCGCCAGCAGCAGGGCCGCCGCCGTCAGCCGGGCCCTCACGGCCGGCCCCCGGCGATGACCGCCGCCTGGACGCCCCGGGCCTCGCCCATGCGCCGGTGCGACCAGAACGCCGCCGTGTCGCAGGCCGTGCACCAGGGGGCCGTCTCTATCCAGTCCACCCCGGCCCGCGCCAGCCAGAGGGCGTTCAGGTCCTTCAAATCCACGTGGTACGTGCCGTCGCCGCCGTCGTCCACGGCCACGGCGGCCGCCGGGCCCAGGGCCCGCTCCATGGCCGCCGGCACGTCGCCCCGCGTCTCGAAGCAGCAGCGGTCGATGCACGGGCCGATGGCCGCGCGGAGGTCCCCCGGCCGGCAGCCGAAGGCCGCCGCCATGGTCTCCACGGCCTTTTTCACGATGCCCAGGGCCGTGCCGCGCCAGCCGGCGTGGACCGCCCCGGCCGCGCCGGTGACCGGGTCCCACAGGAGGATGGGCGTGCAGTCGGCCGAGAAGACCATCAGGGCCAGCCCCGGCGCCGCCGTCACCAGGGCGTCGGCCTCGGGCGCCGGATAGAAGAGCCCCTGGCCGGCGTCGGCCTCCGTGACGACCCGGACCGCGTCCCCGTGGACCTGCCGGGCGCAGACGAGCCGCCGGACATCGTAGCCCACGGCGGCCGCCAGGCGGCGGTGGTTCTCCAGGACGTTCCGGGGCCGGTCGCCCCGGTGGGTTCCCAGGTTCAGGCTGGCCAGCGGCCCCCGGCTGACGCCGCCGAGGCGGGTGGTAAACCCGTGGGGCGTCTCCAGGCCGTCGCAGCGGCGGAAAACCAGCGCGCCGGATTGTTCCGTCACAAAGCTCATGAATTCAGGTCCTTGTCCAGGCAGCAGTTCTTGTACTTCTTGCCGCTGCCGCAGGGGCACGGGTCGTTGCGGCCCACCTTGGCCTTCTTGGTGACCGGCTGGCGCTTGACCGTCTTGTCGCCGCCGCCCTCGAAAGTCACCTTGGCGACCTTCTCGCGGCGGATCTCCTCCTGGGACTTGATGCGCACCAGGAACAGCCGGCGGACGGTCTCCTCCTTGATGGCGTTCACCATGGCGTCGAACATCTCATAGCCCTCGCGCTTGTAGGCCACGACCGGGTCGGTCTGGCCGTAGGCCCGGAGGGTGATGCCCTGGCGCAGGTCGTGCATGGCGTCGATGTGGTCCATCCAGTACTCGTCCACGACCCGGAGCATGACGACCCGCTCCACCTCGCGCATGGTCTTCTCGCCGACCTGCTGCTCCTTCTCGGCGTAGGTCTTGCGGCACAGCGCCAGGAGGTCTTCGGTCAGCCGCTCCTTCGTCAGGTGGTCCGCGTCGGCCGGCTGGTAGGCGCCCTTGGGGAAGTAGACGCCCTCGAAGTGGCGCAGAAGCCCCTCCAGCTGCTCGCTGCCCAGCGTCCCCGCCTCGGCCATGGCCGAGGCCACCTGGGTCTCCACCACAAACTCCAGCATGGACTGGATGTTCTTCTGGAGGTCGGCCCCGTCGAGCACCAGCTCCCGCTGCTCGTAGATGACCTTGCGCTGGGTGTTCATCACGTCGTCGTACTCCAGCACCGTCTTGCGGACCTGGAAGTTGCGGCTCTCCACGGTCTTCTGGGCGTTCTCAATGGCCCCGGAGAGGAGCTTGGCGTCGATGGGGGTGTCGTCGTCCAGGCCCATGGAGTCCATCATCCGCTTGATGCGGTCCATCCGGTCGCCGCCGAACAGGCGCATGACGTCGTCGTCCAGGCTCAGGTAGAACCGCGTCTCGCCGGGGTCCCCCTGGCGGCCGGAGCGGCCGCGCAGCTGGTTGTCAATCCGGCGGGACTCATGGCGCTCGGTGCCGATGATGAACAGGCCCCCGGCGGCGCGGACCTTCTCGGACTCGGCGGCCGTCTCGGCCTTGTGGCGTTCGTAGGCCTCGTTGTAGGCCTGGCGGGCCGCCAGGATCTCCGGGTCCTCGGTCTCGGCGAAGGAGTTGGACTCGACAATCAGCTCCTCGGCCATGCCGGCCTTGCGCAAATCGTTCTTGGCCAGATACTCGGCGTTGCCGCCGAGCATGATGTCGGTGCCGCGGCCGGCCATGTTCGTGGCGATGGTCACCGCCCCCAGCTGGCCGGCCTGGGCCACAATCTCGGCCTCCTTCTCGTGGTGCTTGGCGTTGAGGACCGTGTGGGGGATCTTCTCCCGCTTGAGCATCCCGGAGAGCAGCTCCGACTTCTCGATGGAGATGGTGCCCACCAGCACCGGCTGGCCCTTCTCGTGGCATTCGCGCACCTGTTGGATGACGGCGCGGTACTTGGCCTCCTCGGT
>CAJFNZ010000158.1 GCA_904395905.1 uncultured Oscillospiraceae bacterium | reverse complement strand
GGGCCCATCTGGGCGGCCAGCTCGGCCTCGCCCTCGGCGGTGAAGCCGGTGAGCGTGTCGTAGCTGAGGACGCCGTCGCCGGCGGCGGCCTCCACCAGCATCCAGGCAAAGGCCAGCACGCCGTCGGTGGCGGAGACCTCGTTGGCGTGGATGTTGGAGTACATCACCGGCACCTGGTAGTCGCCCAGGGCGCCGCGCTCAATCTGATCAATCAGGGCCGAGGGGTCGCTCTCGGCCTGGGCCTTGAGCGCCTGCCACCGGGTCAGGACGTCCTGGTCGCGGGCGATAATCAGGTAGGGCATATCCAGGCTCTCCAGGCCGTTGTCGCCCTGGCTGCTGCCCATGGAGTAATAGCCCACATAGAGGTCGGTGTTCTCGTTGGCGTAGTCCACCAGCTCCACCAGGGACTGGTAGATTTCTTCCATCGTGTGGAAGTTGTCGTAGGGGGCGACCTTCACATCCACCGCGCCCAGCACCGTCCCGTCCAGGGACGCCGTCAGGAAGAAGTTGCCGCAGACGTCCAGATACGCGCCGCCGTTGACGTGGGGCACGCTCAGGTCGTCGCCCCAGTAGCCGACATTGCCGAAGGTCAGGGTCAGATAGACCTGGCCGTCCACGGTCTCGGCCCCGGCGGCGATGTCGGTGAACAGCGGCGTCTCCCCGTCGCTGCACAGCCAGCCGCTCAGGGGGCCGCCGGCGGTGTGGTTCGGGAAGAGGGCCGGGTCCACATAGGGCCGGCTCTCATCGTAGTCCAGGGACCAGACCGCCTCGGCGGCCGCGGCGGCGGCCTCCTCCTCGGTCATGTCCACGGGAATCCGGGCCAGGAAGGTCCGCTCGGCGGACAGGGACACGCTGTCGTCCCCGCCGTCGCCGGAGGTGTTCTGGAACTGGGCCCCCGGCGTCTCCGCAGCCGCCGCGGCGGCCGGGACAACCCACAGGCTCAGCAGGATGGCCAGCGCCGTCAGCAGGGACAGCAGCCGCCCAAGGGATTTGTGCTGGTTCATACGCTCCACCTTTCTCTCGGTCGATTGAATAATATCCACGAAACCGTGAATATGAATGAATAAAGCATAGCACCACAGCCAGCTGTTGTCAAGAGCGGCGCGACAATCTCCGTCAAAACTTTCGCGCTTCCGGATGGACCCTCCCCCCGCAGGATTCCAGGCGGCCGCGCCGGAGGGTCTCCAGCTGCGTTTGGACCGCCCGCCGCCGCGCCGCCCGGCCTGACGCGGCCAGCTCGTGGGTCAGGTACTGCGGCGCAATCCGCGCCACCAGCCCGGCGACGGCCGGATGGGTCCAGGGCTCATGGCGGTCAATCCGCTGGATGTGGCCGTAGCTGACGCCGTAGCGCGCCCCGTAATCCGCCGGCAGCGGCGGCAGGAACCCCGTCTGGGCCCGGACATAGGCCCCGCTGAGGCTCTGATGCAGGTGGACGCCCTGGATCCGGCGGCACAGAGGCCCGTGCCGGTCCAGCATTTCCCCGATGAAGCGGAGCCCCTCCGCCTCCGTGGCCAGCGCCGGGTTGGCGTTCATCAGGTGGCCGGTGTCCAGCAGGATGCCCGTGCGGGGGTAGCGGACGGCCTCCAGGAGGCGGGCGGTCTCCTCCGGCTCCGTGAACGTGAAGCCCGGCCACCACTGGTTCTCCACCAGAAACGCAAAGGGCCATTCCCGCCCGGCCAGCAGCCGGCGGGCCAGTTCGGCGGCCGCGTCGATGACCTCCCGGTTGCTGTGGAGCCAGCGGTAGGTATACCCCTCCTCAATGGATACGTCGGTGACGTGGAACACCACGTACCGCGCCCCCAGGGCCGCGGCCCGCTCCAGGTCCGCCCGGTAGAGGCGCAGCAGAACCTCCGGCCCCTCCCCGCCGTAAAACCGGCGGACGGCATCCCGGCTTCCGAACTTCCGGAGCAGCGCGGTCCAGTCCTCCCGGTAAATATCCAGCCAGTCCGGGTAGAACGTCAGATGGTACCCCACCAGCAAATCGGGCGGGAAGTCCGACGGAATGTCCGCGCCGCCCCAGATGCCCTCGACGCCCTGGAGGCCCAGCGCGGCGCAGTCGTCCCGCAGGCCCTCCCAGCCGCCGTATTCCGCCCGGGTCTCCCGGCAAAGCGGCAGATTGAAGCTCTGATACATGATGCGGCCTCCCTCTCTGCGGCTGTTCCAATGCCTTGCGGCCCACGCTCCCCTTGCGGGGAGTGACGGGACGGGCAGAAATACCTGCCCTGGGCCGCCTGCAAATTTCAATCCACACTCCCCTTGCGGGGAGTGACGGCGGCGACTGGAGGGGCGATGTTGCCGCGATGGTATTTCAATCCACACTCCCCTTGCGGGGAGTGACGCCGGCACACAACCGCCACCGCCCTAGCCTTGGATTTCAATCCACACTCCCCTTGCGGGGAGTGACTTATTAACTGCGGGGCTGGCCCCAACAATTCCAATTTCAATCCACACTCCCCTTTCGGGGAGTGACCGCTTGGTCTCGGTGTACAGTTCGACGTCCACGCCCTGATTTCAATCCACACTCCCCTTTCGGGGAGTGACCGCAAAACTACCCAAGTTTCCGAGGGATTTCTCGTGCAGTTTGCGCGATTTCCATGGACAACTCTCTCCTGCGGCCAAACTTTACAGACGCCCGCTTCCTCTCAGCAGGGCGCAGGCGGCCAAATCCTGCGGTTTCCCAGTGCGAACCCCTCCGGAAACCGCCGTGCACTCCGGCTTCGCGCCCGCAGGGGCAACACGCCCGCCGGCAAATTGCAGCCCAAACGCACCGGGTTCCCGCGCAACGCCTCCTCCCCGTTCAAAGCCGTGGAATCTCATTTAAAACACCACCCTCGCGCAGGGGGGATACTCGCCGCGGCGGGCGCCGGCAACGTCCATCTGTATTATAAAGTGTGCCCGGGAGCCTTGTCCATTGTCAGGATTGATTGAAATCTCCGGCATTTTTTGAACGGGTTTGCACAAGGGCCGCCGGTTCCGCGGCCGCGCCCGGCGAGCCGCAGCCAAATGACGCCGCCGCACAGCGCGGGCAGCGCCTTGTCCCGAAAAAACAGCGCCTGCGCAGGGCGGCAAAGCCGCCAACGGCTGCGCAGGCGCTCATTGATTCGGAACGTACAAAAAACGTCGGAGCAAAGCAAACTTTGCTCCGACGTGGTGCCTCCGGTCGGAATCGAACCAACGACACGGGGATTTTCAGTCCCCTGCTCTACCAACTGAGCTACAGAGGCATATCGCCCCACAGGGCGATGCGATGGGAGAAATGGCGACCCGGAACGGACTCGAACCGTCGACCTCCAGCGTGACAGGCTGGCGTGCTAACCGACTGCACCACCGGGCCGTATATGGTGGGAACAACAGGGCTCGAACCTGTGACCCCATGCTTGTAAGGCATGTGCTCTCCCAGCTGAGCTATGCTCCCCCGGACAGCT
>CAJFNZ010000157.1 GCA_904395905.1 uncultured Oscillospiraceae bacterium | reverse complement strand
CTTCCCCTCGGGCAGGATGGCCGAGGCGTACAGGCGGTTCACCGAGAACAGGCCCGGATCCCAGCCCATGGAGATGAAGGCGATGTGCCCCGTCTCCCGGGCGGCCGTGTCCACGGCGGCGAAGTGCTCGGGGATCTTGGCGTGGGTGTCGAAGCTGTCAATCACGTGGAAGCTCCGGGCGTATTTCGGTGTCATGTTGGGCAGGTCCGTGGCGCTGCCGCCGCAGAGAATCAGCACGTCGAGTTTGTCCTGCCAGTCCAGCACGTCGCCGGCCGCGACGACCGGCACGCCGGGGGTGAGAATCGACACCGAGGCCGGGTCCCGGCGGGTGAAGACCGCCGCCAGGGCCATGTCGGGGTTCTGGGCGACGGCGCACTCCACGCCCCGGGCCAGGTTGCCGTATCCGAAAATTCCGATTCGCGTCATGGGTGTTTCTGTCCTTTCTCAGTCTGCGTTGACGATTTGCTGCATATCGTAGAGGCCGGGCTGCCGGCCCACGAGGAACCGGGCGGCGTCCAGGGCCCCCTCGGCGAAGAGGGAGCGGTCCAGGGCCTCGTGCTTGAGGGTGAGGACCTGGGTGCCGGTGTGGACCAGCACCTCGTGGATGCCCACGGTGGAACCCAGGCGCAGGGCGTGGATCCCAATCTCCTCCTTCGTCCGCTTGCCGTTCTCGTGGCGGCCGGTGAGGAGCCGGGCCCCGGGGCGGACCTCCTGGATGGCGCGGCCGAGCATCAGGGCCGTGCCGCTGGGGACGTCCAGCTTCTGGTTGTGGTGCTGCTCGACAATCTCAATGTCGGCGTCGGGGAACAGCTTCGCCGTCTCCTTGGCCAGGCGCACCAGCAGGGCGATGCCCAGGGACATATTCCCGGAGAAGAACACCGGGATTTCCCGGGCGGCGGCGTGAATCATCGCCACTTCCTCGTCGGTCTGGCCGGTGGTGGCGATGATCAGCGGCAGCTTCCGCTCCACGGCGAAGGCCGTCAGGTCCGCGGTGGCCGCGTGGTTGGAGAAGTCCATCAGGCAGTCGGCCTGGCCCCGGAAGTCCGCCAGGCGCCGGAGGATCCCCTCCTCCTGGGAGAAGGCGTCCACGGCCCCGGCCAGCTCCGCGCCGCCGCGGCCCTCGGCGACCATGGCCCGCACGGCCCGGCCCATGCGCCCGCAGGCGCCGTTGAGAAGAATCCGCATCTCCGCTGCCTCCTTACACCGCGATGCCCACGTCCCGCATCCGCTGGAGCATGGTCTGGTAGTGGCCCTCCTCCATCGGGGTCAGCGGCAGGCGCAGGTGGTTTTCGCAGAAGCCCATGGCGGCCATGGCGGCCTTGACGGGGATGGGGTTGACCTCGCAGAAGAGGGAGCGAATCAGGGGCATGTACTTGGCCTGGAGGGCCATCGCGCCGGCCACGTCGCCGCGGAAGTACCGGTCGCACAGCTCCACGGTCTCCCGGGGGGCCACGTTGGAGAGCACCGAGATGACGCCCTGGCCGCCGCAGGCCAGGATGGGCACAATCTCGTCGTCGTTGCCCGAGTAGATGTCGAGCTGGTCGCCGACCAGGGCGGCCGTCTCCACAATCTTGGAGATGTTGCCGTTGGCCTCCTTGGTGCCGGCGATGTTCGGGTGCTTGGCCAGCTCCACATAGGTGGCCGGCTCCACGTTGACGCCGGTGCGGGAGGGGACGTTGTAGATGATGACCGGCTTCTCCGAGGCGTCGGCGATGGCGCCGTACATGGCCACCAGGCCCTTCTGGGTGGCTTTATTATAGTAGGGCGTCACGCAAAGCACCGCGTCACAGCCCAGGGAACAGGCAAACTTCGTCAGCTCGACGGCGTAGGCGGTGTCGTTGGAGCCGGTGCCGGCGATGATGGGGACGCGGCCGGCGGCCGTCTCCACGGCGCAGCTGAGGGCGTCGCGGTGCTCGGCGTCGGAGAGGGTGGAGCCCTCGCCGGTGGTGCCGCAGATGAGCAGGGCGTTGATGCCCTCGTCAATCTGCCAGTTGATGAGCCGGCGGAAGGCGGCAAAGTCGATGCCGCTGTCGGTGGTGGGGGTGATGAGGGCCGTGGCGACCCCGCGGAAAACGCGCTGATGTTCCATGAGAAACGCTCCTTTTCCAGAATTTTGGCTCGTAACTGTCCGGAATGTCAACCGGGAGAACGCTTCACGCGCCGGGGCGCGGAAAGCGTTTGCGCATGTGGGCCGTCCCGGCCCACGCACTGGGATTCCCTGGTGATTCGGTGCCGTGCTTCCGCACAACAAAAAACACAGCCGATGCGAGCATCGGCTGTCAGGAATCCGGCGGCCCTGCCCGCGGTGGGCGATGGGGTCCCCTGCGAATCGTGATAGCACTCCGCATTAGCCCTGGCCGATGCGACAGTCAGACAGCTGTTCGCTGCCTGCCCAGGGGGCGTTGCGCCTCGGCCCCCTTCGGCGGCGGCCCCTTTCCGCTGCGCCGGGCCGTGCGAAGGCCCCTGCGGCGAAGCGTACTGATGGACGTCGCGCCTCTATCATTCCATGCAGTATTGAACTTGTGCTTAGTTTACCATGGCCGCCGGAGGGTGTCAATAGGATTTGTGGCCGGAGGCGAAGAATTCGGCGGCGGGGGAAGTCCGCTCTTGACATTTTCCCGGCGGCGTATTAGACTAAACACAATCTCGTCACAGGCGATGAAGAGGAGAGTACGCCCTGCTGCGCGGCCAAGAGAGCTTCGGAAGGTGAGAGGAAGCCCGACGCACCCGGCGGAACATG
>CAJFNZ010000156.1 GCA_904395905.1 uncultured Oscillospiraceae bacterium | reverse complement strand
TATCCGGGCAGAACACCGCATCCCCCGCCCCGACGCCGGCCATCATGTAGGCAATCTGGAGGGCGTCGGTCCCGTTGGCGCAGGTGATACAGTGCTTCCGGCCGACGAAAGCCGCCAGCTGCGCTTCCAGCTCCTTCACAAACGGACCGCCGATAAACTGGGCGGAGTCCAATACGCTTTGGATGTTTTGATTGATTTCGGTTTTCAGCGCCGCATATTGCGCGCTTAGGTCGATGAATTGCATACGGTTTCCTCTTCTCCCCACGTCCTAATCGCGACAGACAAACTGTCACGATGAATCCGCTAATTTTCCTCACCTTGTACAGAATTTTTAATAATACACTTCTCAAATTTCCGATTTACTATTGAAAACTCAAATTCGTCTTGGAATAGCCGCATGGCAGAACTCGCCATTTCTCTCCGCTCCTGCGCACAGGAATACAAATACAATATTTTTTTAGCACAGTCCTCTATATCTCCCTCGCGATATACAATTCCACAGTGATTCTGTTCCAGGCATTTTTTAGGGAAGCCCGTAAGCGACGTCAAAATTGGCAAGCCAGCCGATAGGTACTGTGACGCCTTATTTCCGAAAGCATTCTTAAATCCGGCTTCATTGCGCATGCAATAAACACCGCACTTTGAAATTGACATCAAACTCACCATTTGGGACTGATTCAGCCAGCCTGCCATCACAACAGCCGGCATATTCTCTGTCAATTTGCACAGCCGCTCATAGGCATCGCCTGTCCCTCCGACAATCAGCCGTACATCCGGGTTCTGCTGATAAATCTCATTTACAGCCGCGATGACAGTTTCAAGATCTGAACCTACACTTTTGTCACTTAAAGTAGAAATAAAGCAGAGGTTCCACGTCTCTTTTGTGACGCCTAGCTCTGACCAAAACTGCAGTTCTCGTTCCATTTGCTCAGGAGAAAGTACTGCCCTGTTGCAGCCTATGTAAATGACCGAATCCCGATTGGATTTTTTTCTTCCCGCATAGGCTAACGCCCAGTCCAAGGCAATTGGTACAACCCCCACTAACGCATCAGCTGCTTGAAAAATCTTCCTGGCTGACCTGCGTAACGGCCAAAGGAACAGCCGGCTCATCGGTCGAAGGGCTTCCGGGAAAACTCGCTCAAAGATATCTGGCCACATATCCCGTACATCCAAAATGACCGGGATGTGATGAACCTTCCCGTATCGAATTGCTGCCTTAGCAAACGGCATCGTGGGATAGCAACAGACAATCACATCCGGTTTCTCTTCCGCCTTCGCCTTGCGAAAGAACTGTTTAGCCAGGATTTCATGGTAGAGGACACGCTGTAGAGACACATTTTTCTTATAGAAAATGGGAGAATGTAACAAAATGAGCCGTTCTCTTTCTCCAATCTGAAGCTCCCGATACTCATGAAAGAGATATTGCTTTGTTCCGTGAATAAAGCCAGATGACCACCAAGTCACCTGGTGCCCCTCCTCAGCAAGATACTGTGCTAATGCCCCCGTTCTCATCAACTTTACGGGTTCTTCTCCAATTGGTAGTGCAGATTCTCCCTCTTTAATTAGCCAAATCCGCAAATTTTTTTCTTCCATTGCTTTTACCAGCACTCTTGCACCGCTTTCACGACGCAATCTCTATTGGGATAATACTCCTTTTCCAGGTCATGGCTGGCTGGCGCTGGAAGATTGGGCAGCGTAACCAGCTGAACCGGCGCTTTGAGATTCCTGAAATTCTTCTCATAAATCATTCTTCCAACATGAGAAGCCACACCACATGACTCCCACTCGGCAATGGCCACCACTGCTCTTCCCGTCTTGGCAACCGAGTGATTCACTGTCACCATGTCAATCGGTTGCAGCGTACGAAGATCAACAACTTCACAGGAAATCCCTTCATTTTGCAACAGCTGTGCAGCTGCCATTGCTTCCTTTACCATATAAGAAGCCGCAATAATAGAAATGTCTGTTCCCTGCCGCAATATATTTGCCTTACCAATTGGCGTCGTATAGTATTCTTCTGGAACAGGCCCTTCTTCGTCGTACAGCCAGCGGTCGTCTATATAAATCACCGGATTTTCGTCTGCGATGGCCGCCAAAAGCAAGCCTTTTGCATCATAGGGTGTAGCTGGACACACAACTTTCAACCCAGGAATACAGCTATAAACCGCAAACGGGCTCTGCGAGTGCTGTGCACCTTGCTCGCCTCCACGGTTGACAATTCCACGAATCACCACAGGAACGTGTACATTTCCATTGAACATATAACTCCAAGATGCCCCGTGGTTAATAATTTGGTCCAGCGCGAGATACATAAAATCCATCCGGGGATGGAATACGATAGGATGCATACCAGCCATTGCCGCTCCAATGCATGCGCCCGTCATCGCCGCCTCGCTAATCGGCGTATCCATGACACGTGCTTCTCCAAACTCAGCTTGCAATCCCGTTGTCGTCTTGCCAACAAACCATGGGTTATTGACACCCTGTCCAATCACAAAACAGGACGAATCATTTCGCAATGCAATTCTATGCGCTTCATTGATTGCCAAGCCGTATGATATACTTCGATTACTCTGCTGTATCACTTGGCAGCCTCCCCATAATAGACATTCTGAAACAAGGTATCTGCACTTGGCGGCACATCCTCCACAGCCAGCTTTTCCGCCTGGTCAACCGCTTTGCTCGCATGATTGTGCAGCGCCATTAGCTCCGTCTGCGTCATCATGCCTTTATTCAATATCCAAGTCTCCAAACTCTGAATCGGGCAACGCTTTTTCCAAAAGACCAATTCGTCATAACTCCGGAGTCCTTTATCTATGTCGTCATTTGGGCCAACATGTCCAAGCCAACGGTATGTCCTACATTCCAGAAACTGCGGTCCTTCACCCGCCCTTGCCCGTTGCACCGCCGACTGTGCCGCGCTGTAGACGGCAAATACATCATTTCCATCGACTATCTCACTGGGCAGACCATGTTCTTTTGCCAACTGTGCAATATTGTCATAGATGCGACGCTCTTCCAGCGGCGAAGATGCAGCATACAAATTGTTCTCACACACATAGATGACCGGCAACTTTTTAATCGCTGCAAAATTAAGGGACTCATGCCATATTCCCTCTTCCGGGACACAATCACCGTGAAACACAACGCTCACAGCATCCAAGCCCAGAACTTTACTTTTTAATGCCGGTCCCAAACCGATGCCCAGGCAACCTCCTACAATCGAAGAAGAGCCCAGCAGACCATGTGCCGGGTCGCAAAGATGCATCGATCCCCCACGTCCGCCTGAACAACCAGATTTTCTGCAATACACTTCACTAAACAGTTTTTCCAGAGAGCCGCCCTTTGCCAGGAAGTGACCATGAGAGCGGTGCGTGCTGAATACATAGTCTGTATTCCGCAACACAGCACAAACGCCGACAGCGTCTGCTTCTTGGCCAATATACAAATGACACGGTGTTCGAATCTTTTTTTCCTGCACCCGCTGGGCAATTCGCGTCTCTGCATAGCGAATCAGCAACATCCGCTCCAGCAAACCCCTAATCTCTTCTGGAGATAAGCCACAAGAATTGTTCAGCAGCGGAATGGGGGGAACACTATTTTTATTCATGCCTCTTCCCTCCATTTAGACACCTCACAGAGCCGGGCAATATCTGCTCCCGTCAACTTCCAGTTACATGCTCCGCAATTATCCAAAACTTGCTTTTTATTTTTAACGCCAACCAATACTGCAGACTGAGGCAAATAATCCAAAATAAAGCGAATTGCAGTTTCTGCCGGCGTTTTGCCGTATGAACTGCCTATGTCCGAAAGGCATTCCACAATTCTCAAATTATTCTTCAACTTTTCCCCATGGAAATTGGTATATACCGCTCTAGAGCGACGGTCATTTTTATCAAATTTCACATCGGGTCCATATTTGCCTGTCAAAATTCCCTGTCCCAAGCTGCCCCATGTCATCGGTGTCGCATCAAGTGTTTCAGAAATGCTTTGAATTTCATTTTCTAAATCTCGCTTTGCCAAACTGTATTCATTTTGGAATGATACGAACTTTCCCTTATATGGGAGCAGCTCGGAAATACTTTGCAAATGAATATTTGAGAGGCCAAAATAGCGAATTTTCCCCTCCCTTTGCAGACAATCTAAAGTGCCTATAATATCTGCAATGGGTGTTTGTCCATCGCGATAATGCACTTGATATAAATCGATATAGTCCGTTTGCAATCTCTGCAAACTCCCCTCGATGGCCGTACGAATCCACTTGGGTGAATTGTCATAATACGACTCTGTATTGCTGTGATTCCGACGCACGCCGAATTTTGTTGCAATGATGACATTCTTGCGCTTGCCACCAAGTGCTTTTCCCAAAAGTTCTTCCGCTCTGCCCAAACCGTAAATATCGGCTGTATCAAAAAAGTTAATACCTGCGTCGATACCCGCCTGTACTGCCTCCAGCAAATCGCTCTCTTGTACAACTCCCCAGCCGTGCCCACCCATTGGATCTCCGCCAATGCACAATCTGGATACCGTCAAATCCGAGTTTGCAAGCGTTATATATTCCATCGCACACTCTCCAGAACACTTTCTACCTACATTTGCTACCGATGTTTGCCCCTTATCAAAAAATTGAATCCTTTTTCTAAAACCTTCCAAACAGTAAGTACAAATAACCGCACATCCGTATAAAAAGAAACCGTTGCGGCATATTTTACGCGCAGTTTGTTCTTCTGGGGCAAAATCTGCTGCTCGTATACGTCGTCCGCATGTTCACTTCCCACCATTTCATCTAAGTTGATAAATGCAATCGAACTGTAGTCGCTAATACCAGGCCGAACGTTCAGTATGAATTTTTCTGTTCCGCTGTAAGCATTTGTATAGCGCAGCATGTCAGGCCTTGGGCCAATAAAGCTCATATCTCCTTTGAGAATATTCAGTAGATTTGGAAATTCATCAATCTTCAGTTTGCGAATTACGCTTCCAACTTTTGTGATTCGATTGTCATGCAGAGCAGTTGTACCTCTTCCAATCTTATCCGCCCCTCGAATCATGGAGCGAAACTTGCATATATAGAACGGCTTACCCAGATATCCACCCCGTTCTGCCCGATAAAAAGCCGGAAATCCATCTTCAATTACGATAGCCAGCGCGACAACAAGCCCTACCGGAAATAGGCATATCGTTAAGATGCAGGCAAAAAACACATCGAGTATTCGTTTCACTACGCGGTTATAAAATGACAGATAACCTGTCACAAGATCCGGATTTATCTGCGCAGCCGATATGGAATCGTCGGCAATCTGCTCATTTAGTTCCTGCACTCCATCTACTAGCACCCGCATGTACCGAATCCTTTCACACCAATTTTGCATTTTGCGCCGGGGTTGCCTTCTTTTCCCGGCTTGTCCCCCAGAATATTCCTATTCGCTCCAACTTTTGTATTCGTTCCCGCGACAAGGACTTGTTCGCCCGGTTGCCTCGATAGATTTGCTTCTGCTCGTTAATCCATTTCCCCAGCCAGATGCCGTCCGGGCGGTAGTCGGCCGGGATGCACAAATATCTTCCCATCTAAAAAAGTAAACAGATGCGGAAGTTCATCCAATTTGGTTCAAGTAAGTTCAGATTGTTTTGAACTTGCTTTTTAAGAGATTTCTGGAAGAAAATTAAAACGCAACAATCTAATCTTACCACATAATTTGAAAAAAGAAAGGATAACTACCACACAGCCCTGGAAGAAATGGCCATGACAAGAATCCGCAGCGAAGCTGCGGCATCTTGAAATTATGTAAATTGCTGAATCGTGCGGAAAACCACCCGCGTCGCCTGCCGCTGCTGTCCCGTATGTTCCAGCTCCAGCAGTTCCGCCGCCAGGCTGGCCCAATCCAGGCTGCCCGCATCCGGAGAAGAGCGCAGGACGAAAATCTTCTCCCGGCTGGTCTTATCGACGCTCTCGCTGTCCAGAGCAATCTCCTCAAACATCTTCTCGCCGGGCCGCAGGCCAATGATTTCAATGGGAATATCCACCTCCGGCTCGAAGCCGGCCAGGCGAATCATGTTGCAGGCCAGGTCGTAGATCTTGATGGGCTTCCCCATATCCAGAACGAAAATTTCCCCGCCCTTGGCCAGAGTCCCCGCCGTCAGCACCAGGGAAACCGCCTCGGGAATCGTCATGAAGTACCGGCGCATCTCCTTGTCGGTCACCGTCACAGGGCCGCCGGCCTCAATCTGCTTGCGGAACGTTGGCACCACGGAACCGTTGGAGCCCAGCACATTGCCAAACCGCACCGCCGCCATCTCACAGCCGCCCTTCCCGTTCATACTCTGGACCAGCAGCTCCGCCATGCGCTTCGTGGCGCCCATGATATTGGTCGGATTGACCGCTTTGTCGGTGGAAATCAGCAAGAACCGCTGCACGCCGTCGGCAGCGCAGCAATCCAGCACATTTTTTGTGCCGAATACGTTATTCTTAATCGCCTCCATGGGGTTCAATTCCATCATGGGGACGTGCTTGTGCGCCGCCGCATGGAGCACAATCTCCGGGCGGTATTGCCGCATCACCTCATCCAGCCGCTCCATATCGCGCACCGAGCCCACGCAGAGGCTGTACAAGTCGGCGGGGTACGTCTCCTTCAGCTCCTCGTTGAGCGCGAAGAGGCCGTTCTCGTGAATGTCAAAAATTACCAGATGTCCGCATCCATGGGCCAGCACCTGGCGGCAGATCTCGGAGCCGATGGAGCCCGCGCCGCCGGTGACCATGACACACTTCCCCTTGAGCAGCGCGAAGACGGCCGTCATATCCGGCTTCACACTGTCCCGGAACAGCAGATCCTCGATGGATACGTCCTTGAGAGCCCGGCGGTCGCCGCGGAAGTAGTTTTCAATGTCCACCTGACTCTGGAACAGGCGGATGGGCAGCTTCGCCTTGGCACAGTCCTGATAAATGCGGTTCAGCTGCTCCTCGGTGGCTGTGGGAATCGCAATGACAATCTGCTTGGCGCCGTACTTCTCGCAGACCTTATCCACCTGCGAAATCGGCGCCGCCACACGGACGCCGGAGACCGTCCGGCCAATCTTCTCCGGGGCGTCGTCCACAACCGCCACAGGATAAAGCCCCTCCAGCGGGCCGTCCTGAAAGCGGCGGATGACGACGGAGGCGGCGTTGCCGGCGCCGACAATCACCGCCGGCTGGCTCGCGCCGCGGCGGATCTGCAGCTTCGCATCCCACCAGCGGTGGAACCGGGAGAGGCCGCGAATGGCAGTGGCGAACAGGAACGCCAGGCAACAATAGATGACAATAATGGAGCCGGAAACCTCCACCGCGCCAAACGCCTTGACCAGGAACAGCACCAGGCCGGACACCGCTGTGGCGCCCGCCTGACGGAACATCTCGTCAAAGCCCATGTATGTCCAGATGCTGTTATAGGTGCCGCAGAGGAGCCCTCCCACAATCAACGTGCCGGCAGCCACAACTACCGTGACGGGGATCCCCTGCTGGTAAAATTCCGGAATCGGTCCGGCAAAACGAAGAACGGTCGCGCAACAGTATGCCACCACGGCCACCAGGCCGTCGGCTATCATATAAAACCATTTTCGGTGCAAAATGTTCATGTCCACACTCCCGGTCCCCGTACCGTTCATCCGGCGCGGTGTATATAGTATATATTTTTCCCAACTCCATGTCAACAGGAAGCGCCGCCTTTCTCCATCTTTCATCTGGAACTCCCGGCAAAAAACAGCAGTTTTATTTTACTTTGTGCAGCGAATCTGGTATAATAGCGAAAGCGCACCACCAAACGGAATCTCGCGCTGTGTTCGGATGTTTTTCCAGCCGGCCCCACGCCGCTGCCGCGCCAGGGCGGACCATCCGTACGAAGCTGCCGTAAAACAGGCACGATATCTATGTTCTGGAGTTGTTTACCATGCGCCAAACGCCCACCGTTTCACGCCGCGGCCCCGTCGGCCTCTACATCGCCGGCTGCGTCGTCCTGACCCTCTATCTGCTGATGACCGCCAGCTTCGTGCTGACCAGCGAGAAAAAGGCCGCGCTGCTGGCCGCCTTCGCCGTGCTGATTGTCGCGCTGACGCCGCAGTTCCGCCGCCGGATCCGCGAGCGGTGCAGCCTCTTTTTCCTGCTGACCACGGCCTACGTCATTCTCGCCGGCGCCTCCACGCTCTATGGCCGTGCGCCGAAGCTGGCCATCTCGGACTTCGCCCGGTATCTGGCCGGCTACGCGGTCTTCCTGACCATATTCGCCTTTGTCCGGCCGGAGACCTCCAACCGGTGGTTTGGCGTCCTGGCCGGCTCCACGGCTGCCGTCAGCTTCCTCTCCCTGGACGCCGCCTCCTGGGGGCTGGTCGCCGAGCCGCTGCTGGCCGCGGCCGGCAGCCTCATCGGCGGCTACTCGCCGGAGACCTACGGGTTTACCGGCAGCCGCATCAACGGCATCTTCGGCAGCTCCAACACCATGGCCTGTATGGCCGCCCTGGGGATCTTCTTTGCCCTGTACCTGCTGCTGCGCAAGAACGGGACGGGCAGAATCCTGCCGGCCCTGGCACTGTTCCTCAACGCCTATGCGTTCCTGATGTGCACCAGCCTCGGCGCCACGGCGGCCCTGGGCCTGACCTGCCTGCTGGTGCTGGTGTTCCTCTCCGGGCGGGAGGCGCGGCTGCGGTTCCTCTGGGTTGTGCTGGAGACGCTGCTGATAGCCGGCGCCGCGGTGGTTCTCTCTCTCTCCCACTTTGGAAGCGAAAGCACCACCGGGTACGTCGTCTGGCTGTGCGCCCTGGGCGGCGCGGCGCTGCTGTGGGCGCTGGATCTGCTGATTCGCGACCGCCTGGTGGCGGTGCTCTGCCGCCGGCTGCGGGCGCTGGTCATCGGGCTGGCCGTGGCGGCCGTGGCGCTGGTGGCCGCGGTGATTGTCGCATTCAGCTGGACGGCCCCCATCACGCTGACGGGCACGTCATCCCTCCTCAAGATTATCTATCCCGGCGAGGGCGACTGCACCATCACGGTCGAGGCCGACGGGCCGGTCCGCGCCATTGTGTACAGCCGTACGGCCGTACAGAACTCCATGGGCACCGACACGCTGCTGCTCAATGAGGACGTGGACGGCCCGTTCACCGTGGAGGTGCCGGAGGACGCCGAACTGCTGCGCCTGTACTTCCGCCCGGCCACGGATACGGAGTCGGTCACTGTCCAGAGCGTCTCCTACGAGGGCGCAGAGCGCTCCGGCACGCTGCCGGCGTCCTACCGCCTGATTCCCCTCTCGTACCAGAACCGCCTCCAGGGCCTCCGCCACAACGAGAGCGCCGCCATCCGCTTCGTCATGATGACCGACGGCCTCCGGATGTGGCAGACCGACCCCATCTTCGGCCGCGGCCTGGGCGGCTACGAGAACGGCCTGGCTTCGGTGCAGGACTACTACTACGAGACCGGCTACGCCCACAACCACTACATTCAGAGCTTGACGGAGCTGGGCATCGTGGGCCTCCTGCTCTACGTGGGGATGCTGGTGTTCGGCTTCCTGGCCCTCTGGCCCCTGCGGAAGAAGGAGGATGCCGGCCTCTGCCCGGCCCTGATGGGCGTCCTGCTGATGATAGCCATCCACAGCGCCATCGAGTTCTCCATGTCTCTGGGGGAGGTCATCCTCTTTGCCTTCGCGGCCTTCGGCCTTCTGGCGGCGGAGGCGCCGCCCCTGTTTGCCAAGCCCAAAGCCCAGCGGCGCGCGGTGACGGCCGTCACCGCGGTGGAAGCCGTCTTCGGCGGCGTCTTTGCGCTGCTGCTGTGCCTGAACTTCTATGCGGCCTCCCTGGTCAGCGACGGTTCCGTCACCATGGAGGAGTTGGCCTCCGGCGCGTCGATGGATGTCTTTGAGGGCGACGATTTCCGCCTGACGTATATCTACAACGCGCCGGGCCAGGAAAACGCCGCCGTCACCACCCAGGCCCTGGCATACGCCGAGCGCCTCTCCCGCGGGCACTCCAACGCCACTGGCCCCGTCGTCACGGAGTTTTACCTGCAAATGGGTATGTACGAGGAGGCCGTCGCGGCGTCTGACCGGTACCTGGCGTACACCCGCTCCAAGGAGTCCAACTGGAATGACCAGCTGCATCTGTTCCAGCGGTATCTGAACGCCGCCGACGCCGAAGGCCAGGCCGTCCTGATGGCCGCCGCCACGGCCACCTGGGAGCAGATGGCCGCCGTCAGCGACCAGCAGCTGGATGATTTGGCGCTGGACCTCCAGGCGGCCACCTTCGTCGGGCGGATGCGCGCCTGCGAGGGCGACGCCTCCCGGATTTCCTCGGTGCTCGGTTCCCTGTTCTATGACAGCGCCTATGCCCCGGACACCAACGGCGACGGCTGCCCCGACAACAACCTGATTGCCGCCGGCCAGGTCCAGTGGGACGGCCAGGGCGGCGTCACGGCCGAGGCGGACACCACCCTGCGGGTGCGGCTGCCGGCCCTGGTGCCGGGCACGTACCGGATTACGGTCTACACCGACACGCCGGACCTAGTCTCCTGTGCGGCCATCGGCTACGAGGGGCAGATGGAAATCGGCGAGGGCGTCGTCTCCCAGACCTTCGTCATCGACGCCGTCCCGGAGGAGGACCTGCTGCAGTTCCAGGTGGCCCTTCCCGCCGGGACCGGCGCCCGGCAGATTCTGCTGGAGCGCGCAGAGTGACCCCCCGCGCCCCGGCCTTTTCCACCGGAAGAGGCCGGGGCGTTTTGTCCCCCGGCGGGCTTATCGAAAAAATCGTGTTGCTTAATGGAGAATAACGATGTAAGATAGAGCCACGAAAGGGGGCGGCAGCTTGCGGGACGGATTTGGACGGGATATCTCCTATCTCCGGCTGTCGGTGACGGACCGGTGCAACTACCGCTGCCGCTACTGTATGCCGGCCGAGGGCGTCTGCAAGCGCCGCCGGGAGGAGATCCTCTCGGTGGAGGACTGCATCGCCGTGGCGGCCGCGGCGGCGGCCTGCGGCGTCACCAAGGTCCGCGTCACCGGCGGGGAGCCCCTGGTCCGCCGGGGGATCGTGGAGATCTGCCGCGGCATTGCCGCGCTGCCGCAGATCCGCGAGCTCTGCCTGACGACCAACGGCAGCCTCCTGCCCCAGCTGGCCGGGCCGCTGCGGGAGGCCGGGGTGGACCGGCTCAACATCAGCCTGGACACGCTGCGGCCCACGCGCTTTGCGGCCCTGACCCGGGGCGGTCGGCTGGAGGATGCGCTGGCCGGCCTGGCCGCGGCCGAGGCCGCCGGCTTCCGGCAGCTGAAGCTGAACGTGGTGCTGCTGGGCGGCGTCAACGACGACGAAATCGCCGACTTCGCCGCCCTGACCCGGGAGAAGCCGTGGCAGGTGCGCTTCATCGAGCTGATGCCCATGGGCCCCTGCGCCGACTGGCCCCGGGAGCGGTTCCTGTCGGCCGACGCGGTGCTGTCGCGCTGCCCGGCGCTGCAGCCCGTGGGGGCGTCCGGGGTGGCCGAGCTCTACCGGCTGCCCGGCGCCGCCGGGACCGTGGGATTGATTCGGCCGCTGAGCCACCGTTTCTGCGGCGGCTGCGACCGGATCCGGGTCACGGCCGACGGCCGGCTCAAGCCGTGCCTCCACCAGGCGGCGGAGTATCCGCTGCGGGGCCTCCGGGGCGAGGCCCTGGAGGCGGCTATCCGCGCCGCCGTGGCCGCCAAGCCCCGCGGCCACCGGCTGGCCGACGAGGGGCACAGCCGCGCCCAGCGGGATATGAACGAGATAGGAGGCTGACCATGGAGCCGCTGACCCATATCAACGAGCAGGGCCGGGCCCGGATGGTGGACGTGGGCGGGAAGGCGCCCACCGCGCGCCGGGCCGTGGCCGCCGGCCGGATTGTCCTTTCCCCGGAGACGGCCGCGCGGATCCGCGAGGGCCGCGTGGCCAAGGGGGACGTGCTGGCCGTGGCGCAGGTGGCCGGCATCCAGGCCGCCAAGCACTGCTGGGAGCTGATTCCCATGTGCCACCAGCTGCCCCTGACCGGGGTGGACCTGCGCTTCTCCGTGACGGACACGTCGGTGGAGATTACGGCGGAGGTCCGCTGCCACGGCGTCACCGGGGTGGAGATGGAGGCCCTGACGGCGGTGTCGGCGGCGGCCCTGACGATTTACGACATGTGCAAGGCCATCCAGAAGGACATGGTCATCGAGGCCGTGCGGCTGCTGGAGAAGTCCGGCGGCAAGAGCGGCGACTATCGGGCGGAGGCGACGTGATGGGAACGGTGGTATCGGTCAACATCAGCGAGCGGCGGGGGACCACGAAGCACCCGGTGGCGGAGATCCGCCTGGTGCCCGGCCACGGCATCGTCGGCGACGCCCACGCCGGCGACTGGCACCGGCAGGTGAGCCTGCTGGCCCAGGAGAGCGTGGACACCATGCGGGGCCTGGGCCTGGCGCTCTCCGCCGGGGACTTCGCCGAGAACATCAACACCGAGGGCATCGAGCTCAAGACGCTGCCCGTGGGCACGCTGCTGGCCGCAGGGGACGCCCTGCTGGAGGTGACGCAGATTGGCAAGGAGTGCCACAGCGACTGCGAAATCCGCCGCCGCACCGGCCGCTGCGTCATGCCCACCGAGGGCATCTTCGCCAAGGTCGTCCGGGGCGGGACCGTCCGCGCCGGCGACGCCGTCACCGTATGGGAGGGAACCGTATGAGGAAAATCCGCACCGAGGACGCCGTGGGCCACGTCCTCTGCCACGATATGACCCAGATTATCCCCGGGGAGTTCAAGGGCGCCCGGTTCCGCAAGGGCCACGTCGTCACGGCCGAGGACATCCCGGTGCTGCTGTCCATGGGCAAGGAGGCCCTCTACGTCTGGGAACTGGAGCCGGGGATGCTCCACGAGGACGACGCCGCCCAGCGGCTCCGGCGGATCTGCCAGGGGCCGGGGATGACGGCCTCCGACGTCCGGGAAGGCAAAATTGAGCTGACGGCCGACCACGACGGCCTCTTCCTGGTGGACGTGGAGAAGCTGGACGCCATCAACGCCATCGACCAGCTGATGATTGCCACCCGCAAGGGCGGCACCGCCGTGCGGAAGGGGGACAAGCTCTGCGGCACGCGGGTCATCCCCCTGGTCATCGACGGGGAGAAGCTGGACGAGGCCGACCGCATCGCCGGCGGGCAGCCGATTTTGCAGCTGCTGCCCTGGAAGCTGCGCCGCGCCGGCGTGCTGACCACCGGCTCCGAGGTCTTCCACGGCCGCATCGAGGACAAGTTCACCCCGGTTCTGGTGGAGAAGCTGGCGGCCTACGGCATCGCCGTCACGGAGCACGAGGTGGTGGACGACGGCATGGACCACCTGCTGGCGGCCATCGACCGCCTCCGGAAGACGGACATCGACCTGCTCCTCTGCACCGGCGGCATGAGCGTGGACCCCGACGACAACACCCCCGGGGCCATCCGCCGCAGCGGCGCGGACATCGTCTCCTACGGCGCGCCGGTGCTGCCCGGGGCCATGTTCCTGCTGGGCTACTATGACGACGGCCTGCCGGTCCTGGGCCTGCCGGGCTGCGTCATGTACGCCCGCGCGACCATCTTCGACCTGGTGCTCCCCAAGGTGGCCGCCGGCGTGCCGGTCACCCGGTCCGAGCTCATCCGCTACGGCGACGGCGGCCTCTGCCTGGGCTGCCAGCCGTGCCGCTACCCCGTCTGTCCCTTCGGGAAATAGCACAGGGGCCGGCGCCGCTTCGGCGGCGTCCGACGCCCTTCGTGATATTTTGTCAAGAATAACGATTTGCAAGGAGGAGCTCTACATGAAACGCATCATTGCCCTGCTGCTGGTCCTGGCCATGGCGCTGCTGGCCGGCTGCTCCACGTCCCAGACCCAGGCGCCCGCCGGCGACACGGCCGCCGACACGGCCGACACCGCCGCGACGGTGGAGCTGGTGGTCTTTGCGGCCGCCTCGCTCCAGGACACCATGGAGGAGATTGCCCGGCTGTATCAGGACGTGGCGCCGGAGGTGGAGATTCTCTACAACTTCGACTCCTCCGGCACGCTGAAGACGCAGATTCAGGAGGGTGCGGACTGCGACATCTTCATCTCCGCGGCGCCGCTCCAGATGAACCAGCTGGACGCCGAAGGCGGCGAGGAGAACACCGAGGGGCTGGACTTTGTGGACAGCGCGACCCGGCTGGACCTGCTGGAGAACAAGGTCGTCCTGGCCGTGCCCGAGGGCAACCCGGCCGGCATTGAGAGCTTCGACCAGCTGGCCCAGCTGCTCACGGACGGCTCCGTGTTGCTGGCCATGGGCAACGAGGACGTGCCGGTGGGCCAGTACACCCAGCGGATTTTCGCGTACTACGGCCTGGATGAGGCAACGCTGGCGCAGTCGGGCGTCCTGACCTACGGCTCCAACGTCCGCGAGGTGACGACCCAGGTTTCCGAGAACGCCGTGGACTGCGGCATCATCTACGCCACGGACGCCCACTCGGCCGGTCTGACGCCGGTGGACAAGGCCACGGCGGAGATGTGCGGCCAGGTCATCTATCCCGCGGCCGTTCTGAAGATTTCCCGCAACGCCGAAGCGGCCCAGGCATTCCTGGACTATCTCTCCAGCGACGACGCGGCCGCCGTCTTCCAATCCGTCGGCTTCACCTGTTTAAGTTAACAGTACACAACTGCGGTGGCTTGACTATCTAGCCCCTACCGTCGCGCGTGCGCGACTCGGGGGATGGGGCAGAAAAACGGACCCTTTTTAGGCGCGGCTGACGGGTGGGCGCAATGTCATGTTTTCGTCCACCTTTTTCAAAAGGTGGCAGGGGGCCTCGTCGGGGCAAAGTCCGTTCCACTCCGTTTCCGCCTGCGGGCTGCGCCCTCCGGCGAAAACTGCGTTCACTTCCTTGCCCCTCC
>CAJFNZ010000155.1 GCA_904395905.1 uncultured Oscillospiraceae bacterium | reverse complement strand
TTCTGGAAGGTCCAGTCCACGTAGTTCAGCTGGATTTGGCAGAACTCCATGTCCTTGCCGTAGGCGTCCAGGAAGCGCTTCATCACCTCGCAGCTGCCATGGGCCGAGAAGCCCAGGTGGCGGATGCGGCCGTTCTTCTTCTGGGCCATCAGATAGTCGTAGATGCCGTACTTCGGGTCCAGGTAGGCGTCGATGTTCATCTCGCAGACGTTGTGGAAGAGGTAGAAATCGAAGTATTCGACGCCGCACTTTTTCAGCTGGGCCTCGAAGATCTCCTCGACCTTGTCCATGTTGGCCAGGTCGTAGCCGGGGAACTTGTCGGCCAGGTAGAACCGGTCGCGGGGGTGGCGGGCCAGGGCGCGGCCCATGACCAGCTCCGAGTTGCCGCCGTGGTAGCCCCAGGCGGTGTCGTAGTAGTTGACGCCGTGGGCCATGGCGTAGTCCACCATCCGGGCGGCGGCGGCCTCGTCGATGACGGCGTCGTCGCCGTCCACCACCGGAAGGCGCATGGCGCCCATACCCAGGGCGGACAGCTTCAGATCTTGGAAGGTGCGGTATATCATCTTGCAGGAACTCCTTTCCAATGGACAGGCCGGCAAAGGCCGGCCGCTTTCTCATTTTCAGTATACCGCCCCGGTCGCATCGAGGCAAATACCCCTTTCCAATACGAACCCATAGCTTTTGCGCATGGAAAACCGGCCGGCTCACAGGAGCCAGCCGGCGTCCAGGTCCACACCACGGAGGACGGTGTCCGGCCGGACGGCTTCCCCGTGGAAGTCGCTGCCGGCGGTGACGTGCAGGCCGTATTGTTCCGCCAAGGCCAGGTACTGCCGGGTCTGTTCCCGGCTGTGGCGGGGGTAGTAACACTCCAGGCCGTCGAGGCCGCACGCCCGGAGCCGGGCGACGAGGGCCTCGAGTGCTCCCTCGGAAAAGCCCAGCTGGTACGGATGGGCCAGGACCGCCTTGCCGCCGCCGCGGTGGATGGCGTCGATGCAGTCGGCCGCCGGCGCTTTGAAGCGCTCAATCCGCTGGTATTCGTCGGTGTCCAGATACCGGTCGAAGGCCTCCCGGGTGTCGGCGACGAAGCCGTGGCGGACCATCACCCGGGCAAAGTGGGGCCGGGCCACGACGCCGCCGCCGGCCAGGGCCTCCACCTCCTCCAGGGGGATGTCCACGCCCTTCTCCCGGAGGAAGTCGCGGATCCGGTACTTCCGCTCCTCCCGGCTCCGGCGGAGGCGGCGGCAGAGGGCCTCCAGCGCCGGGCAGTCGGGCCGCAGGGCCAGGCCCAGGATGTGGAGGTGCCGGTCCTCGGCCGCGCCCAGCTCCACGCCGCGGAGGACGCGGAGCCCCTGCTCCGCGCCCGCCCGCACGGCCGCGTCCGTGCCGTCGAGGGTGTCGTGGTCGGTGACGGCCAGCAGCTCGATGCCCGCCTCCCGGGCCTTGGCGACCAGCTCCGCCGGGGCGTACTGGCCGTCGGACGCGGTGGTGTGGGTGTGGAGGTCTACGCGCATGGCCCGCCCTCCCGGACGGCGACCACCCGGATGACCGGCGGGTCGTCGTTCCCGTAGGGGGCGAAGCCCGTGGACTCCACGGCGTACTCCACCCGGTAGCCGAATTCCTCCAGCGCAGCCGTCAGCTCGTCCAATTCGACGAAGCGGCGGTAGTGATTGTCATAGAAAAAGGCGTTGCGCTCCAGCGGTTTTCCCCTGCCGTAGAGGGGGTCGTGGACGCTGCGGACCTCGATGAACAGCTTGCCGCCGGGCTTGAGGGCCCGGTGGAGGGTTTGCAGCAGCAGCCGCTCCTGGTTCCGGTTGACGGCGTGGAGGCTGAAGCGGCTGTACGCATAGTCGTAGCGGCCGGGGGTGTGCTCGGGGCTGCTGACGAAATCGCCGCACAGGAAGCGGGCGTTCTCCACGCCCCGGGCCTGTAGCGCGGCGATGGCCGTCTCGGACAGGTCCATGGCCAGCACCCGGAGGCCCAGACCGGCGAAGAACACGGCGTCCCGGCCGTTGCCGCAGCCCAGGTCCACCAGGGTGCGGCCCGGCTCGACCAGGGTGGCCACGTATTGGGCGAAGGGCGAGGGCGTCTCGGGGGCCAGGGCGGCGCCGTAGTAGCGGTTCCAATAGGCCCGGTTGTCGATGGGGCGCTCCACAATCTGCGGATACAGCGCCCGCTCGATGTCCGTCACCAGCTCCTCCGGGGTGCGGTCGCCGTCGTTCTGGACGATGAGGTCGGGCGATTGGGGCTCGTCGAAGGGCAGGTCCACGCCGACGACGTCCTTCCCCGCGGTGTAGAGGCCCTTTTGATTCCGCGCCAGGAGGGTCTCCTTCCGGACGCGGATGTAGATCTCCTTGTAGTTGGGGATGTGCTCCCGGTTCCACCGGCGCACCTGGCCGTACATGGCGATGGAGCAGCAGACCACGTCGATGCCCTGGTCGGCCAGCAGCTTGCAGACGCGGAAAATCCGGCCCGCCCAGCGGAGGCGCTCGTCATGGGTATACCCCACATCCTCGCCGAAGGCCTGACGGATCTCGTCTCCGTCCAGACAGACGACGTTGGGCTTGGTGGCTTGGAGCCGCCGGTAGAAGAGGCCGCCGAGGGTGGTCTTGCCCGCCCCGGAGAGGCCGGTGAAGAAGTATACGGTTCCCGGTTCCATAATCGCCTCCTAGCGGTACAGGGGCTGCTCCAGCAGCGCCGGATCCGGCCGGAGCAGCGGCATCCGCCGCAGGGGCTGGCCCTGGCGGGTGACAAATCGCAGGTTTTTCAGCAAAATGCCCGCCACATGACGGCGGTTTTGATCGATGGTCTGCATCTGGCCGTCCACGTAGGACGCTTCGTCCACGTTCTCCCCCCGCTCCCGGAGGATGCGGGCGCAGGACTCCAGCGAGTGGCGGATGTAGCCGTCCAGGGTGGTGAAGCCTGCAATCTTCTCCGCCACCCAGGCCTCGTCCACCGGCTCACCTTTGTAATAGTGGAAGTCATAGCCGCAGTCCTCGTAGAGGTCGCGGAGGAAATACTCCACAAACGCCCGCTCGTCGTCGTTGGCGTAGTCGTCATACGTGCGGTAGACCGTGACCGGATCGAAGCCCGCGGCGTTCCCCTCTCCGGC
>CAJFNZ010000154.1 GCA_904395905.1 uncultured Oscillospiraceae bacterium | reverse complement strand
GTGGCCGACCCGCCGGTGATGATTCTCGACGAGGCCACCTCCTCCATCGACACCCGGACCGAGGCCATCGTCCAGCAGGGCATGGACGCGCTGATGACCGGCCGGACGGTGTTCGTCATCGCCCACCGGCTCTCCACGGTCCGCAACGCCAACGCCATCATGGTGCTGGACCACGGCCGCATCATCGAGCGCGGCACCCATGAGGACCTCCTCAAGCTCAAGGGCACGTACTATCAGCTGTACACCGGCGCGCTGGAGCTGGATTGACGCACCGGCGCGGACAACGAACAACGGCCCGGCGTTCTCCCGAGAGAACGCCGGGCCGCTCGTTTTCCCGGCCCCGGTATGCCGGAGGCCCGTCGGCGCGTGCCTCTGGCCTCCACGCCCCCGGAGCGGCTCCCGGCGGCCCGGGAGGCCGCTTTCCGCCCTCTCCCCCCATGTCGCGCGCCGCCCCGGCTGGAAGGCCGCCGCCGGGGCCGCAGCGGGATTCCCGCACCGCTTCCCGGCGGACAGCAAACCCCCGCAAAGCCTTTGGCTTTGCGGGGGTTCTGCGCGGTCCAATCAGCCCAGCGCCACCATGCTGAACACCAGCACGAACAGCGCAACGGTCTCACAGAGGCCGACCACCGTGATATACTGCGAGAAGCCCTTGCCGGTCTCCGACAGCGCGTCGGCGCCGGCAGCGCCGGCCTTGCCCTGGATGACGGCGGAGAGCGCAATGGCGAGGCCGGAGGCGATGCCCATGCTGAGCAGGAAGAGAGGATCCGCATCGGAGGACTTCATCTGCTGCATCAGCAGGAAGCCGTAGATGGTCTGCGTCAGCGGCGCACCGGCGAACACCGTCAGGATGAACGGAGCCGGCTTGTTGTTCAGATAGCACTTCTTCCACGCACCGATGGAGGCCAGGCCCGCGATGCTGATGCCGATTGCAGAGCCGATTGCAGAGATGGCCAAAACCAGCGTGATACCCAATACTCCCAGATTCATAGTAATTCTCCTTTTTATCAATTATTCTTCAAAGGGTTGAAATTTGTGTCCACTCCACGACATATCCAAATGCGAGGAGAATTCCAACGTGTTCAGCCGGATTCCGTGAACGATGACCGACAGGACATTCAAAATCATATTGAGCCCGTGGCCAAAAATCAGCAGGACAACGGCGATAATGGCGAGCAGGAAGTTGCCCAGCAGCGGGCTGGCCAGCTCATTGACCGTCGCGGAGATGGCCGCGCCCGCCAGGCCGACGGCCCACAGCCGGATGTAGGAGACAATGTCCGAGAACACGTTCACAACTCCGAGCAGGACCGACACAATGTTGACGAGGCTGGCCAGGATGGACTTGACGATGCTCCCCTCATAGTTGGAGAACACAAAGCTCAGCAGGAAGCCCGACGCAATCAGAATGACAGCGACCGTTCCCACCGGGATTCCGTTGACCACAAGCCCGAAGGGGAACACCGCGGAACTGACCACCAGGCTCAGCACGATGTAGTAGATGCCAAGCATCTGGATGACAGAGCCGATGTCTCCGAGGATCTTGATGGAATGGCGGTCGCGCACGGCGCACTTCAGGTGCGCAATGGTCAGCTGGACCAGGGCCAGCGTGAAGCAGAAGATCTGCAGGTTCTGCGACGTCGTGAGCCCCGCGCCGCCGGGCCCGAACGGGTACCAGAGCCGGTCGGCGTTGACGTTGGAAATCACCGGCACCGACAGGCTCTTCAGCCACTGCGGCAGCTGCTCGGGCGCCAGGCCGAACCAGGTGCACGTGAGCGTCCCCCAGAGGACCGTGGACAGGCCGAACAGCCACAGCAGCAGCACCGTCGGCGGGACCGCCTTTTTGGACGCCAGCGCCTTGACCGTCGGCACGGCGGCAATGGCGCAAATCAGCAGCCCGTATCCGCCGTCCCCGAAGATGATGCCGAAAAAGATGACAATGAACAGCAGGAACCAGCCGGAGATGTCAAACTCAAAATACCCCGGGACGGTCCCCAGAAACTCGGTGATGGGGTATACCAGGCTGACAAAGCGGTTGTTTTTCAGCTTGGTCGGTACGTCGTCCTCCTCGGTGGGCTCCTCCACCAGCAGGCCCCAGGCGTTGTCCTTCGCGGCCTTTTTCAGCCGATCGACATTTTCCGCCTCCAGATACCCCTGGAAGTACGAAACGGACACGCCGGCGCCGCCGGCCGACAGGCTTTCCTCCGCCATGCCGGTGGCGTACACCTCGAACTCCAGCTCCTTCTCCAGCGTGTGGACGGCCTGCTTCATGCCGTCCACCTTCCGGAGGCAGCCGGCGAGCGCCTCGTCGATGGCGCGCACACGGTCGCCGACCCCTTCGCGCTTCTGCCGGAGCGCCGCGGTGGATTCCGCGGGCAGCCGGAACCGGTAGGCGTCCAGCGACGCAACGGCGTCCTCCTCGCCCTCGGCGCCCGACCGGATGACCAGGCACTTGACGGAGTCCTTCGTCCGCTCCAGGCACAGAGTTCTCACCCGCTCGTCCAGGCGGCCGTACTCGGACGCCGGGATTTCGTAGAGGGCAAGCTCCACGCCCTCGTCGGCGCAGCCCCGGATGGCGGCCGGGTCCAGTTCGCCCCAGGGCTTCAGCCGCGCCAGCTCCGCCTCGAGCGCAGCCAGCTCCGCCTGGCAGGCCTGACGCTCCTCCGTCAGGGAGGCGACGTCCTGCGCCACGGCCAGAGCTTCGGCCGGAGACAGGGCCTTGCCCTCCGACTCGCCCTTTTCCGGCTTGCCGAGGCCCGAGATGCAGCGCTCCAGCGTCGAAATCTCCTCGCGCAGCGTCTCGATGCGGCTGCCGGATCCCTCGGTAATCTCAATGTGCAGGAGACCCAGCCGCCGGAGCTTCTTCAGCGTCTCCGCCTTTTTGTCGCTCAAAACGAAGAGCGACACCTTTTTCATCGGCACAATCACAGCGACGCCACCTGCCTTTCGGAAGCCGCATCGTTGCGGGCGGCAATTTTGCGCTTTGCAATCTTGGAGCGGACGACGGCGTTGACCTGCTGGTCCGAGAGGTAGATGGAGATCTTCCGGATATTCTCCTCCGTCTCGGGGATCTTCACCTTTTCAAACAGGTTTACCCGCTGGGAGGTGGCGCGCAGCTCCGCCTCCAGGAGCCGGACCTGTTCCTCCAGCACCTCGGCCTCCAGGTCCAGCGACAGCGCCTTCTCCATGTGGTTGGCGGCCATGTCCACCCAGAGGGGCGTCTCGTACAGGTCGTAGTCCCCCCGGGAGAAGTCCGCCCCCTCGTAGGTGGGGATGGCGACGCCCGCGATGTTGCCCTCGCCCCGGCGGATGTTGCGCACGGTGACGACCCCCTGCGGGAACGCGGCCTGCTCGCTGAACACGGCAATCCAGGCCTCAAAGCCCCGCTCCAGGTCCTCCCGCGCCTTCCGGACGGCGGCCGCCTTGGCCCGGATGGCGAAAATCTCCGCCTGCAGCTGCTGCTTTTTCAGGGTGAGCGTCGGCAGGTACCGCCGGTACATCTTGAGCGCATCCTTCTGGTTTTTCAGTTCGTTTTTCGTCAGCTTGACGCTTGCCAAAGGACAGCCCCCCTTACTTCACAGGCCAGAATTCATCCGTAAGGTCTGACTTGATGCCGGTCTCCTCCTTGTCGAAGCAGCTGGCCAGGATCTGCCAGCCCAGATCCAGCGCCTCCTCCAGGGACAGGTTGACCGACAGGTCCATCAGCTGGTTCTCAAACATCACGCCGTATTTCAGCAGCTTCTCGTCCCAGCGGCTCATGGCAAAGCCCATGTTCTTCTTTTCCAGCGTCTCCTTGTAGGCGGCGTACATCCGAATCATGGCGTCCATCAGGGCCCGGTGGTCCTTGCGGGTCTTCCCGTTCACGTTCTGCTTGAGCCGGGAGAGGGAGCCGAAGGGCTCGATGCGCCCGCCCTTCAGATAGTACTGCCCCTCGGTGATATAGCCGGTGTTGTCGGGGACGGGGTGGGTCACGTCGTCGCCGGGCATCGTCGTCACGGCCAAAACGGTGACCGAGCCGGAGTCGGCGAAGTCCACGGCCTTTTCATAGCGGGCGGCCAGCTGGGAGTACAAGTCGCCCGGATAGCCGCGGTTGGAGGGCACCTGCTCCTGCGTGATGGCAATTTCCTTCATGGCGTCGGCGAAGTTGGTCATGTCGGTCAGCAGCACCAGCACGTCGCGGTTTTGCAGCGCGAGCTGCTCGGCCACCGCCAGGGCCATGTCCGGAATCATCATGCACTCGACCGTGGGGTCGGACGCCGTGTGGATGAACATGACGGTCCGGCTCAGGGCGCCGCCCTGGGAGAGCGTGTCCTTGAAATAGAGGAAGTCGTCATACTTGAGCCCCATGCCGCCCAGCACGATGACGTCGGCCTCGGCCTGCATGGCAATCCGGGCCAGCAGCTGGTTGTAGGGCTCGCCCGAGATGGAGAAAATCGGCAGCTTCTGGGACACCACCAGGGTGTTGAACATATCAATCATCGGGATGTTCGTCCGCAGCATCCGGTTGGCGAGGATCCGCTTCGTCGGGTTGACGGAGGGCCCGCCGATGGGCTTGGGGTTCTCGGTCAGCTTCGGGCCCTTGTCGATGGGCTCGCCCGAGCCGTTGAAGATGCGGCCCAGCAGGTCCTCGCTGAACGGCACCCGCATCTCGTGGCCCAGGAAGCGGACCTCGTCTCCGGTGGAGACGCCCTGCCCGCCGGCAAAGACCTGCAGGGAGACCAGGTCCCCGTCAATCTTGTTGACCTCCGCCAGGGACTTTCCAAAGCGGGTCCGGATCTGCGCCAGCTCATGGTAACGGACGCCCGTGGCCTTTACGGTAATCACGTTCCCGGTGATGGACTCAATTCGGTTAAACACTTGATTCATGCCTGCGTACCATCCTTTAACAACGACTCCGCCTCGGGGCCCATGGTCCCCTGTCCTTCTCTGTACAGCGTGTCGATTTCCAGCTCGGCCTTCCGGAAGGCGTCGCTCTCAAACTCCGTGTAATTCCAATCGATGAACCGCTGCCGCATCCGGTGGAAGAAGCTGCGGGCCGCGTCCTGGTCGGGGACGGCGTACTCGCTTCCCAGGATCCGAATCAGCTTGTCCATCACGTAGCGCTGGCGCGCCGCGCCGCAGTTGGCGTCCACCAGGTCGAAGGAGTTCTGCTGGAGGTACACCGCATCCAGCAGGTCCGCCTTCAAGTAGCTGACATAGTCGGAGAGGCTCGTCCCCTCCTCGCCGACAACCTTCATCATCGACCCGATTTCGTTGCCGTGGAGAATCGCCCGCTTGCAGAAGTCGGACTTCGCGGGATCCACGACGCCCGGGTACTTGGACCAGGAAATCAGCGGGTCGATGGCCGGGTACTTGCGCGCGTCGGAGCGCTCGCGGGACAGGCCGTGGAACGCGCCGACCACCTTCAGCGTCGCCTGGGTCACCGGCTCTTCAAAGTTGCCGCCGGCCGGCGAGACGGTGCCGCCGATGGTGACGGAGCCCGTGCTGCCGTCGGGCAGGCGGACGCGGCCGGCCCGCTCGTAAAAGGCCGCGATGTAGGACTCCAGGTAGGCGGGGAAGGCCTCCTCGCCCGGGATCTCCTCCAGCCGCCCGGACATCTCGCGGAGCGCCTGGGCCCAGCGGGAGGTGGAGTCAGCCAGCAGCAGCACGTTCAGCCCCATCTGGCGGTAGTACTCCGCCAGGGTCACCGAGGTGTACACCGACGCCTCGCGGGAGGCCACCGGCATCGAGGACGTGTTGCAGATGATGATGGTGCGCTCCATCAGGGAGCGGCCGGTCTTCGGGTCGGTCAGCTCCGGGAACTCGGTCAGCGTCTCCACGACCTCGCCGGCGCGCTCGCCGCAGGCGGCGATGATGACGATGTCCACGTCCGCATACTTCGACGTGGTGTGCTGCAGCACCGTCTTGCCGGCGCCGAAGGGTCCGGGCGTGCAGTACGTCCCGCCCTTGGCCACGGGGAAGAAGGAGTCAATCAGGCGCACCTTCGTCTCCATGGTCTCCGTCGGGGCCAGACGCTCGCGGTAGCACTTGACGGCCCGCTTCACCGGCCACCGGAAGGACATCGAGATGGGCACCTCCCGCCCCCGCTCGTCGGTGAGCACGGCGATGGGCTCCTGGATGGTGTATTCGCCCGGCCCCACAATGGATTTGAGCGTGTAGCTGCCCAGCAGGTGGAACGGGACGAAAATCTTGTGGGTGAACGCCCCCTCCGGGACGGTGCCGACCACCTCGCCGGCGTGGAGCGTGTCGCCGACCCGCGCCGTGGGCGTGAACGCCCACCGTTTCTCCGAGTCCAGCGATTCGGCATAGACGCCGCGCTCCAGGAACCAGCCCGCCTGCTCGGCCAGGGCGGGCAGCGGGTTTTGCAGCCCGTCGTAGATCTGCCCGAGCAGTCCCGGCCCCAGCTGGGCCGAGAGCATCTCGCCGGTGAACTCCACCTCGTCCCCGCACTGGATGCCGCCGGTCATCTCGTAGACCTGGACCTGCGCGACCTTCCCGCGGATGCGGATGACCTCGCTCTTGAGCGCGGCGCCGTCCACCTTCACGTAGCAGATCTCGTTCAGGGAAACGTCGCCGTCAAACTCGACGGCCACCAGGTTCCCGTTGACGCTGACAACCCTTCCTCTGTTCTTTTCTGTCATGACAGGACCTCCAACCGATCTCCATTCAAAATGGAGTCGTAAATGCTTCGATATGCGGCCTTGCCGGCCTCCAAGTCAAACCGGCTGGCGCGCAACATCAGTTTCAGCTTCAGCCCGTAGTAAAATACGGAGTCCTCCGCAAACGGATCCATGGGCCGGAGCGTCTCCAGGAACGCCTGGCGGTAGCGGTTCAGGAACTGCTCGGCCTCCATGGGGTTCTCCATCTCCGCCGCGGTGCGCGCCGTCTTCAGAAGCTCTGCGGGGAACCCGGCGGTGTCCGCGTCAAAGGTCTTCTGCATCCGCTCCGCGCGGGCCCTGCCGAGGGCCAGGCGCAGATCCCGCTCGCCCGCGTTCCAGGCGTTGATGAGCGCCGAACCGGACTTTTTGAAGGTCCGCGGCGGCGCCAGCGTCAGCTTGTCCAGCTCGCGCTGCGCTTTTTTCCCCAGGAACTGGCGGCACAGCTGCAAAAACCGCTCCTCCGTGATGGGCGGCGGCATACTTTCGCCGATGCCGTCCAGGGTCGGCAGCTGCGCCATCAAATAATACGCAGCCATCTCTACTCCGCCTCTTTCAGCAGCGCCGTGATGTTCGGGCTGAGATAGTTGGAGAGCATCTCCACCACCGCCTCGGCGGAGAAGTCGTAATACACGCCGTCGTCCTGCATGGCGATGCGGAAGCCGCCGTCGAAGTGGTCGCTGGCCTTCAGGGTGACGCCGTTCTGCACACGGGCCTTCAGGTCCGCCAGCAGGGTCTTCTCCAGGCGCGCCAGGTCCGCGCTGTTCAGAAGCACCGTCAAGTCCCCCGCGTCGGGCCGGGCGGCCCAGCCCTCCACCGCGCGCAGAATCAGCTGTGCAAACGTCTCCGAAGAGTTGACCGCCTCCACGTTGTCCCGCACGACGGCCGTCAGCTCCCGGACGACACTCTCGCGGAACGAGAGGAGCAGGTTCCGTCCGGCCTGCCGGATGGCGTCCTCGCCGGACTTCACCAGGCGCTCCTGTTCCGTCTTGGCGCGGAGCACAATCTGGTCCGCCTCCGCCCGCGCGTTGGACAGGATGGTTTCGGCCTCCGCCTTTGCAGCCTGAAGGATGGATTCTGCCTCCGTCTCTGCCGCTGCAACGCCGTCCTTTTTAATCTGATCAATGAGTTCTTGCAGTTGTATTTCCATAGGGTTGCTCTCCTTTTCCTTCTTTTGCATACAGCATGGACGAAACTATACTTCAATACAGAATTATATATTATCACAGCCATCCGCAACTTTCAAGACCATTGCGCGGCAATCCCTCGATGGGCCGCATATTCCGCCGCGCGGTCCTTGTCCGCGAAATCGGGCGTATAGGGACGAGCGGCCGCGGAATACAGTTGTTGGGAGAAGGAGGTGAATTCTATGCTTTCAGCCGCGGTTTGGCTGATGCTCGGCGGAATTTTGCAGTCCCTGCGCCTGGGCGGCAGCGGCGGCTCCTTCCCCAAGCCCCTGAGCGCCCAGGAGGAACGCCACTACCTGGAGCTGGCGGCGCAGGGGGACCTGAACGCCCGGAACGTTCTCATCGAGCGGAACCTCCGTCTGGTCACGCACATCATGAAGAAATATTATACCCAGTCGGCCGACCAGGAAGACCTGATTTCCATCGGCACCATCGGCCTCATCAAGGGCATCTCCACCTTCGACGCCACCAAGGGGGCGCGGCTGGCCACCTACGCAGCCCGTTGTGTAGAAAATGAGATCCTCATGTACTTCCGCAGCCAGCGGAAGAGCAGTTCCGACGTGTCGCTGTCGGACTATATCGAAACCGGCAAGGACGGCAACGCCCTGTCGCTGATGGACGTCCTCTGCACCGACGACGACCTGTTCGACAACCTCAGCGCCCGGGAGACGTACAGCCGGCTGTACCGGGCCATGGAGCAGGTGCTGACCGACCGGGAGCGGCTGGTCATCCGCCTGCGCTACGGCCTGGGCGGCCAGCCGCCGCGCACCCAGCGGGAGATTGCCGACCAGTGCGGCATCAGCCGCTCGTACATCTCCCGCATCGAAAAAAAGGCCCTCGGCAAGCTGGAGGAGGCCCTCGCCGCCGGCGGCCCGTGAGCGCCGCCCGGTCAAAAATTGTGAATGTATATAGAAATTCCGAAATCAATTCTCAGAATTTGTGAATTTAGTCCGAAAATATTGACTTCTCTCGCCCGCAGCCCTATACTGGGCACATCCTGCATCTGGAAGAGAGCGGAGGGCGCCCACCCGGAATCGACCAGACCGAAATTCCCAAATCCCACACCATCGTGCACAGATTGGAGGAGTACGGAACGTGAAACGAATCGTCAGCTTGCTGCTTGTGGCGGGGCTGCTCTGCACCGCCCTGACCGGCCTGGCCCTGGCCCAGGAGCCGGACCTGGAGATCCAGGAGTTCCCCGCCTCGGGCGATATGTACGAGATGATGGACCTGTCGGACCCCTACAAGACGGTCATCAGCGGCCTCTTCCGCCAGGACATCACCGAGGGCGGCCTGGACCGGGAGTGCTACGTGTACATCAGCCCGGAGAACCGGCAGATGGAGGCCAACGTCACCATCATCCCCGACTCCGGCACCGACGTGGTGGACTTCCTGACCGAGTCCGGCTGGAAGGACATCGCCGACGAGCAGGGCCTGATTCTCCTGATTGCCAAGCCCGACGGCCGGACCTGGGACACCGAGGAGGACCTGACCTACCTGAACAACATGTGGACCCAGACCCACGTCCGCTACTGGTACAACTGCCAGAAGCACAACAGCTACATGGTCGCCTACGGCAACGGCGCCACCCTGGGCCAGATGTGGGGGATGCAGGCCGTCGCGCCGCAGAAGCTGGTGTCCTTCGCCACCTTCGGCGACTTCCGCGTGGACCGCTCCTACATCGAGCGCACCGCCGCCCAGGCCACCAACGTCGAGGGCGTGACCGTCGGCGACATCCCCATGCCGGTCTGGTTCTTCGTCTCCGGCCTGTCCCGGAACAACGAGACCGTCCTGGACTACTGGAACCAGTGCAACAACGTGGGGGACGAGGTCTACTCCACCGACCTGGCCACGGCCGTCTACACCGCCAGGACCAACACCATCGACAGCGGCATCAACGAGCAGAACTACCTGGCCCAGACCCGCTACACCGTGACCGACGACGCCGACGACTACGCCAACCCCGAGCGGAACCGAGCCGTGTGGGACTTCCTCTCCTCGGTCATCCGGCCGGTGGGCTACGCCAACAACCAGCTGCGGGCCTACCGCTCGGTGGAGGACTGGGGCGCCACCCGCCAGTCGGTCACCGTGGACGGCGTGGAGCGCTACTGGGTGGAGTTCGTCCCGGAGACCCTCTGTGAGACCGGCGACGGCACGGCCCCCCTGGTCGTCTTCTTCCACGGCAACAACCAGGGCGCGGAGACGTTCCTGGCCAACAGCGACGCCATCAAGCTGGCCAACGACCGGGGCTTCATCGCCATCCTGCTGACCGGCGCCCCCTACCACGACGACACCCAGATGCCCAACCCCCACTGGAGCCTGCTGAAAGAGGAGCACAAGTTCGACGACTACGCCTACGTCCGGGCGGCCATCGCGGACGTCGTCGCCCGGCAGCCGGTGGACACCACCCGGATCTACGGCATGGGCCTCTCCTACGGCTCCATGGCCTGCCAGGCCTTTGCGCCGGAGATGAGTGACATCTTCGCCGCCATCGCCCCGGTCAGCGGCCTGGTCCGTACAGAGCGCACCGCCGTCCTGCCGACGGATCTTCCCGACGGCACGCTGATGCCCATCTTCCTCATCAACGGCGCCACGGAGGCCGGCACGGAGTTTGAGAACGCGGATATGCGCAGCCGCTTCGGCGGCTGGCTGGAGGCCAACGGCCTGGGCACGGACTTCGACGCGGCCCTGACCGGCGCCCACAAGGTGGGCAACTACAACATCTGGACCTTCGCCAACGAGGACGGCGTCCCCCTGGTCCAGTACAGCACCGCCGACGAGCGGATCCACACCGTGGTGCTGGACGATTTGTACCTCCAGTACGACAGCTTCCTCTCCCTGTACAGCCGCGGCGCCGACGGGACCCTCTACTACATGGGCCGGCCGGTGACCAAGTAGCTTCTCCCCAGACCAGAACGAGGCCAGGGCGTTTGCCCTGGCCTCGCGCCTTATGGTTCCGCCAGCAGCGGCCGCAAAAAGCGGCCGGTGACGCTCTCGGGGCAGGCCGCCACCGCCGCCGGCGGCCCGGCGGCCACCAGGCGGCCGCCCGCCTCCCCGCCGCCGGGGCCCATGTCCAGCAGGTAGTCCGCCCCGGCAATGACGTCCAGGTTGTGCTCGATGACCAGCACCGTCGCCCCGCGGGCCAGGAGCGTCTCGAAGACCTCCAGCAGCACCTGCACGTCCAGCGGGTGCAGGCCGATGGTCGGCTCGTCAAAGAGGAAGACCGTGTCTGCCTGGCCCCGGCCCATCTCGCTGGCCAGCTTCAGCCGCTGGGCCTCGCCGCCGGAGAGGCTGGGCGTGGCCTCCCCCAGGGTCAGGTACCCCAGCCCCAGGTCGGAGAGCACCTGGAGCCGCTGGCGGACCAGCTTCAGCCCGCCGCAGGCCGCCAGGGCCCGGTCGATGTCCATGGCCATCAGCTCCGGCAGGGTGTGGCCGCCGTGGGACACCTGTCCGGCCTCGCGGCTATACCGGGCGCCGCGGCACTGGGGGCACGGGATGTCCACGTCCGGGAGGAACTGGACGTCCAGGCTGACCACCCCGGTGCCGTCGCAGACGGGGCAGCGGAGGGAGCCGGTGTTGTACGAGAAGTCCCCGGCCTTCCAGCCCCGGGCCTTGGCGTCCGGCGTCCGGGCGAAGGCCTTGCGCAGTTCGTCGTGGACGCCGGCGTAGGTGGCCACAGTGGAGCGGACGTTCAGGCCGATGGGCGTGGCGTCGATGAGCCGGACGCGGCTGATGCCCGGCGCCTCCACCGCCCGGACGTGGGGCGGCAGGGGCCGGCCGGCCAGGCGAGCCTCCAGCGCCGGGACGAGGCTCTCCAGGAGCAGCGTCGTCTTCCCGGAGCCCGAGACGCCGGTCACCACCGTCATCCGCCCCTTGGGGATGTCCACCTCCAGCGGCTGCACCGTGTGGATGGGGCCGGTGGACAGGTGGATGCTCCCCTGGTCGAAGAGGCCCTCCGGCCCGGCGGCGCGGCGAGCCGGCCGCGCCCGGCCGGCGAGATACGGCCCTATCCGGGAGGCCGGGTCCCCGGCCACTTGGGCCGGCGGCCCCTGGGCAATCACCCGGCCGCCGCCGGCCCCGGCCCCGGGGCCCATCTCGATGAGCCAGTCGGTCCGGGCCAGGATCTGGGTGTCGTGGTCCACGACCACCACGGAGTTCCCGTCAGCGGCCAGGTCCTCCATGACCCGGGTCAGCCCCTCCAGGTTGGCCGGGTGGAGGCCGATGGACGGCTCGTCCAGGACGTACAGCACCCCGGTCGTCCGGTTGCGAACGGCCCGGGCCAGCTGCATCCGCTGCCGCTCCCCGGTGGAGAGGGTGGACGATGCCCGGTCCAGGGACAGATAGCCCAGCCCCAGCTCCAGCAGCCGCCGCGCCGCCGTCCGGAAGGAGGCGCAGATGCTCTCGGCCATGGGGGCCATGGCCGCGGGCACGGCGGCCGGCACGCCGTCCACCCACGCCGCCAGCCGCTCCAGGGGCATCCGGCAGGCCTCGTCCAGGCCGATGCCCCGGAGCCGCGGGGCCCGGGCGGCCTCCGAAAGGC
>CAJFNZ010000153.1 GCA_904395905.1 uncultured Oscillospiraceae bacterium | reverse complement strand
TGGTACGCAGGCAGCTCCATGACGAAGGGCGCCGGGTCGCCGGCGAACCGCTTCGTCTTCTTCAGGATGATGCCGGAGACGATGATGGCGGCCACGCCGATGAAGTAGGCCGAGACGGCCACGAGGCCGCTGCCGCCGAACAGCGCGCCGGCAAAGAGGCCGATGATGGGCATCTTCGCGCCGCAGGGGACGAAGCAGGTGGTCATGATGGTCATCCGGCGGTCGCGCTCGTTCTCAATGGTGCGCGAGGCCATGACGCCGGGGACGCCGCAGCCGGAGCCGATGAGCATCGGGATGAAGCTCTTGCCCGAGAGGCCGAACTTCCGGAAGACCCGGTCCATGATGAAGGCGACGCGGGCCATGTAGCCGATGTCCTCCAGGATGGCCAGCAGGATGAACAGGACGAGCATCTGGGGCACGAAGCCCAGCACGGCGCCGACGCCGGCGACGATGCCGTCGGCCACCAGGCCGACCAGCCAGTCGGCGCAGCCCCAGCCGACGAGCAGGGTCCGCGCGCCCTCGGTCAGCCACGCCGAGCCCAGGACGTCGTTGGTCCAGTCGGTCAGGAACGTGCCGAGGGGGCCCATGGCAATCCAGTAGACGGCGTACATGACCACGATGAAAATCGGCAGGGCCGCCACGCGGTTGGTGACAATCCGGTCAATCTTGTCCGAGGTGGTCAGGCTGTGCTTGGCCGCCTTCTTGCGGACGGCCTTGGAGACCACGGTGTTGATGTACGCATAGCGCTGGTTGGTGATGATGCTCTCGGCGTCGTCGTCCAGCTCCTTCTCGCAGTCGGCGATGTGCTGCTCCAGGTGGTCCCGGAGGCTCTGGTCCAGGCGCAGTTCCGCCAGGACCTTGTCGTCCCGCTCGAAGACCTTGATGGCGTACCACCGCAGGTTCCGGTCGTCCACCTTGCCGGCGATGGACTCCTCGATGTGGGCGATGGCGTGCTCGACGCTGCCAGTGAACACGTGGGGCAGCTCGCCGGCCTGGCCGGCCTTCGCCGCAGCCACGGCCAGGTTGGCCGCCTCGGTGACGCCCTCGCCCTTCAGGGCGCTGATTTCCACCACGCGGCAGCCCAGCGCGTCGCCCAGGCGGTTCAAGTCGATTTTGTCGCCGTTTTTGCGGACCAGGTCCGCCATGTTCACGGCCACCACCACCGGGATGCCCAGCTCAATCAGCTGGGTCGTCAGGTAGAGGTTCCGCTCGATGTTGGTGCCGTCTACGATGTTGAGGATGGCGTCGGGCTTCTCCCCCACCAGGTAGCTTCTGGCCACCACTTCCTCCAGGGTGTACGGCGAGAGCGAATAGATGCCCGGCAGGTCCTGGATGACGACATCCTTATTGCCCTTGAGCCGGCCCTCCTTCTTCTCCACCGTGACGCCGGGCCAGTTGCCCACGTACTGATTGGAGCCGGTCAGGGCGTTGAACAGCGTCGTCTTGCCGCAGTTCGGATTGCCCGCCAGCGCAATTTTCCATTCCATGGTTGACTCCCTTCTCTTTTATTAGCAACAACTAACCATTGCACCGAAAAACAGGCGGCTCCCGCCGCCCTCCGCAACCTGCGGGTTACTGGATCTCAATCATCTCGGCGTCGGCCTTGCGGACCGAAAGCTCATAGCCGCGCACGTTCAGCTCCATGGGGTCGCCCAGCGGCGCCACCTTGCGGACGTGCAGCTCCACGCCCTTGGTGATGCCCATGTCCATGATGCGGCGCTTGACCGGCCCCTCGCCGTGGAGACGGACCACCGTGACGGTGTCGCCCACCTTTGCGTCTCTGAGTGTCTTCATGCTGTCTCTCCTCTCAAACCAATATCCGGTTAGCCATGGTCTTGTCCAGGGCAATCCGGCTGTCCTTTACCTGCAAAATCAGGTTCCCCGCCAGCTCGCTGACCACGGTGATGGACTCCTCCACCACGAAGCCCAGCTCGGCCAGGTGCTGGCGCACCTCATCCTTGCCGGTGATTTTGCGGATGGTCACGGTCTCACCCGGTTTTGCCATCGTCAGGGGCATCACGACGCCTCCCTCCTTACAATCCCCGGCCGGCGCTGCCGGCCGGATGCGCAGAATGGTTAGAATCCTCTAACCCTTGGCTGTACTGAGTTTACAACAACTAACCCGCTTTGTCAAGGGAGGAACTGCTAAAAATCCGATGCTCCCGATGGCGTTTGCTCGTGGATTTCGCCGGAAGGGAAGGCGCTGGCCCCCCGGAGCAGCAGCGCCTCGGCCAGGCGGGCCATGTCCTCCGGCGGAACAGCCGTCCCGTCGGAGAGCCACTGGCGCAGGAGGCTGACGATGCCGCCGCTGAGGAAGCGGTAGCAGTAGTCGGCGGCCTCGGCCGGGATCCGGCCGAAGGAGTCCCGGTACATCCGCACGAACCCGGCCCGGCCCAGCTGGATCAGCCGGTCGGCAAAGGCCATGTCGCCGTAGGGGCCGAGAATCACGGTGCACAGGTCTGCGTTCTGCCGCAGGATGGAGAACACCTGGGCCAGCACCGCCGCCGGGGCCGCCGGCACCGCCGGGGCCTCGGCGTCCACCAGGGGCTCCAGCACGGCGGCGATGTCGGCGGTCATCTCCTCCTCAATCTGCCCGAGCAAATCGTAGACGTCGGCGAAGTGGCCGTAGAAGGTGCCGCGGCTGACGCCGGCCAGGGCGCAGACCTCCTTGACGGAGATGGCTTCGATGGGCGCGCGGCGCAGCAGCGTCAGCAGGGCGGCGCAGATCCGGCGGCGGGTGGCCTGCCGCCGGGCCGCCTGGGCGGGGGTGGACATGGGGATCCCTCCATCCAACGGGTGTGGTTCCTCCTCATTATAAACGCCGGACGGCGGCTGCGCAACGGCCGCGCGCAGATTTCTGGACATCGGCCCGAAGGCGTGGTACAATGGAGGCAGCACAGCCGCCTCCCGGCGGCGGAAAGAAGGGTGTTACCATGGCATACTTAGGCGAGTCCATTGGCAAGCTGGGGTTCGGCCTCATGCGCCTGCCCATGCAGAACGGCGAAGTGGACCAGAAGCAGACGGACCAAATGGCCGACCTCTTCCTGGAGCGGGGATTCACATACTTTGACACGGCCTACGGCTATCTGGACGGCAAGTCCGAGGCGGCCGCCAAAAAGGCGCTGATGGAGCGCCATCCCCGGGAGTCGTTCCAGCTGGCGACGAAGCTGCCGGCCTGGGCCGGCGTCTCCACCAAAGAGGAGGCCGAGCAGATGTTCTGGACCTCCCTGGAGCGGACCGGCGCCGGCTATTTCGATTTCTACCTGATGCACAACCTCGGCGGCGAGCGCTCGGCCTGCTTTGAGAAGTACGACATCTGGAACTTCCTCCACAAGCGCAAGGAGGAGGGCCTGATTCGCCACCTGGGCTTCTCGTTCCACGACAACGCCCAGGTCCTCGACCAGCTGCTCACCCAGTACCCCGACGCGGAGTTCGTGCAGCTGCAAATCAACTACGCCGACTGGGAGAGCCCCTCGGTCCAGTCGCGCCTGTGCTACGAGACGGCCCGGAAGCACGGCAAGCCCGTCGTCATCATGGAGCCCGTCAAGGGCGGCTCCCTGACGAGCCTGCCCCAGGAGGCCGTGACGCTGCTCCAGTCCATCCACCCCGACGCCTCGATTGCCTCCTGGGCCGTGCGCTTCGCCGCCTCCCTGGAGGGCGTCATCACGGTCCTCAGCGGCATGTCCACCCTGGAGCAGATGGAGGACAACACCGCCATGATGCAGCGCTTCGAGCCGCTGAACCTGGAGGAGCGGGCCGCCATCGACAAGGTCCGCGAGCTCCTCGACGCGCTGCCCCAGGTGCCCTGCACCCGCTGCCAGTACTGCGTGGAGGGATGTCCCCAGGAGATTGCCATCCCCGGCATCTTCCGGGCCCTGAACAACTACCTGGTCTACAACAACCTGGAGGGCGCCAAGAGCAACTACGCCTTTGAGACCCGCCTGGGCGGCGTGGCCTCCAAGTGCGTGGCCTGCGGCCAGTGCGAGTCGGTCTGCCCCCAGCACATCCACATTATCGACGAGCTCAAGCGCGCCGCCGAGCTGCTGGAGAACGCCTGAACCCCCACGGAAACCCGCATCCCTGCCCGCCCAGGCGGGCAGGGAAATTTTTGCAAGGAGGGAGCTTGTTTGTACGACGAACTGACCGAAGTGGACATCCAGAAGATGCGCGAGGAGATTGACTACCGGACCCGAGAGCTGCGGCCGAAGCTCATCGAGGACGTCCAGACCGCCCGGGCCTTCGGCGATTTGAGCGAAAACTTCGAGTACAAGGCCGCCAAGCGGGAGAAAAACCGCAACGACAGCCGGATCCGCTACCTGGAGCGGATGATCAAAACCGCCCGGGTCATCCCCCAGCGGGAGACGGCCGAGGACGTGGTGGGCCTCTTCGACCGGGTGGAGATCTATCTGCCCGAGGACGACGAGGTCCAGACCATCCGCCTGGTGACGACCCTGCGGCAGAACGCCCTGGAGGGGCTCATCAGCAAGGAGTCCCCGGTGGGCCGGGCCGTCCTGGGCCGCCGGGTCGGCGACACCGTCCGGGTGGAGGTGCGGCCGGACTACGGCTACGACGTCGTCATCCGCGCCATCGAGAAGGGCCGGGACGACGACTCCCTGGCCATCAGCCGCTACTGATGGTCTGGGAATTTGCGCCCATGGAGGGCGTCAACGACCGGCTCTACCGGGCGGCCCACCACCGGACCTTCGGCGGCGTGGCGCGGTACGGCATCCCCTTCTGGTCGCCGCCGGCCGACCACACCCTCACGCCCCGGGCCCGGCGGGAGCTGACCCCGGACCCCGGCGTGCCGGCCCTTCCCCAGGTGCTGACCAAGTCGGCCGCGGACTTCTGCTGGGCCGCCGGCGTCCTGGCCGACTGGGGCTACCGGGAGGTCAACCTGAACCTGGGCTGCCCCTCGGGCACCGTCACGGCCAAGGGCAAGGGGGCCGGCCTCCTGCGGGATTTGGACAACCTGGCCCGGCTGCTGGACGGGATCTTCGCCGGCTCGCCCCTGCCGGTCTCCATCAAGACCCGGCTGGGCGTCCGGGAGCCGGAGGAGTTCCGCCGGCTCCTGGCGCTCTACAACCGGTATCCCCTGGCCTCGCTGACGGTCCACGCCCGGGTGCTGGAGGACCAGTACCGCCGGCCGGCCCGGCCGGCGTGGTTTGCCGAGGCGCTGGCCGGGAGCCGCTGCCCGGTCTGCTGCAACGGCGACCTCAAGACGGAGGCCGACTGCCGCCGCCTGGCCGAAGCCCTGCCCCAGGCCCCGGCGGCGATGATTGGCCGGGGGCTCCTGGCCGACCCGGCCCTGGGGCGGAAGCTCCACGGCGGCCCGCCGGCCAGCCGGGCGGAGCTGGCGGCCTTCAGCGAGACGCTGTTCGAGGGCTACGCCGCCGCCTTCGGCGGGCCCCACAACGCCATGCTCCGGTGCAAGGGCCACTGGCGGTACTGGATTCTGCTCTTTGCCGACAGCGCCAAGGCTGCCAAGGCCCTGCGCCGCGCCGGAGACGCCCGGCAGTTCCGGGATCTGACCCGCCGGGTCCTGGCGGAGCTGCCCCTGCTGGACGCCCCGGCGGTGGACTGGTGAGCCGTCCCACACCCGGAAACACGCCGGGGCCTCCTGGAGGCCCCGGCGTTCAGACGGTCTTGATGGGGCGGGCCGGCACGCCGGCCACCACGGTCCGGGGCGGCACGTCCCGGGTCACCACCGCGCCGGCCGCCACAATGGCCCCGTCCCCGATGGTGACCCCCGGTGTGACCACGGCCCGGGCCCCAATCCACACGTCCCGGCCGATGGCAATCGGCGCCGGCCGCAGCTCGTTCCGCCGGGCCGGGTCCGGCTCGTGGTTCAGCGTCGCCAGGACAACCCCGTGGCCGATGAGGGCACCGTCGCCGATGGTGATGCCCCCCTGGTCCTGGAAGTGGCACCCGGCGTTGAGGAACACGTTCCGCCCGATGGCGATGTTCTGCCCGTAGTCGGTGTAGAAGGGCGGGAACAGGCAGAAGCCCTCCCCCACCGGCCGGCCAATCAGCTCGGACATCAGAGCCGCCAGCTCCTCCGGCTCGTGGTAGCTGCCGTTGATGATTGCCGTCAGCCGCAGCGCCCGCTGGCTGGCCCGGCGCATATACTGATGAAGCGGCAGGCCCAGCGCCCGGGCCCGGGCCTCCATTTCCGCAAATCCCATGGGAATTCCCCTTTCCGGTATCCTTTCGTTCCGGTTCAGCATACCACGATGGCCGCCCCATAGCAAATACATATCGCATATGCAACCGGATACTTGCAAGATATGGTTCGCTCTGCTACACTGGACCCACAGGAGGGATGTCCGATGGATCTTCGCGTGCTGCAATACTTCCTGGCCGTGGCGCGGGAGCAGACCATCTCCGGGGCGGCCGAGGCGCTCCACATGACCCAGCCGCCCCTATCCCGGCAGCTGAAGGAGCTGGAGGAGGAACTGGGCCGCCAGCTGTTTCTCCGCGGCAGCCGGCAGATTACGCTGACGCGGGAGGGGATGCTCCTGCGGCGGCGGGCGGAGGAGATCCTCGCGCTGGTGGAGAAGACCAAGAGCGAGGTCCGCTCCGTGGACGAAACCGTCGAGGGGGACGTCTTCATCGGCGGCGGCGAGAGCGAGGGGATGCGGCCCATCGCCCGGGCCGTCGCGGCGGTGCGGCGGGACCATCCGGGGATCCGCTTCCACTTTTACAGCGGCGACGGCTACGACGTGGCCGAGCGGCTGGACCAGGGGCTGCTGGACTTCGGCGCGTTCATCGAGCCCACCGACGTGCGCAAGTACGACAGCCTCCGCCTGCCCCGGCCCGACGCCTGGGGCCTGCTGATGCGGCGGGACGACCCGCTGGCCGGCCGGGAGGCCATCACCCCCGCAGACCTGCTCCAGGTGCCGCTGCTGCCTTCCCGCCAGCTGATGGGCGAAAACGGGCTGGCCGGCTGGCTGGGCTGTGACGCGGCGCAGCTGCACATCGTCTCCACCGGCAACCTGCTGACGAACCTGCTGCTCCTGGTGGAGGAGGGGGTGGGCTGCGCCCTGACCCTGGACGGCCTGGCCCGGAACCGCGGGGAGAATCTGGTCTTCCGCCCCCTGGCCCCGCGGCTGGTCTCCTGGATCTTTCTGGTCTGGAAAAAATACCCCCTCTTCACGCCGGCCGCCGAGCTGTTCCTCCGCCGGCTGAAGGCGGAATTGGACGGCTCCGCGTCGGCGTGAGGGCAGCGCAATGCGCGCCGGGCATGGGGTCGGATACAGGAAGGGTATTGGACATTTCCCCGCCGGCCGCCTAGAATAGAGCCATCCAAACGGCGCGGCGCGCAGGGGGAAGGGACGATATGACCAGCAAAACGGCCGGCGAGGCGCGCCTGGAGGCGCAGATGGCCCTTCGCAGCATCGGCTTTACCGACGGCGAGGCCGCGGCCTATCTCGGCCTGTCCGGCCCCGACGCCGAGGCGCGGCGGCGGGAGATGCTGGAGCAAAAGCGCGCCGCCGTTCTGGCGGAGGTCCACCGCCGGGAGCGGCAGCTGGAGCGGCTCGACTGCCTGCGCCGCCTCCTGGCCCGGGAAGCGCCGGGCGAGGACGCCTCCGGCCCTGCAAAATGAGCGGCTGCCGCAAACCGTTTGGCTTGCGGCAGCCGCTCTGAGTTTGTGCGGGATGGTCACTCCATGCCCAGGGCCGCGTCCACCGGGATGGCCAGGACCACGCCGTGGGCCTCGGTGTGCAGGCCGCAGGCCTGGGTCACGGCCACCATCACCGCCGACTTCTTCTCCTGGGGGACGATGACCATGATGAACTCCTGCTCCTCCTGGGTCGAGACGCCCAGCAGGCTGGCCATGGGCTGGGCGCTGCGGCGGCGGCCGCGGATGACGGTGCCGCCCCGGGCGCCGGCCGCCCGGGCCGCGTCGATGACTTCGTCGCTGTACCCGGCGTTGGACGCCACGAGTATCATGGAATATGCCGAATCCTTCTGGGCCATGGCAGGCTCCGCCTCCTTTTCCGGGAGCGCCTCGGGGCAGCGCTCCTCCAGCAGTTTTCGTATGACCTCCTGCATCCCGGTCACCGGCATGGTCACGGCGATGCCGAAGCCCCGCCGGTGCAGGAACAGCCGCTCGGACAGCGCCGCCAGGACGCCCGGCACGGCCCGGCTCGGGAGGACCGACACGGTCAGCAGCCGCGCCGTGCCCTGGAGGCCGCACCGGTCCAGCAGCTCCGACGGGGCCGTGCCCTGGCCGCGGGCCTGGTAGTAGACCGGCAGCCCCAGGCCGTCCAGCAGCCGGTTGACCTTCCGCTCGTCCTCCTGCCGGCAGATGAGCAGCAGGAGCCGGTGGCCGAGATGGCGCTCGATATGAACACTCATGGCGCATCCTCCTCCAAGACGATGTCGTCCGACAGCGGCGCGGCCGCGGCCGGCTTGGGCATCTTTCGGGTGTACACAAGGCCCATCAGCTGAATGGCAATCAGCGGCGTCAGGGCCACCAGGGCCACGACGCCGAAGGCGTCGGTGACCACGTTCCCTCCGGCGGCCGCGCAGGCGCCCATGGCCAGGGGCAGCAGGAACGTGGACGTCATCGGGCCGCTGGCCACGCCGCCGGAGTCGAAGGCCACGCCCACAAAGATGGGCGGCACGACAAAGCTCAGCCCCAGCGCCAGGGCATAGCCGGGAATCAGAATCCAGTAGATGCTGATTCCGGTCAGCACCCGGACCATGGAGAGCGCCACGGCGCAGGCGACGCCGATGGAGAGGCTGCGGCTCATCATCTGGCGGGAAATGGTGCCGCCGGTCATCTCCTCCACCTGCTCGTTGAGAACCTGGACGGCCGGCTCGGCCTTGACCAGGTAGTAGCCGATGATGAGCCCCACCGGCACGAGCACCCACCGGAAGGGGCTGCCGGCCAGGCTCTGGCCCAGCAGGTTGCCCACCGGGGCGAAGCCCACGTTGACGCCGGTCAGGAAGAGAATCAGCCCGAGGAGGGTGTAGACGAAGCCCACGGACATCCGCCAGAGCTGCCGGGGCCGGTACCGGCGGGAAATCAGCTGGAACAGCACGAACACGCCGACCACCGGCAGGACGCTGCGCAGCACCTCGCCGGCATACCGGGGCAGGGCCTGGTAGAACTGGGCCACGACGTCCCGGGTCGTGGAGACGGAGACCACCTCGACGGCCTCATAGGCGGCCTCCGTGGGGTTGTAGAAGATGCTCAGCAGCAGCACCATGAGAATGGGGCCGACGCTGCAAAGGGCCACCAGGCCGAAGCTGTCCGACGCGCCGTCCCGGTCGCTCCGGGTGGCCGAGAGGCCCACGCCGATGGCCATGATGAACGGCACGGTCATCGGGCCGGTGGTGACGCCGCCGGAGTCGAAGGCCACGGCGATGAAGTCCGACGGGGCCAGCAGCGTCAGGGCGAAGAGCGCCGCGTACAGCCCCAGCAGCAGCCAGTTCAGCGGGATCCGCTTCGTGATGCGGACCACGGCCACCGCCAGAAAGATGCCGACGCCCACCGCCACGGTCCAGATGAGGACCTGGTTGGGAATCGCGGCCACCTGCTCGGCCAGGACCTGGAGATCCGGCTCGGAGATGGTAATCAGGGTTCCCACCAGGAAGCAGACCGCCATCATCACCGGCAGCCGCCGGCTTTTGACCAGCTGGCCGCCGATGCCCTGGCCCAGCGGGGTCATGGCCAGCTCCGCGCCCAGCTGGAAGAAGCCCATGCCGAGAATCAGCAGCAGCGCGCCGGTCAGAAACAGCAGCACCGGCCCCACGTCCATGGGGACAAAGGTGATGCTCAGCACCAGGACGATGACCGTGATGGGCAGAACGCTGGTCAGCGACTCACGAATTTTCTCCTTCAGCTTTTCGTTCATCGGCCATGTCCCCTCCCTCCGGCACCGCAGGGCCGCGCACAGGAAAGGATTTCAAGTTTTGCGGGCATGTATGCCTCCTCTCTGAACAATCTGCTTCTGCGGGCCGTCACGGCCGGGCTGACAACACGGCCAGGACCCGACGCTGGAGCGCCAGCAGCCGCTCGGCATCCTCCGGCCCCAGGGCGGCGAGCACCTCCGCCACCGCCTCCACCGCCTGGCCGCGGGCCGATTCGACGTAGGCCCGGCCGGCCGCGGTCAGGCGCACCAGCACCTGCCGGCCATCCGCCGTGTCGTGACGGCGGCAGATGAGTCCCTTCTCCTCCATGTGGTGGAGCAGCGCCGCCATCCGGGCCGAGCTGACGGCCATGGTGCGGCACAGCTCCTTGGGGAGCAGGGGTTCGCAGCGGTACAGGCAGCTGAGCACAAACAGCTCCCCCTGAATCAGGCGGGAGATCCGCTCGTTGACCGGCTGATGCCGCAGCCGGAACAGAAGCCCCAGCAGCTCCTCCGCCGATGCCCGGTAGTCCATGACGATTCCCTCACTTCGACAAATAGCTAACACTGTTAGTTAGTATACCGGAATCCGCCCCTGCTGTCAAGGGGCGGCGCGGGGCCGCCGCGGAGGAAATTTGCGGCGGCCCCTTGCAATTTGCGCTGATGTCTGGCAAGCTATGTACAATGGATGCGGATTGGGCGGGCTGCCGTGCAAAGGCGCCGCCGCGCGGACGGCGCCCGCCGGATCCCGGCGAATAACACAAGGAAGGTGGAAGCTATGGGCTTTTCGGCGGAGACGGCGCGGCCCGTCGTACTGTTCGATTTGGACGGAACGCTGCTGCCGATGGATATGAAAACCTTTGAGCGGGCATACTTTCAGAAGCTCACGGAGGCGTTTCCCGAGTTCCCGCCCCAGGAGCTGGTGCGCTGCATCTGGGCCGGCACCGGGGCGATGGTCCGGAACGACGGCTCCCGGACCAACCGGGAGGCCTTCGCGGAGGTCTTCTCCCGGGAGAGCGGCGTGGACTACTGGGAAAATGAGGCGCGGTTCCTGGAGTTTTACCGGACGGGCTTTCAGGACTGCGCCTGGGTCTGCCGGCTGACCGATTGCAGCCGGCGGATTGTGGAGGCCCTCCGGGAAAAGGGCTACACGGTGGCGATTGCCACCAATCCCATTTTCCCGGAGGTGGCCACCCACTCCCGCCTGCGGTGGCTGGGGCTGGATCCGGCGTCGTTCCCGCTGGTGACGGCCTTTGAGAACAGCCATTACGCCAAACCCAACCCGGCCTACTACGGGGAAGTCTGCCGGGCGCTGGGCGCCGCCCCCGCCGACTGCCTGATGATTGGCAACGATGTCCGCGAGGACGGCTGCGCCCGGCAGCTGGGGATGGAGGTCTTTCTGGTGGAGGACTGCCTGCTCAACCCGGACGGCCTGCCCACGGCCGGCTTTGCCACCGGGTCGCTGGAGGATGTACGCCGCTGGGCCGAAGCCCTGCCGCCATGCCCCGCCCCCGGCGGGGCCGGGGACGGGGCGCCCCGTTAACCGAGGCGCGTGACGGTGACATTGAGCAGCTGATAGGCGGTGTTCAGCGAGCCGGTATTGTAAAAGCCCAGGGTGTTGACCGCGTTGGGCAGCGTCACCACGAAGGCGGACGACAGCACGCCGCTGCCGTCGGCCGGGACCGTGGCGAAGCTGCCGCCCCGCGGGAACGCCACGCCGTTGATCTGCGGCGCGATGCCCAGGGTGGCCGTGGTGGACGCCGCCGGCGGCTGGACCGCCGAGGCGTTGACCGAATAGGCGATTAGGTACCGGCCGCAGGGCAGGTACACCGACGTGGCGGCCGCCGCCTCATCGGCCGGCGAATACCGGGCCAGCAGCAGCGAGGCGCCCGAGGCCGCCTCCTGGGCCGCGTAGCCGAAGTAGCGGACCTCCCGCCCGCTCTCGCCGCTGCACGACGGGCAGCAGCAGGACGGGGACGTCTGCTCGGGCACATAGCGCTGCATGGGGATGGCGTCGGCGATGGCCTGGAGCCGCTCCCGCCGGCAGCTGGCGCTGTTGGCCGAGCCGCAGGAACTGCCGCAGGTGCGGCCGCACGAGTTGCAACCAGAATTCCACATATCAAAATTCCTCCTTCCTCGCGACTATCCTATGCCGCCGGCGACAAAAGGTGACAGCCGCCCGGCCGGCAGCCGCGGCGGAAACTTCCCGTTTCCCGCCGCAAACCCCTTTACAAGCGGCAAAAACTGTGGTATTGTAGGACTGCTGGCGCAAGCTGGCAGGCCCCCGCTCTCGGTTCCGGGACAGCGCCGCTTCTCAGAGGGCACTCTGCCGGCCCGGTACTTAGACGGCGGGTAGATTTTTGGAAAGGTGGAAATTTCCCATGATTCAGAAGGACGTCAAGGCCAAGGTCATCGCCGAGAACGCCACCCACGAGGGCGACACCGGCTCCCCCGAGGTCCAGATTGCCATCCTCACCGCCCGCATCAACGAGCTGACCGAGCATCTGCGGGTCCACAAGCACGACAACCACAGCCGCCGCGGCCTGTTGATGATGGTCGGCAAGCGCCGCAACCTGCTGGACTATCTGGCCCGCAAGGACATCAACCGCTACCGCGCGATTATCGCCAAGCTGGGCATCCGTAAGTAAGGACCCGGATGGGCGGCCTCTGGCCGCCCATTTTGCTGGGCAAAACCACGGCAAAGCCCGGCCCGCACGTCCAACCACCCGAGCCGCGGCCCGCACGGGGCAGCGTTTAGCAGTTGAAAGAGGCGCCGGCAGCCGGCGGCGTTTCGTTCAAGTGCTAAATCCTCCGTGCCGCGCCGCATGGAAAGGAGATTGCAATGATTACCCACAGACAGTTCCCCAACCACCACATCTTCGAGACCGAAATCGGCGGCCGGACCTTTACGGTGGAGACCGGCAAGGTGGCCGAGCTCTGCAACGGCGAGTGCATCTGCCGCTACGGCGACACCGTCGTGCTGGTGACGGTGGTGGCCTCCTCGGCCCCCAAGACCGGCATCGACTACTTCCCCCTGACCGTGGAGTTTGAGGAGCGGATGTACGCCGTGGGCCGGATCCCCGGCTCCTTCAACCGCCGCGAGGGCCGCCCCAGCGAGCGGGGCACGCTGAACTCCCGGCTCATCGACCGGCCCATGCGCCCGTTCTTCGACGACGAGCTGCGCAACGACGTGGTCATCACCTGCACCGTGCTGGCCAACGACTATGAGAACCCCGTGGAGGTGGTCGCCTCCCTGGGCGCCTTCATCGCCACGGCCTACTCCGACGTCCCCTGGAACGGCCCCATGGCCACCACCGAGGTCGCCTATCTGGACGGGCAGTACATCATCAACCCCTCCTCCGAGCAGCGGCGGGAGGCCAAGATGTTCTGCTGCATCGCCTCCACCGCCGAGAAGGTCGTCATGATTGAGACCGAGGCCAACGAGGTCCCCGAGGACATCCTCATGGGCGCCATCCGTCTGGCACACGAGACGAACCAGAAGATTGTCCGGTTCATCAACGAGGAGATTGTCGCCAAAATCGGCAAGCCCAAGTTCACCTTCGAGAAGGCCGCCGTCAACCACGAGCTGCTCGACGAGCTGATGGCCTACGGCCTGGACCAGATTGAGTACGCCCTGGACACCCCCGACAAGAACATCCGCGAGGAGCGGCTGGCCAAGACCCGCCTGGACTTCGCCGAGAAGTTCGCCGAGAAGTACGAGGACTACGAGCAGAACATCGAGGTCTGCCTCTACAAGATGCAGAAAAAGGTGGTCAAGAAGTGGCTCCTGGCCGGCAAGCGGGTGGACGGCCGGCAGATGGACGAGATCCGTCCCCTGTCCGCCGAGGTGGGCGTGCTGCCCCGGGTCCACGGCTCGGCTCTGTTCACCCGCGGCCAGACCCAGGCCCTGTCCATCTGCACGCTGAACACGCTGTCGATGGAGCAGAAGCTGGACACCATCTACGACGAGGAGACGAAGCGGTATATCCACCACTACAACTTCCCCTCCTTCTCCACCGGCGAGGCCCGGGGCAGCCGCTCCACCTCCCGCCGGGAAATCGGCCACGGCAACCTGGCCGAGAAGGCCCTGCTGCCGATGATTCCCTCGGTGGAGGAGTTCCCCTACGCCATCCGCGTGGTCAGCGAAATCATGTCGTCCAACGGCTCCACTTCCCAGGCCTCCATCTGCGGCTCCACCCTGGCCCTGATGGACGCCGGCGTGCCCATCAAGCGGCCTGTGGCCGGCATCTCCTGCGGCCTCATCTCCGAGCCGGAGACCGGCGAGTGGCGGACCTTCATCGACATCCAGGGCGTCGAGGACTTCCACGGCGAGATGGACTTCAAGGTCGCCGGCACGACCGAGGGCATCACCGCCATCCAGATGGACCTGAAGAACGACGGGTTGACGATGGAAATCATCGAAAACGCCCTGGAGATCTGCCGCAAGGCCCGGCTGGAGATCCTCGAGGAGATTATGCTCCCCTGCATCCCCGCGCCCCGCGACCACGTCTCGGAGTACGCGCCGAAGATGCTCTCCATGAAGATCCCCGTGGACAAGATCCGCGAGGTCATCGGCTCGGGCGGCAAGACCATCCAGAAGATCTGCGCCGACACCGGGGCCAAGATTGACATCGACGACGACGGCTCGGTGTTCATCTCGGCCATCGAGGGCGCCGCCGCCGAAGAGGCCAAGAAGATGATTGACGACATCTGCTTCGTCCCCGAGGTGGGCAAGCTCTACTACGGCAAGGTGGTGCGGATCCTGCCCATCGGCGCCTTCGTGGAGCTGGTGCCCGGCAAGGACGGCCTGGTCCACATCTCCAAGCTGGAGAACCACCGGGTCGAGAAGGTCGAGGACGTGCTGAACATCGGCGACATGACCTGGGTCAAGGTCACCGACATCGACGAAAAGGGCCGCGTGAACCTGAGCCGCCGCGACGCCCTGCGCGAGATGGCCGCCCAGAAGAAGCAGTAACCACAAAATGCAGGCCGGCGGAGTGCGCTCCGCCGGCCCGCTGTTTCTTGGAAAGGAGGATTCTCCATGTATGAACCACTGCCCGAGGAACTGCGCCCTCTGTCCCCCTGGGCGTACTTTGGCTACGAGCTGCTCTACGCCCTGCCGGTCGTCGGATGGGTGTTCCTGATTTGCCACGCCCTGGCCGCCCGCAACGTCAACAAGCGAAACTTTGCCCGCTCGTTCTTCGTCATCTACGTGCTGCTGGCCTTCCTCCTGCTCTTCCTCTCGTGCAGCGGCGTCTCGCTGCTGGGCGGGCTCTGGCTGTGACCGGCCGGCGCGGCGGAAGGTTCGGAAATATTTCCCACGGCGCGAAAGTTCGACACGTTTTCGCCCGCCGGTCGTGGTATCTTATCCATGGACCGAACAGGGCCGCAGGCAGAGCGCCAGGGCCGTCCGGTCGTCCTCTCCACCCGCCGGTGCCTCAGCGACCAGCGCGGCTGCCAGGCCCTTGGGATTTCCATCTTCCCAGGCCGCAACCTGCCGCCCGGCTTCCTCTCCGCCGGCCCCGTCGCTGAGCAGCACCAGCATTTCTCCATCGCACAGGGACAGTCGATACTCCGCCGCCCGGTGGTCCTCTCCAACCCCGAGGCCCGGCGGAGGGGCGGCTGTCCCAATCTTTTCCACCCCTGCGGCCGTCTTCCGGTAGGAGGGGGCCGCGCCCCACTTGTAGAGGGTGCCCTGCCCGGTCGCCAGGCTGACGGCCAGCAGGTCCACCGTGGAGAAGCCCCCGTCCCCCCGGAGGATGTATGCGCCGTTGAGCGTCTCCAGGGCCGCGCCGGGCTCCACGCCGGCCCGGATGAGCCCGGCCACCGTGCGGATGGCCTCGGCGCTCTCCGCCGCCGCCTCGGGGCCGGTCCCCATTCCGTCGCACAGGAGGAGGCAGTAGAGCCCCTCCGGCGTCCGGAAGCAGGCCCCCCGGTCGCCCGACAGGCTGTGGCCCTCCTTGCCGGCCATGGCCACCCCCAGCTCCGGCCGGAAGCGCGGCGATTCCGGCGGTGGGGCCTCCCGGGCCGCCTGGCGCAGGTAGTCCCCCAGGAAACCGTACTGGCGGCGCAGGACCCGGCGGCTCTCGGCCAGCCGGCGCTCGCACTGGCGGCGGCAGGTCAGGTTGTCCAGCTCGCGGTTGATGGCCGACACCAGGGTGTCCATCCGGCAGCACTTGTCGGCAAAGCCGTGGGGGAAGTCCTCCCGGGCGACGGCGCCCCGCTCCAGCATCGGCCGCGCCACGGCGCACAGGGCGTGGTATGTCTCGGTGCTCCGCTGCTGCCAGCACTGGCTCCACAGGACGCACCGGCCGCAGACCCGGTCCGAGGCCCGGTCGAAGACCACCGCCGCGTCGGAGGCCGTCTCGGGGGGCTCCCCCTCCAGGCGGCGGCCAATCTCCTCCAGCACGGCCGCCGCCAGCTCCAGCCGCCGGCCGGTGGCCGCCGCGGCCGCCTCCTCGTCGCCCAGGAACCACGACGCCGGCACCAGCGCCGCCAGACAGCTGCCCAGGGCCGCCGCCGGCACCAGTTCCGGCATGGCCCCGGCGGTGAACAGGACGCCAGCCACCACCACCGTCAGAAAGGCCACAATCTGGGCCGCCCGGAGCCGCAGGGGCAGCCAGCGGACCGCCAGCCCCGCCGCGCACAGCAGAGCCGTCAGGCTCACCAGGGGCACCGTGGCCATGTCCACCGCCAGCCCCGCCAGGACGCACACCAGCAGCCCCTCGGCCCCGGGGGCCGCAGCGGCCGCCACCGCCACGGCCAGCACCTGCCCCAGGGTCGCGTCGGCCGCAATCTCCACGGCGGCACAGCCGGAAATCAGGCACCAGAGGCCGGCCATCCACGCCCCGCGGCTCCGGCGCGCCACGGCCCGTTCCAGCACCCGCGCGCCCCAGGCCGCCGCGGCCAGCCGCACCAGATACCACACCACGGCTCCCGCCGCAAACCGCGCCTGCACCAGAAACAGCAGCCCCACCAGGCCGGACATGGCGGCCGTCACGGCCGGCAGGAACCAGCCGGCGCCGCCCAGGCCGCTGTCGCCGACGATGCAGAGGGCGGCAAAGACCAGCACGGCCGCCGCGCCGAACTCCAGCGCCCCCTGGAAGCCCCAGAAGTACGGGTAGCCCAGCAGCGCCCCCAACAGCGCCGCCAGGGACCGCAGGGGTGCGCCGGCGGCGGCCACCAGGCAGACGGCAAAGGGCATGGCCCGTCCGCCCACGGCGCTGCCGGCAAAGAGAAAGTCCAGCGCCAGGATGCCCGCCCAACCGAGGGCGCCCCGGACCGCCGCGCTCCCGAACTGCGCCCGGAGCCGCCGCAGCAGACGGACCGGCAGGGAACGGACGGCCTCCAATGTCTCTTTCACGTTCTCCATCTCCTCGTACCGAGTTTCCCTGATTGTAACAGAATGAGCGGCGAGATGCTGTCGGGAAATGCACCGGGGAATGGCGGCCTTGCTTTTTGGGCAGACTTTCGATACAATACAGAGAAACAACCGGCAAGGAGGCAGGCCCATGGGCAGGGAGCTGGAGTGGAAATACGCGGCCGACGCGGCCGCTTTGGAGGCGGTGGCCCGGGACCATCCCGGTCCCTGGGCGACGTGGCGGATGGAGTCCCGCTACCTGGACACGGCCGAGGGCGACCTGGCCCGGCGGCGGTGGACCCTGCGGCTGCGGCGGGAGAACGATGAGACGGTCCTGTGCCTGAAGACGCCCCTGCCCGGCGGCGGCCGCGGGGAGTGGGAGGTGCCCGGCGGCGACGCGGCGCGGGCTGTGGAGCAGCTGCTGGCCGCCGGCGCGCCGGCGGAGCTGGCGGACCTGCTGGCCGGCCGGACGCTGACGGAGGTCTGCGGCGCGGCGTTCACCCGCCGGGCCCTGGCGGTGGACACCGGCGGCGGCCGGGCAGAGCTGGCCCTGGACCGCGGGCAGCTGACCGGCGGCGGCCGGACCGAGCCGCTGTGTGAGCTGGAGCTGGAGTACAAATCCGGCGACGTCGCGGCGGCCGAGGCCCTGGCCGAAGCGCTGCGCCTGCGCTACGGCCTGACGCCGGAGCCCCGCAGCAAATTCGTCCGGGCCCGCTCCCTGGCGGAGGGCTGATTCCGGCCGGGCACCCGTGAAAAATCCCAGGAAAGGGGGCCCGTCCGGGCTCCCTTTCCCGTTCCGTCCAACCGGCATCGGGAACGCCTGCGGCGGCCTGTCCAACCGTCTCCCGCAAAATATTTTGACAAGCCGGCCCTCCCCCCTTGACAGGGGGCGGTGGGTTGTGTATTATATTCCTAGAAAACAGATAGGATTACTTGACTATATAGAAATGAGGGATTCCCATGCAAGTCTACGCCGACAACGCGGCCACCACGGCCATGAGCCCCGTGGCGAAGGCCGCCATGCTCCCCTACCTGGACCAGATTTACGGCAACCCGTCCAGCCCCCACGGGTTCGGCCAGGCGGCCGCCGACGCCTTGGAAAAGGCCCGGGCGACCATCGCCGCGTGCCTGCACGCCGCGCCGGCGGAGATCTACTTCACCTCCGGCGGCAGCGAGGCCGACAACCAGGCCCTGCGCTCGGCAGCCGAGGCCGGCCGCCGGGCCGGCAAGCGCCACCTGATTTCCACGGCCTTTGAGCACCACGCCGTCCTCCACACCCTGGAGCGGCTGGAGAAGGAGGGCTTCGAGGTCCAGCTGCTGCCGGTCCACGAGGACGGCCTCGTGCGGCCCGAGGAGGTCCGGGCCGCCATCCGCCCCGACACCGCCCTGGTCAGCGTGATGTTCGCCAACAACGAAATCGGCACCGTGCAGCCCATCGCCGAAATCGGCGCCATCTGCCGCCGGGCCGGCGTCCCCTTCCACACCGACGCCGTCCAGGCCGCCGGCCATCTCCCCATCGACGTGGCCGCCCAGCAGATTGATATGCTGAGCCTCTCGGCTCACAAGTTCCACGGGCCCAAGGGCGTCGGCGTCCTCTACGCCCGCCGCGGCGCGGTGCCGCTGACGCCGCTGATTGCCGGCGGCGCCCAGGAGCGGGGCAAGCGGGCCGGCACCGAGAACGTGGCCGCCATCGTCTCCATGGCCGCGGCCCTCCGGGACGCCTGCGACCACATGGACGAGCGCCAGGCCGCCGTCCGGGCCCTGCGGGACAAGCTGATTGACGGGCTCTCCCGGATTCCCATGGCCCGGCTCAACGGCGACCGGGAGCGCCGCCTGGCCGGCAACGTCAACTTCAGCTTCCCGGGCGTCGAGGGGGAGGCCATGCTGCTGCTCCTGGACACCATGGGCATCGCGGCCTCCTCGGGCTCGGCCTGCACCTCGGGCTCCCTGGACCCCAGCCACGTGCTGCTGGCCATCGGGCTGCCCCACGAGATTGCCCACGGCTCCCTGCGCCTGAGCCTGAGCGAATTCAACACCGAAGAAGAAATCGACCACATCCTGACCGCGGTACCCCAGGTGGTGGACCGCCTGCGGGCCATGTCGCCGGTCTGGAAGCAGATGGAAAAGGAGCGTGCATCGTAATGGCATACAGCGAAAAGGTCATGGACCACTTCCTCCACCCCCGGAACGTGGGCGAGCTGGAAGACGCCAACGGCGTGGGCCAGGTGGGCAACGCCAAGTGCGGCGACATCATGAAGATCTACCTGAACATCAACGACGACGGCGTCATTGAAGATGTGAAGTTCAACACCTTCGGCTGCGGCGCGGCCATCGCCACCAGCTCGATGGCCACGGAGCTCATCAAGGGCAAGACCGTGGACGAGGCCATGGCGCTGACCAACCACGCGGTGGTGGAGGCCCTGGACGGCCTGCCGCCGGTGAAGCTCCACTGCTCGGTGCTGGCGGAGGAGGCCGTGCAGGCGGCGCTGCGGGACTACTACGAGCGCACCGGCCGGCCCGTCCCCGAGCGGCTGGCCGCCGCCGGCCACGGCGACTGCCACCACGGCGCATGCGCCGCCGGCTAATCCGCCGCACACACAACGAACACCCCCGGCGGAGGCATACGCCCCGCCGGGGGTTTCTGGAGTTTCCAGGGCCTCAGCCCGCCGTCAGCTCCGACAGGATGCCGTAGAAGCCCTTGCAGGCCTGGAGCAGCTGCTCCACCTCGATGTACTCGTCCACCACATGGGCCAGTCGCTCCAGCGACGGGCCAAACCCGATGGTCGGGATTCCCTTCTCCCCGCAGAAGTGGCTGCCGTTGGTGCAGAAGGAGAAATGGGAGATGGGGGCGTCGATTCCCGCCTTCCGGAGGCCCGCCTGGACCTTCTGCACGAAGGGGTCCTGCTCCTCCAGCAGCCACGCCGGGAAGAACCGCTTGGCCGCGATGGTCTCCCCGGTCCAGCAGGTCTCCCGGCCCTCGGCCAGGTAGACCCGGGCCTGCAGCTCCGGGATCCGCGCCTGCACCCGCGCGATGGCCTCCCGCACCGGGGCCAGGACGCTCTCCTCGGTCTCCCCCACCAGGGTCCGCCGGTCCCAGGTGACCCGGCACAGCCCCGGCACCACCGAGGCCCCCGGATACGGCGAGGAGATGATGTCCGTCAGCTCCAGGATGCCCTTCCCCAGCACCGGATGGCTGGCGACCGGCAGCTGCCGGATCTCGTCAATCAGCGCCGCCATGTGGTAGACGGCGTTGACGCCCGCCTCGGGGTTGGACGAGTGGCACGTCCTGCCCACGGTCTCCAGCACCACCTCCGCCCGGCCCCGCTGGCCGATTTTCAGCGTCGTGCTGGTGGCCTCGCCGATGATGACGCAGTCCGGCCGGGCCGCCTCGGAGATGGCCCGGGTGGAGACGCCCTCGAAGCACTCCTCGTGGACGGAGCACGAGACGTAAATCGCGCCGGCGAAATCCCGCCCGGTGTCCTCCGCGTAATGCGCGGCCGCCGAGACCATGGCCGCCACGCTGCCCTTCATGTCCGAGGCGCCCCGGCCGTAGAGCTTCCCGTCCGCAATCTCGGCGCCGTAGGGGTCGTGGGTCCAGCGGGACCGGTCGCTGACGTCCACGGTGTCGATGTGGCCGTCCATCAGGACCCGCCGGCCGGGCCGCCGGCCGCGGATGCAGCCCAGGACGCTGCCGTAGCGGTCGATGGTCACCTCGTCAAAGCCGTAGTCCTGCATGGTCTTCTGGAGCAGCTTGGCCACCTGCTCCTCCTGCCCGGAGAGGCTGGGCGTCCGTATCAGGCTCCGGCATAGGGCGATGAGTCGTTCCTCCCGTGTCAATGGTATCCGCTCCCTTCTTCCTGTTTCACTCTGCCGCACCCCGGCGATGTATCATTAGTTTATCATCTTTCTATAAATATATTATAAATTATTTTCGATACCTGTCAATAACAATCCCAAAATCTTTTCAAATTCGTGCCATTTCAAGAACACAAAGCCCCCGGGCCGATGGACCCGGGGGCTTTCGCGTATTCAGGAGGCGGCCGGCGTCAGGGGCTGCGCGGCCAGCTGGTGGAAAAGGTCGGCCCGGCTCTGCCACAGCTCGGCGTCCTGGCCGGGGAGGGGCATCAGGGGCAGATTCTCCTCCATCCACCGGCCGAGGAAGCGGGAGAACTTCTCCGCCCCGGCCGCGTTGTAGTGGAGCGCATCATAGAAATCCCGCGACTCGTCCGCGCCGATGTCCTCCCAGTGCTCGTTGCAGTCCAGCACCAGGGCCTCGGGCATCTCCGTGCGGATGCGGGTCTTCAGCGGCTCCATAGCCGCCGCGGGGATCCGGCCCAGGCCGGGGGCCACGTAGAACACCGGCCGGATGCCCTCGTCCACCAGCAGCCGGTAGATGTCCGTCAGGGCCACCCAGCTGCGGGCCTCGTTGGCCTCGTCCCGGGCCAGCTCCCGGTCGTAAATGCCGCCGCCCTCCCGGTAGAGGTCCAGATAGGTGTACCCGGCCAGGGGGTCGGCCTCGTACCCGGTGAAGGTCACGGCGAAGTCGTCGGCCGTCAGCTGGCTCCACCGGTCGTGGTAGAAGAGCAGCGGGAACAGCAGGCCCGCCCGGTACTCCGGCTCGGCCTCCCGGAACGTGGCCAGCAGCCGGTTGATTCCCCAGGGCATCTGGCCGATGTTCGTCTTCGTGTAGTTGGTATACCTGGCGTAGAACATCCCCGTGATTTCCACGAACACCGCCTGGGGCGACTGGGTGTTCAGCGCCTCGCGGAGATAGTAGTACGTCATGGGAATCGTCTGCTCCGGGCCGGCGACCACGTAGCCGGTCAGCCCCGTCTCCTCCCAGAGGACCGCCGGGACCACGTCGCAGTAGACCAGGGAGCTGCCGAAGAACAGCACGTCCGCCGAGTCCCGCTCCTCCTGGAGGAACTGCCCCCAGGTCGCGCCCATATCGTGCTGCTTGGGCGTCAGCAGCCGGGTCAGCAGCGCCAGGGCGCCCAGCAGCACCGCCACGCTGACCACACAGGCCAGCGCCTCCTTTCGGCGCGTCCGCATCTCTCCCACCTCATTCCCTGTCACCGGATTGCCGCGGCATGGCCGGCGGCTCAAAACTGGAAGTACACAAATTCCTGCGCGTCGTACCCGGCGCCGTAGGCCCCGAAGACGGCGATGGCCAGCACCAGGCCCACCCACACGGCGTACCGGGGCCAGACCGTGGCGCAGAGCCGGTCGGTCAGGGGCCGCTTCTGGCCCAGCACCTCCAGGACGAACAGCGCCGCCGCGGCCAGGCACACCGCCAGCAGCCGCGCCCGGCTCAGCCCCAGGGCCGTGACGCCCAGCGGGAAGACGCCCCCGGCCATCGTGGCGATGCGGCCGAGGATCTCCCCGGCCTTCCCCAGCGATTCGGCCCGGAAGAAGACCCAGGCGACCGTCAGCAGCAGGAAGCACACCGCCGCCTGCACCAGGCGGAGAGGCGTCCCGTCCTCCCGGAGGCGCAGGGCCTCCCGGACCCGGCGCCGAGCCGGCGCCAGCAAAGCGCCGGCCACCTGGTACAGACCGTTGAGGAGCCCCCAGACCAGGAACGTCACCGCAGCCCCATGCCAGAGGCCGCTGACCGCAAAGACAATCAGGACGTTGCCGTACTTCCGCACTGTCCCCCGCCGGCTGCCGCCCAGGGGGATGTAGAGATAGTCCCGGAACCAGCTGCTCAGGGAGATGTGCCACCGCCGCCAGAAATCCTGGATGGACCGGCAGAGGTACGGGGCGTTGAAATTCTCCAGCAGCGTGATGCCCAGCAGCCGCCCCGAGCCGATGGCCATGTCGGAATAGGCCGAGAAGTCACAGTAGATCTGGAGGGAGTAGGCCATGGCCGCCAGGAGCAGCTGCACGCCGGTGAACTGCGCCGGATTGGCAAACGCCGTGTTGACCGCGATGGCCAGCTGGTCGGCGAGAATCATCTTCTTGGCCAGGCCCAGGAGGAAGCGGGTGACGCCCGCCTTCACATCCCCGGCCGTGGGGCCGGCGTTGGCCCGGCGGTGTTCCTTCAGCTGGGGCAGCAGGTGGTCGGCCCGCTCGATGGGGCCCGACAGCACCGCCGGAAAGAAGGAGGCGAACAGCGCGAAGTCGCAGAAGTTCCGCTCCGCCGGCCGCTTGCCCCGGCAGACGTCCACCAGGTAGCCGGCCAGGGTGAAGGTGTAAAAGGACAGCCCCACCGGCGCGACCAGGACCGGCAGCGCCAGCGGCGCCAGGCCCAGCCGGCCCAGCAGAGACGAGGCCAGCCGGCCGAAGAAGCCCAGGTACTTATAGGCGAACAGCACCCCGAAGCCCAGCACCAGCCCGGCCGCCAGCAGGCCCTTCCGCCAGCCGGGGCGCGCCTCCATGGCCAGCCCCAGGCCGTAGCACAGCACCGTGGAGGCCAGCAGCAGCGGCAGGAACCGCGGCGCGCAGAGAACATAAAAGAGCCAGCTGACCGCCAGCAGGAATCCGTTGCGCCGCCAGGGCCGCAGCCGGCTGTGCAGCGCCGCCGCAATCACCAAAAACGCCGCGTAGGGCAGCGAGTTGAGGGTCATGGCAGCCCCTCCCTTCCCATCTCAGTCCAAACGAGACCAGTATACCGGATTTTTCTCCAAAAGGCAACCGGTTTCCGGCCCGGCGGGGCATCTTCCCGCGGGCATGGAAACGCTGCCGAGAACCGGTCGGGAGGTTCTCAGCAGCTCGGTTACGGCCTCAGTGATCTTGCCGTGTCTGTCACCGCCTGGTCGATTATTCCACAGCAAAGTTCCCAAACCGTATCCCCTATCTCTGCGTAGTAGGACTCCACATCGGCCGCCAGGAAATTAGGGTCTGATTTCAGGACATAACCTTCCAAGGAATATCGCCATTTTCCAATCAGAAAATGGGCTGAAATGCTATAACCGCCGGCAGATTCATTTTGACGGAGGCCTGCAATCCCAACCCCACGGTAGAATTCTACCGCGTCAAGATTCAACTCTGCGCCAGCCACAGCCCGTACAGCATATCTAAACTGCGGCGAACTGTCCGTAATCGCCTCGATTCGATAATTCCCGGTCCGGTGGGCAAACCGCGTCCGGCCGTCCACTTCCGCAAAATACGCTGCCTCGGCCAGGTCCAGCCCGCTCAGATCCGGGAACAGCAGTCCCGCCTGGCCGGAGAGGGCCTGCTGCAATTCCGCCATCGAGTCGTGGGGCTGCTCAAAGGCCGGATAGACCGGCTTCAGCCAAATCTCAATCCACAGGATGAACGCCGCCAGGCCCGCCAGCAGCACAATGCCCACTATCCGGGGCCACCGCCGTTTCTTCATCGCGCATCCCTCCCTCGTCCGTTGCGCCCATTTCCCCCGCGCCCGCAGTTCGCACACCGGTTTCTTACTTCCATGATAACCGACGCAGGCAAAATTGTCCAGATTGTCTCACCGCCGCCAAAAACAAGCAAAACATTCTAAATACAGGGAATTTCACCGAGAATCCTCCGCAAACCGTATCCCAGGAAAATCAAAATCACATCCGAACTTGCGCCGCCGGCCGCGGGGGCCTATAATAGAGGCGCGGCGTCCCAACCCGCGGCGGCCGCAGAACGGAGGTTCCCCCATGACGACAAAAGACTTCCAGCGCAAATCCAAGCTGGGCATTTTCCTCAGCTACTTCCGGCCCCACCGGCGGCTGTTCTTCCTGGACATGGCCTGCGCCCTGGTCATCTCCCTGGTGGACCTGGCCTTTCCCCTGGTCTCCCGGAGCGCCATGTACGATTTGCTGCCCAACCGGGCCTTTGCGGCCTTCTTCACCGTCATGGCCGTGGTGGCCGCGGCCTTCGTCCTCCGGGCGCTGCTCTACTTCGTGGTCACCTACTGGGGCCACACCTTCGGCATCCGGGTGGAGGCCGACATCCGCCGGGACCTCTTCTCCCATATGCAGACCCTCAGCTACGGCTACTTCGACCAGAACCGCACCGGCCAGCTGATGAGCCGCTTGACCAACGACCTCTTTGAAATCACCGAGCTGGCCCACCACGGCCCCGAGGACCTGTTCATCTCGGCGGTGACCATCGTCGGCGCGCTGATTGTCATGTTCACCATCCAGTGGCAGCTGGCCCTGGTGGTGGCCGTGATGGTGCCGGTGTTCCTCGGCGTGCTGATGGCCATGCGGGGCAGCATGATGCGGGCCTCCCGGGCGGTCAAGCAGAAGACCGGCGCCATCAACGCCGAGCTGGAGTCGGGCCTCTCCGGCATCCGCACGGCCAAGGCCTTCGCCAACGAGAGCGGCGAGCTGCGGAAGTTCGACCGGGCCAACGGGGACTTCAAGGTCTCGAAAAAGCAGTACTACCTGGCCATGGGCCGCTTCATGGGCACGATGGAGCTGTTCCTCTGCCTGCTGTCGGTGGCGGTCATCACCGTGGGCGGCGCCCTCATCATGGGCGGCACCATGACGTATATCGACCTCATCACCTTCAACCTCTACATCACCACCTTCGTCAACCCGGTGCGGAAGCTGGCCAACTTCGCCGAGATGTTCGCCAACGGCTTCGCCGGCCTGGACCGGTTCGTGGACCTGATGCGCACCGAGCCGACCCTCCAGGACGCCCCCGACGCCAAGGACCTGGGCCGCGTCCGGGGCGAAATCACCGCCGACCACGTGGATTTCGCCTACGAGGACGACGACCGGGAGGTCCTGCGGGATGTGAACCTCCACATCGCCCCCGGGGAGACCGTGGCCATCGTCGGCCCCTCCGGCGGCGGCAAGACGACCCTCTGCCAGCTGATTCCCCGGTTCTACGACGTCACCGGTGGCGCCATCCGCATCGACGGACAGGACGTCCGCGCCGTGACCCAGGCCTCGCTCCACCGGAACATCGGCATCGTCCAGCAGGACGTGTTCCTCTTCCCCGACACCGTGCTGGAGAACATCCGCTACGGCTCCCCCGGCGCCTCGATGGAGGAGGTCGTCGCCGCGGCCAAGAAGGCCGAGATCTACGACGACATCCTGGCCATGCCCGACGGCTTCGACACCTACGTGGGCGAGCGGGGCACGCTGCTCTCCGGCGGGCAGAAGCAGCGGATCTCCATCGCGCGGATCTTCCTGAAAAATCCGCCGGTGCTGATTCTCGACGAGGCCACCTCGGCCCTGGACACCGTGACCGAGGCGAAAATCCAGCGGGCCTTCGACCAGCTGGCCCAGGGCCGCACGACGCTGATTATTGCCCACCGGCTCTCCACCATCCGGAACGCCGGCCGGATCCTGGTCATCTCCGACGGCGTCGTCGCCGAGGAGGGCACCCACCGGCAGCTGCTGGAGAAAAACGGGGCCTACGCCGCCCTCTACCGCACCCAGACGGAGATTGTCGGAACGGAAGACTGAAAATGGCTGCCGCACGATTGGGTGCGGCAGCCGTTTTTGATGTTTCGTTCGCCGTCGGCGGGCTCACCGGCGGTAGCGGCCCGCCGGGCGGCGGGGCAGATAGCGGCCGCCGCCGGTGCGGCAGAGCGCGCCCCGCTCCACAACCGGCGCCCCGTCCAGGAACACCTCCCGCGCCCTTCCCCGGACCCGGAAGCCGGCGTAGATGGAGTGGTCGCAGTCGTGCCGGTGGTTGTTGTCGGTGAGGACGCCCTCCCATCCGGGCTCCCAGACGACCAGGTCCGCCGCCATGCCGGGCCGCACCGCGCCCCGGTCCCCCAGGCCGAACAGCTCCGCCGGGTTCGCGCTCAGGCACGCGGCCATCTGCTCCAGCGTCAGCCGCCCCGCGGCGACGCCGTAGGTGTAGAGCAGCTGCGCCCGGTGCTGCAGGCCGGCGCAGCCGTTGGGGATCTGCCGGAAATCGTCGCTGTGGGCCAGCTTCTCCGCCAGGGAGAAGGAGCAGTGGTCGGTCCCCACCGTGTCAATCTCCCCGCGGGCCAGGGCCTGCCACAGCGCCTCGCAGTCGGCCGGCTCCCGCAGGGGCGGGCTCATGACGTACCGCGCCCCCTGGGCCTCGCCGTAGCGGCGCTCGTCGAGCAGCAGGTACTGCGGGCACGTCTCCACGTAGACCTCCTGGCCCCGGGCCCGCGCCCGGCGGACCTCCTCCAGGCTCTCGCGGCAGGACAGGTGGACCACGTAGGCCGGCGCGCCGGCCAGCTGGGCAATCCGCAGGAACCGCCCCACCGCCTCGGCCTCCACCGGCGCCGGCCGGGAGCGGGGATGCCCCTCCGGGCCCAGGACGCCGGCCCGGGCCAGCTCCTCGGTCCGCCGCTGCAGCACGTCCCAGTTCTCACAGTGGACCGACAGCAGCCCCCCGGCCGCCGCCGCGGCCTTGGCCGCGCAGTAGATGGCCCCGTCGTCCACCCGGAGCCCGTCGTAGACCATGTACATCTTGAAGGAGGTGACGCCGGCGGCGGCCATCTCCGCCAGCTGGGCCGCCTGGCCCTCGTCCCACCAGGGCACCGACATATGGATGCCGTAGTGGCAGGCGCTGCCGGCCGCCATGGCCCGCCAGGCCGCCAGCGCCTCCGCCATGGGCCGGCCCGCCTGCTGGTTGGCAAACTCCAGCACGCAGGTGGTCCCGCCCAGCAGGGCCGCCTCGGTGTCCGGGCCGAAGGGGTGGGGCGACAGCTCCAGATGGGTGTGGGGGTCGATGAAGCCGGCCATCACGTAGCAGCCGGCCGCGTCGAGGACCCGGTCGGCCGGGACGCGGCTCGGCCCCACGTAGGCGATGCGGCCGTCCTCCATCACCACGTTGGCCCGGCAGCGGCCCTCGCGGTTGACGACGGTGCCGTTCTCAATCGCCGTCTTCATTGCCCTTGCCCCCGTCCGGCCGCTCCGGGCAGAGGAGCCGCACCCCGGCGGCCTCCATGGCCTCCAGGTACGGCGCCGCCGGCAGCTTTTCCGTAATCAGATACCCCACGTCCTTCAGGCCGCCGAAGGTCATCAGCGCCGCCTTGTCAAACTTGCTGCTGTCGGCCAGCAGGGCGATTTTCTCCCGGCCGTAGCTGAGCAGGCAGCGCTTGATGGACTCCTCAAAGAAGGGGTTCGTCGTCAGCCCCCGGGTCAGCGAGATGCCCGTGGTGCCCAGGAAGACCATGTCGAAGGCCATGTCCCCCAGGTTCTCAATGGTGCGCGCCCCGACAAAGGCATAGGTCTGCTCGTTGAAGTAACCGCCCATGAGCAGCAGGTTCAGGCCCGGGTATTTGATGGCCTCGTTGACCACCCGCAGGCTGTTGGTCATGACGGTCACGTTCCGTTTCCCCTGGAGAAACGGCAGCAGCTGCACGGCCGTGGTGCCGGAGTCCAGATAGACCGCCGAATCGTCCCGCACCAGGGAGGCGGCCAGGCGGCCGATAATCTGCTTGGCCTCGGCGTTGACCTTCTCCCGGCTGGCAATGGGCACCGAGCGCTCCGAATTGAGCGCCATGACGCCGCCGTAGATTTTCTTGATGGTCCCCTTCGGCAGAAGCTCCGCAATGTCCCGGCGGACAGTGTTGATGGAGACCGAGAAGTGGGACGCCAGCCGGTCCAGCGACACGTTGCCGCACTGGAGGATATACTCTTCCATCTCCTTCAGTCTGTCCAGACGCATGGCGCTCCGCCTCCTTTCCCGCTCATTCGTTCCATAAATCCATATCACATCCCGGTTATCTTTTCTCAGTATCACGCAGTGCAAGGCAGGGAGGCCCTCATCGGAACAGGGCCTCGCGCGTGCGTTCGGCGGCAATCGCCGCCATGGGGATCCGGTTGTCCCGGGTCGAGGCCCCCAGATGGGGCGTCAGGACCACGCTGGGCAGCTCCAGCAGCCGCGGCTCCACCGCCGGCTCCCGGGCGAACACGTCCAGGGCCGCGCCGGCGATACGCCCCTCCAGCAGAGCGTCGGCCAGGGCCCCCTCGTCCACCAGCGCGCCGCGGCCGGTGTTGATGAGGAAGGCCGTGGGCTTCATCCGCGCTAGCTGTGCCCGCCCGATGAGCCCCGCGGTCTCCTCGGTCAGCCGGCAGTGGAGGCAGAGGAAATCCGCCTGCTCCAGCAACGTCTCGAGGGAGCCGTACCGGCAGCCCAGCGCCGCCTCCGCCTCCGGCGAAAAGCCCAGGTTCTTCGGGCCGAAGGCCACCTCCGACTCCACCGTGTCGGAGAAGATCTGGTGGGCCGGATTCTGGAACACGTAGCCGATGTAGTGGGACATATCGGAGACCAGCTGGTCGGCCACCTCCACGCCGCCCACCCGGACGCTGCCGGAGGTGGGCTTGAGCAGCCCGTTCAGATGCTTGATCAGCGTCGTCTTCCCGGAGCCGTTCTGGCCAATCAGCGCGACGAACTCGCCCTTTCGGATGGTCAGGTTGATGTTCTTCAGGGCCACCTGGCCCATGGGCTGGTAGATGTGGCCCAGGTTTTCAATCTCCACCACATTCTCCGCCTGGGGATCAAACGCCATCGCCATCACGACACCCCCACTTCCTGCCGCTGCCCCAGGTACGTCCGGAGCAACGCCTCGGCGTCCTCCAGCGTCACGGGGATATGGTCGAACTGCATCCCAGCCTTGGTCAATTTGATAAATAGTTGGGTAACTTCCGGCGGATAGATGTTCAGCCGGTCCAACAGCTCCAAATCCGTCAGGACCTTCTCGGCCGTGTCGTCGGCCAGCAGACGGCCCTGGTCCAGGACGAGGATCCGGTCGGCGAACTTCGCGACCTCCTCCATGTTGTGCTCAATCAGGATGATGGTCTTGCCCAGGTCGTTGAGCTCCTTGGTGACCGTCATAATCTCCTCGGCGCCCAGGGGGTCGATTTCCGACGTGGCCTCGTCGAGAATCAGGATATCCGGCTGCATGGCCAGGGCCGTGGCCAGGACGACCCGCTGGCGCTGGCCGCCGGAGAGGTAGAAGGGGTGGCGGTTCCGGTAGTCCTCCAGGTGGACCAGGTGCAGAGCGTCCTCCAGCCGTTTTTTGATTTCAGCCCGGGGTAAACCCAGGTTTTCCAGGGGAAACACGATTTCTTTCTCGATATTTGTCATGAGAATCTGACTCTCGGCGTCCTGGTGAACGTACCCGATGACCGTGGCCAGCTCCTCCACCTTGTACGACTTGGCCGGCTTGCCGAGGATCTCCAGCTCGCCCGTCTGCTTGCCGGAAAACAGGCTGGGAATCAGCCCAATCATACTCCTGCACAATGTCGTCTTCCCCGCGCCGGTGGGCCCGACGATGGAGAGGAACTCCCCCTCATGGACGCAGAAGCTGATGTCCTCGACGGCGTTCTCCTTGGCGCCGCGGTACGCAAAGCTAAAGTTCCGGAATTCAATCAGCTTACCCATTGACATGCTCTCCTTACCCGACATACCCCCACGGAGTTTCTTGTGTTTCCTGGCACACTCATGGGAGAACCATGAGCGTTTTGATAATCTGATTTTATAAGCTTACTACATTTTTGTCAATTCTTTATCAGAAACTTTGTATAGATACCCAAGTTTTGTACAATAATTTTGTGGTATTCAATCACAAACTCCTAAGTCAACAAAAATTTTATCAAATTTGCCGGTTGATTTTGCGTCTTTTGGTCAAATTGAACCGTTCCATTTGCCTGCCGCCCCCGTTTTATGGACAGAGTGCTCTCCTTCCCCGCCCCGCCCGTCGGAGGCCGGGACGGGTCCGCCCGGGGCTTGCGCCGCCGGGCGGGGCATGATATGATGCGTATATCTCATCATAATGCAGCGAGGTGGCAGCGATGGAGCTTGCGGATTTTTGGCGGGAACACCCGTCGGCGGCGGTGGCCTTCTCGGGGGGCGCGGACTCGGCGTTTCTCCTCTGGAGCGCCTGTCAGGCCGGGGCCGACGTCCGGGCCTATTTCGTCCGGTCGGCGTTCCAGCCGGCCTTTGAGCTGGCGGACGCGGAGCGGCTGGCCGCCCAGCTGGGCGTGCCGCTGACGGTGCTGGAGGTCGATGTCCTGGCCGACCCCCAGGTGGCGGCCAACCCGCCCGACCGGTGCTACCACTGCAAGCGCCGCCTCTTCGCCGCCGTGCTGGAGCGGGCCGCCCGGGACGGCTACCGGGTCGTCGTGGACGGCACCAACGCCTCCGACGACCTCTCCGACCGGCCCGGGGCCCGGGCCCTGGCGGAGCTGGCCGTCCTCTCGCCCCTGCGGCTGTGCGGCCTGACCAAGGCGGAGGTCCGCCGCCGCTCCCGGGAGGCCGGCCTCTTCACCTGGGACAAGCCGGCCTACGCCTGCCTGGCCACCCGGGTCCCCGCCGGCCGCCCCCTGACGGCCGCGGACCTGCGGCGCGTCGAGGCCGGCGAGACGGCCCTGGCCGGCCTGGGCTTCCGGGATTTCCGCCTGCGGCTGACCGCGGAGGGCGGGAAGCTCCAGGTGCCCGAGGACCAGCTGCCCCGTGTCCTGGCCCGGCGGCCGGAGATTCTCGAGGCCCTGGCGCCCCTGGTGGGCGCTGTGACCCTGGACCTCGTCCCGCGGCCGCGCACCGCCCCGGCCGACGGCGCCCGGGAGGACTGCGTGGCCGAGCTGCGGTGCAACCTCGACGACATGACCGGCGAGGACATCGCCTTTGCCGCCGAGCGGCTCCTGGCGGCCGGGGCCCTGGACGTGTGGACGACGCCGATTGCCATGAAGAAGGGCCGGCCGGCGGTGCTGCTGACGTGCCTCTGCCGAGAGGCGGAGCAGGCGCGCTTCACCGACCTGCTCCTGTGCCACACCACCACACTGGGCGTCCGCCGGACCGTCTGCGAGCGCACCTGCCTGGCCCGGACCGTGGAGACGCGGGACGGCATCCGCGTCAAAACCGCCTCCGGCCGGGGCGTGACGAAGGCCAAGGCCGAATTCGAGGACCTGGCGGACGCCGCCCGCCGGGAGGACCGCCCCCTCGCCGACATCCGCCGGGAGCGGGGCCTGTAAACGGGCTTATCCAACGACACAGGGCGCGCCGCTGCGGAACATTCCGCAGCGGCGCG
>CAJFNZ010000152.1 GCA_904395905.1 uncultured Oscillospiraceae bacterium | reverse complement strand
GGGGGATTTCGCGGCGTGCGCGCCGCGACCAGAGGGCGCTGCCCTCTGGACACCCGCCACCTTTTGAAAAAGGTGGACGAAAACTTTCGATTATGCTGCCGGTCAGCGGAAAAGAGGTCCGTGGGACGAAGTCCTATGGGTAGAGGAGCAAGGGAGCGGGCGGCGTTTTCGCCGCGAGGTTGCGTTTGATGAGAAAAAACACTTGACAAATGGGGGGAGGGTGCGTATAATAAAGGGGCTTTCGGACGATTAGCTCAGCTGGTAGAGCATTCGCTTGACGTGCGAAGGGTCAGCGGTTCGAGTCCGTTATCGTCCACCAGAGCCGGAGCAAAGGGTGCTTTGCTCCGGTTTTTTCTTTGTGGGCGCGCGATGCGCCTTCCGGCCGCACCGTAGCCGCTTTGGGCACATTGCCGCAGGCCGGCAGGGTTAGTATGGGCAGTTTCACCGAAGTTTTTTCGGTATGTGGAGAAGGTTCCCCGGAATCTTTGGGGGATCTGCGCCATTGACACCGGATGCCGGCGGGGCCTATACTAATGGTACAAGAGGTTCAGGCGCTGCCGGCAAGGCTCCCCGGCGGGACGGCGCACAGACCGATTGTATTTTTTGATTGATTTCTGCAAACGTTATCATATTTGGAAAGGTATCGATGGCCTATGAAGCCCGGGACACTCAAAGACGTCGCCAAGCAGCTGAACCTCTCGGTTTCGACGGTTTCGCGGGTGGTCAACAACAAAGGCTACGTCAAGGACGCCACCCGGCAGCGGGTGCTTGACTGCCTGGAGCAGTGCCAGTACGTGCCCAACGAGATTGCCCGCTCCCTGAAGACCCAGGAGAGCCGGACCATCGGCGTGCTGGTGCCGGACATCTGCGAGGTGTTCCTGAGCCGCATCATCCGGGGCATCGACCGGGTGGTCTCCCGGGCCGGCTATATGCTCATTGTGGCCGACAGCAACGAGAGCAAGCAGGTGGAGCGGCGGTACCTGGACATCCTGTTCCAGAAGCGGGTGGACGCCCTGGTCATCGCCACCGTGGACCTGAAGGGGCCCAACGTGGACCGCTTCCTGGACCACCGCAAGCCGGTGGTGTTCATCGACAACCTGCCCCAGCTGAAGGACCGGGAGGCCAATTACGTCATCGTGGACAACCGGCAGGCCAGCCGCCTGGCGGTGGAGGAGCTGATTCGCAGCGGCCACCGGCAGATTGCGGCCATCGTCGGCTCGGTGGAGGAGACCACCGGCTCGGAGCGCCTGCGGGGCTACCTGGACACCCTGCGCGACCACGGGCTGCCCCAGGAGCCGGCGCTGGTGGCCTACGGCAACTACAAGACCGACGACGGCTACCGGTGCATGACCCAGCTGCTCGAGCGGCGGGACGCGCACCCCTTCACGGCGGTGTACGTCACGTCGGAGATGATGACCATCGGGGCGCTGCGGGCCATCCGGGAGCGGGGGCTGGCCATCGGCCGGGACGTCTCGGTCATCGGCTTCGACGTCCACGACGACCTGGGCCTGGCGACGCCGCAAATCGCCACCATCCGCCAGCCGGAGCACGAAATCGGCGCACGGGTGGGGCGGCTGCTGCTGAAGCTGCTGAATCCCCAGGCGGCCGTCTCCCGGGAGGAGCGGCAGATCCTGCTGCAGGCGTATTTGCAGCAGGGCAACAGCATCGAGGCAATCCCCGGCGGGGAAGCGCGCCTCGATGGATGATATTGGCATATAGGCAATCTGCAATTCACCGGCAAAGCTTCCTATCGTTCGGCTCGCCATCGGGACGCCTCAGGAACAATTCAGGGAATGGGCAGGTTGCCTGTTTGCATCTTCCACTATGCAAACGTTATCAGATAACGCTGCCAGATCTCTTGCAAGGAGGGAAGCCATGGAAACAGAAATTCTGCGCATGACCGGCATCTGCAAGGCCTTCCCGGGGGTCAAGGCCCTGGACCAGGCGCAGCTGACGGTGTGCGCCGGCGAAGTCCACGCCTTGGTCGGCGAAAACGGCGCGGGCAAGTCCACGCTGATGAAGATTCTCAACGGCCTCATCCAGCCGGACGCCGGGGAGATTATCCTGGCGGGGAAGCCGTGCCGCATCAAGAGCCCCGCCGCCGCCAAGCAGCTGGGGATCTCGATGATTTACCAGGAGCTCAACCCGGTGCGGCACCTGACCGTCTCGGACAACCTCTTCCTGGGGCGCGAGCCGGTCCATGGGCGGACGGGCCTCCTGGACCACCGCCGCCAGAACACGGAGGCCCAGGCGATGCTCGACGGCTTCGGCGTGCGCATCCAGGCGAAGGCGCTGATGAAGGACCTGTCCATCGCCCAGATGCAGATGGTGGAGATCCTCAAGGCCGTCTCCGGCGGCGCGAAGCTCATCGTCATGGACGAGCCCACCTCCTCCCTGGCCGACGAGGAGATCCAGCTGCTCTTTGCGAAGATCCGGGAGCTGACGGCGCGGGGGGTGGCGATTATCTACATCACCCACCGGCTCGAGGAGCTGCCGCAGATTGCCGACCGCATCACGGTCCTCCGGGACGGGCGGTACATCGGCACCGCCCCGGTGGCCGGGCTGACCCGGGCGGAGATGATTCAGATGATGGTCGGCCGGGAGGTCAGCAACATCTTCCCCAAGGTGGACTGTCCCATCGGGGAGACGGTGCTGGAGGTGGAGAACCTGTCGGGGGAGCGGTTCCGGGACGTCAGCTTCCGGGTGCGCCGGGGGGAGATCCTCGGGTTTTACGGCCTGGTGGGCGCCGGCCGCAGCGAGGTCTGCCGCGCCGTCTTCGGCATGGACCGCCACAGCGGCGCCGTGCGGCTGGACGGCAAACTGCTCCGGGCGCGGCGGCCCTCCGACGCCATCGCGGCGGGCATCGCCATGGTGCCCGAGGACCGCAAGGAGTGCGGCCTGGTCCTCTGCCGCTCCATCGGGGAAAACATCGCCCTGCCCCACCTCTCGCTGTTCACCGACGGCGTCGTGCTGAACCGCCGGCGGGAGCGGGCGGCCTGCACGGAGATTGCCGACAAGCTGACCGTCAAGATGCGGGACCTGCAGCAGCTGGCGGGGAACCTCTCCGGCGGCAACCAGCAGAAGGTGGTATTGTGCAAGTGGCTGCTCCAGACGCCGAAGCTGCTGATTCTCGACGAGCCCACCCGGGGCATCGACGTGGGGGCCAAGGCGGAGATCCACACGCTGATGTGCCAGTTTGCCAAGATGGGCATGGCCATCATCATGGTGTCCTCGGAGCTGCCGGAGGTCATGGGTATGAGCGACCGGATCCTCGTCATGGGGGACGGCCGCATCCGGGGGGAGTTCCACCGCGGGGACTTCTCGCAGAATGAAATCCTGAAATGTGCATTGGGGGGAACGGAACGTGGGAACTAGGAGGCCGGTCAAGGACCTGAACAACGAACGCATTGCCGAGCAGATCCGGAAGTACGCGCTCGTCATCATCCTGCTGCTGATGTGCGCCGTATTTGCTGGCATCTCGCCCACCTTCCGCAGGCTGACGAACATCATCAACATCTTCCGCCAGAGCTCCATCAACGGCATCCTGGCCGTGGGCATGACGCTGGTCATCATCATCGGCGGCATCGATTTGTCCATCGGCCCGCTGTGCGCCATCTCCGGCGTCGCCGCCGCGCTGTACCTGGAGGTCCACCCCGACGGCGTGGTCACGGCGATTCTGCTGGGCATCCTGACCGCCACGGTCATGAGCGCCTGGACGGCCGTCCTGGTGGCCCATCTCCGGGTGGCGCCGTTTATCGCCACGCTCTCGACGATGTCCGTCGTCCACGGCGTGGCCCTGGTGGTGGCCGACGGCGTGCCCCACACCATCCGCAACAGCACCTTCACCGCCATCGGGAACGGCTACCTCTGGGACTACACCCTGACGAACCGCATCTCGATTCCCATCCCGGTGGTGGTCTTCGTCGCCGTCATCCTGGTCGCCTCGTTCCTCCTCTACAAGACGAGGCTGGGCCGGTACATCTACGCCGTGGGCGGCAACGAGAACGCGGCCCTGGCCGCGGGCATCCACGTCCGCCGGGTGAAGTTCATCACGTATCTCTTCAACGGCCTCCTCTGCGGCGTGGCCGGCGTGGTGCTGGCGGCCCGGATTACCTCCGGCCAGCCCAACGCGGCCGACGGCTACGAGATGGACGCCATCACGGCCGTCATCGTCGGCGGCGCCAGCATGGCCGGCGGCGTCGGGAAAATCGGCATGACCATCATCGGCGTGCTGATTCTGGCCGTCATGGACAACGGCCTCACCATCCTGGGCGTGGAGTCCTACTACCAGGAGATTGTCAAAGGCGTCATTATTGCGGCAGCAGTATTGATTGACATCAAAACCAAGAAGACGTAAAAAGGAGGAACTACTATGAAACGAGCGATTGCCCTGCTGTTGGCGCTGGTCCTGGCCCTGGGCCTGATGGCCTGCGCCTCGGAGACGACCCCCACTGCCGACACGCCGGCCGACACCGGCGGCGACGCGGCCGATGCGCCGGCCGATACCTCCACCGACACCGGTGACGCGGACGCCGATACGACCGACGACGGGACTGCCGACCGCGTCTGGAGAATCGGCGTCACCACCCAGTCCTGGGAGCACGAGTTCCTGAAGAACCTGGTCAACGCCCTGCGGGCCGTGGACGAGGAGCTGCCCAACGTGGAGCTGCTGCTCTACGACTCGGAGGACTCCATCGAGAAGCAGCTGTCCGACGTGGACACCATGATTGCCGACCAGGTGGACGGCGTCCTCCTCAACCCGCTGAGCTTCGAGGGCACCAGCGCCGCCGTGGACGCCTGCAACGCCGCCGGCATCCCGGTGGTGGAGTTCATCTCCTACACCGAGAACGAGAACTATGAGACCTTCGTGGGCACCGACGTCAAGTCCTCCGGCATCATGGCCGGCGAGTTCGTCGCCGAGGCCCTGGGCGGCTCCGGCAGCGTCTTTGAAATCCAGGGCCAGATTGGCCACACCGCCCAAATCAACCGCGGCGCCGGCATCGCCGAGGCCCTGGAGGCGTATCCGGACATCACGGTCGTGGCCTCCCAGTCCGGCGAGTTCAGCAAGGAGACGGCCATGAACCTGACCGAGGCCTGGCTGCTCCAGTACGACGTGGGGGAGATTGACGCCATCATCGCCCACAACGACCAGATGGCCCTGGGCGCCATGAACGCCTGCATCGCCGCCGGCCGGCCGGAAATCAAGATTGTCGGCATCGACGGCGACATGGAGGCCCTGCTGGCCGTCCAGGACGGGACCATGGCCGCCACCATCGTGGACTACTGCGAGGAGGAGGCCCGCATGGCCGTGGAGGAGATGGTCAGCATCCTCGAGGGCAACGAGCCGGCCGGGCAGATCTACGTGGACTACGTCTGCGTCTCGACCCCGGAAGAGGCCGAGGAGTGGATTGCCAGACGGTCCTGACCTGCCGGGGGCAGCGCCCCAACCCGGGCGTCCCGGTGCAGCCGCGCCGGGACGCCCGCCGGAACGAATCGCCCTGCGGGGAAAAGGAGGAGTGTGGCTTTGAAACACGGTATGCCTGAGGTCAAGCGCCTGGAGGAGACCGGCGGGCGGCTGGGGCCCTTCGACAGCCTGGCCCTGGCCGGCGAGCGGTTCCCGGACGGCCCGGCACAGCTGCGGGAGCGGCTCTGGGACCTGCCGGAGCTGCGGGACGGGGCGCGCCCGGCGGTTATCCGCCTGCTGCCGCCGGAGCCGGCGGAGCTGGAGGGCCTGGACGACTATGAGCGCCGCCTCTGGGAGCGCCAGGGGTACAGCCTGGCGGTGACGGAGACGGAGATTCTCGTGCGCTGCGCGGCCCCGGCCGGCTTCCAGTACGCCGTCTCCACCCTCAAGCAGCTGCTGGAGCGGGCGGAGGACGGCTGGTATCTCGGCGGCTGCCGGATCCTCGACTGGCCGGCGGTGGAGCACCGCAGCCTCTCGGTGACCTTCGCCTGGTACGCCGGCTACGGCCGGTTCGGGTTCGATATGCAGCTGTGGGGCCTGGAGCGCTGGAAGCAGTTCCTGCGGATCTGCGCCGACTACAAAATCAACCAGCTCAACCTCTGCCTGTACGGCTACTGGCCCTTTGAGATGCCCCGCTATCCGGAGACGGTCTGCCGTGGGCTCCCGATGAAGGTCTGGAACGCCGAGAGCGGCGACTGGGTGGAGATTGCCTATATGCACCCCAACGTGGCCCGGGAGTTCCTGCCGGAGCTGATTGCGTACGGCCACGGGCTGGGCATCGCCTTCTACGCCTACATCGGCCTCAACAGCTACTCCGGCGGGTACGCCAACGCCCATCCGGAAAAGCGCATGAAAAAGCCCGAGGGCAGCGGCTTCATCAACGACTTCGACAGCCTCTGCCTCAGCGACCCGGAGACCATCGACTACCTGAAATACTGCATGGGCCGGGTGGTGGACCAGGGCTTCGACGGCATCGACTTTGAGGAGAGCGAGGAGGCCTTCTGGTACTGCCAGTGCGACGGCTGCCGGAAGACCTTCTGGAAGGACGCCAGGACGCCGGAGGAGGCCCTGCACCACGCCAACACCTATCTGCTGGGGATCCTCTACGAGGAGCTCAAGCGGCGCAAGCCCGATTTGGTCATCGGCATCCGGGCCTGGCGGCAGCCGCCGCTGGTCCGCGACGAGGCGCTGCTCCGGTCCATGGTCGAGAGCATCCCGGAGGATGTCGTGCTGTTCTGGGCCCCGGGCCAGTACGTGGCGGACGAGGAGTTCGACAAGTGGATTGCCGCCTTCGGCCGCGAACGGATCCGCGCCCGGGACACCGAGGCCATGGGCTTTGCCGCCGGCCTGGGCCGGCTGGTGCGGCCGCTCCGGTGCAACGGCCTGCGGACCGAGGAGGAGAGCATCACCCAGTACGTCGAGGAGGACATCCGCCAGCACCGGGGCTCGGCGGCCCGGCGGGTGGCCGGCATCAACGGCTATCAGTTTGAGTGGTACGGCTTCTTCCTGGCCTTCTTCGCCCACGCCTACTACGGCTGGGGCGGCGACCGGGAGACCGACGACTTCTTCCACTACGCCCTGGAGATCGTCTTCGGCGAGGCGCTGGCCAGCCACATCTACGACGTGATGACCCACATGCTGACCATCCACGAGAGCCAGCTGAACCTCTTCCAGCTGGAGTTCCCCTTCGCCCGCAACAAGGTGGAGCCCCGGGACGTGCCGCTGCTGGAGCAGGCCATCGCCGACCATCCGCGGCTGCTGGCGCTGCTCGACCGCATCCAGGCGGCCGTGGCGGCGGAGCCCCGGCTGGCGGCCTGGGCGCCCCACTTCCGGAAGTGGCGCGTCTCCCTGGAGCGCAGCCGCGTCATCTACGACATGGGCCTTGCCTCCCTGCGGTACGCCGCGGCCCGGACCGAGGCCGAGCAGCGGCGCTGGCTGGAGGAGCTGGACCGGCTCAACGACCGGGAGTTCGCCATCATCCGCGAGAACTACTTTGATGTGAACCCCTGCACCGAGACGGGCGTGGCCTCCTGCATGATTCCCTATCACGAGCTGCGGCGCGTCCTCCACAACCGCCTCCACCCGGAGACGGCCGACGAGTCGCCCATCTACCTGGGGGTCGAGTCCCTGGGCTGGCTCTGGGCGTGAGGGGGCGGGCCATGCGGATTGCCATCGGCTCCCTCCAGTGCGAGGGCAACTCCCTGACGCCGGTGCTGACCCGGCGGGAGGACTTTGACTACGCCGAGGGGCCGGCCATGCTCGGCAAGCTCCTCCTCGGCGACGATTTCCGGGGGCTGGAGCTGGTGCCCACCCTCTACGCCCACGCCCTGCCCGGCGGGCCGGTGGTCCGGGAGGACTTCCTGGACCTGGCCCACCGGCTGGTGGAGGCCGTGCCCCGGGAGGGCATCGACGGCGTCTGGCTGTACCTCCACGGGGCGATGTGGGTCCAGGGCATCGGCTCGGGGGACACGTACCTGCTCCGGCTGCTGCGGGAGCGGATTGGACCCCGGATCCCCGTCTCGGTTGCGATGGACTTCCACGCCGACAACAGCGACGAGATCCCGGAGCTGGTGAACTGCCTGTGCGCCTTCCGCACGGCGCCCCACGAGGACCACCGGGAGACCCAGCGCCGGGCCATGGCGGCCCTGGTCACCTGCATCCGGAAGGGCATCCTGCCGCGGCCCCAGCTGAGCCGGGCCGACGTCATCATCGAGGGCGACGCCGTCCAGACGGCCGCCCCGCCCCTGCGGGAGATTATGGCGGCCGCCGCGGAGATGGAGCGGACCATCCCCGGGATGCTCTCGGTCCAGGTCTGCAACGGCCAGCCGTGGATTGACGCCTGGTACACCGGCCCCAGCTTCGTCGTCACCCACGAGTCCGATACGGCCCTGGCCAAGGCCTGCGCCGACCGGCTGGCGCGGATGTTCTACGACGCCCGCCACGACTTCCGCTTCGCCGTGGAGGCCCTGGAGCCGGAGGAGGCCGTCCGAAGGGCCATGGCCGCCCGGGAGGCGCCGGTCTTCCTCTCCGACAGCGGCGACAACCCCACCGCCGGCGCCGCCGGCGACAACGCCTTCCTCCTCAACCGCCTCCGGGCGGCCGGCGCGAAGAACGTGCTGATTGCCGGCATCATGGACCGGGCGGCCTGCCGGCGGTGCTACGAGGCCCGCCTGGGCGAGACGGTGACGGTGACCGTGGGCGCGTCCCTGGACCGGCGGAGCGAGCGGGCGACCCTGACGGGCCGGGTGGTCCACCGGGGGGACATCCTCTCGTACCAGCACGACAACGGCGGGCCCAGCGCCACGCTGGACTGCGGCGACATGACGGTGGTCATCACCGAGCGCCGCGCCGCCCTCTGCCGGCCGGACATCTTTGCCTCCATCGATTTGGACTACCGGCGGTACGCCATCGTGGCCGTCAAGCTGGGCTACCTGTTCCCGGAGCTGGCGGCCGAGGCGCCGCGGTCGATTCTGGCGTTCACGCCGGGGTCCTCCACCGAGCGGCTCCAGGACATGGGCCTGCGGCACATCCGGCGGCCCATCTACCCCCTGGACGACAATTTTCTCTAAATCGGGATTTGCCGGCGGCGGCTTCGGACGGGCGGGGCCCTTCGGCAAACGATTGCAGAACGCGCATGGCGCGAAAAGGAGTGAACGGAAATGTCCTACTACAATATGGCCGAGACCGAACGGCGGCTGGCCAACCTGCGGAAGATTCTGCGGGCCGGTGGGCTGGATGCGGCCCTGGTGTATTTCGACGAGCTGAACGTGGCCAACGGCTGGTACCTGACCGGCTGGTGCGGCCAGTTTGAAAAGGGCGCTGTGCTGGTGCCGGCGGAGGGGGAGCCCATTCTCCTGGGCGGGCCCGAGTCGGAGCCCTTCGCCAAGATGGATGCCGCCATCACCAAGGTCCGCTGCTTCCCGGTCTTCATGGTGCCCGAGGAGGAGTATCCCAACGCCACCATCCTGAATTTCGCCCAGCTGAACGAGGAGCTGAAGGCCCAGGGCACGGTCCTGCGCCGGATTGGCATCGTCGGCACCACGACGATTCCTCACCAGGTGTACCTGGACTTCGCCGAGGGCTTTGCCGGCGTGGAGCTGGTGGACATCACCGACGACTATGAGGACCTCCGGGCCTACAAGTCCCCGTGGGAGGCCGAGCAGATCCAAAAGGCCACGGCCCTGTGCGACCTGGCCTACGACAAGATGGCGGCCGCCATCCACCCCGGCGCCTTTGAGTACGAGGTGGCGGCCCAGGGCGAGGCCATCTGCCGCAGCCGCGGCGCCAACAGCTTCGCCTACTCCACGATTGTCGGCTCCGGCGAACGGGCCAAGGCCGTGGTCCCGACGGCCACCAACCGGCGCATGGAGGCCGGCGAGCTGGTGATGATTGGCATCGCCCCCCGGGTCAACGGCTATGCCGGCACCGTGGGCGACACCATCCCGGTCAGCGGGACGTACACCCAGCGCCAGCGGGACCTGCTCAACCATATGCGCGAGACGATGCGCCTGACGAAGGCCATGCTCCGCCCCGGCCTCTGCGGCCGCGAAATCGACGAGCCCGGCCGGCTGTACTACGAGAAGCACGGCCTCCGGGACTACCTGGTCTGCCCCTTCGCCCACTCCATCGGCCTGATGGAGGCGGAGGCCCCCTTCTTCGGGCCCAACGGCGACTTCGTCCTGGTCCCGGGGATGACGGTCATGGTGGACATCAGCTTCTTCGGCCATCCGGAGCTGCACGGCGGCCGCATCGAGACGGGCTACCGCATCACCGAGACCGGCTGCACGCCCCTCTCGCCGAAGATGGACGCCTACTTCATGCAGGACCTGTGACGGCCGGAAAGGAGGACCCATGGGAACGGAACTGGGCTACCGCCGCTACCTCTTTGTGGACGGCGATTTGCCGGGCCGGGGGGACGACCCCGCCCTGCCCGGCCACGAGGCCATGATGATTACCAACTGCAACCGCGAGGACGCCCACATCCTGGTGACCCTCTACTTTTCCGACCGGCCGCCGGTCCGGGAGCTCCATCTGACGGCGCCGGCCGAGCGGGTCATCTGCGTGCGGATGGACGAGCCCGTCGGCGAGGAGCGGTACGAGATCCCGCCGGGGCAGTATTCGGTGGAGCTGCTGTCGGACCGGCCCGTCTGCGCCAGCTACGGCCGGCTGGACCGCCGGCACAACCTGGGCTACTACACCACCGGCTACTGCGCCGTCTGAGGAGGCGGCCGATGCAGCGCTTTGCCTTCCACTCCCGGCTCAAGCCGGAGAAGGTGGACGAGTACGTCCGCCTCCACGCCGAGCCCTGGCCCGAGCTGCTGGCGGTCATCCGGCGCCACCACATCCGCAATTACTCCATCTCCCTGTGGGGCACGGAGCTGTTTACCTACTACGAGTACGACGGCGACGACTACGCCGCCGACATGGCCCGGATGGACGCCGAGCCGGTGATGCTGGCCTGGTGGCGGCACACGAAGCCGTGCTTCCTCTACCACGAGCAGGGCTGGTACTACGACGACCTGCGGGAGATCTTTTACACGCCCTAGCCGGGCGACAGGCGGGGAGGCGCCCGGGCTCTGAACGGCCCGGCGCCTCCCCCTTGCTGTTTGCCGCGCTGCGGCGCTATCCGGTGCGCCAGCTGGCCCGGTAGGCCGCCGGCGTCGTGCCCTCCTGCCGCTTGAACAGGGCGATGAAGTGGCTGACGTTGGGCATCCCCACGTCGCAGGCAATCTGGGAGACCGAGCGGTCGGTCATCCGCAGGGCCTCCTTGGCGTGCTGGAGCCGCAGCTGGAGCAGGTATTCGGCCGGCGTGTAGCCGGAGTGGCGCTTGAACTGCTTCTGGAAGTGGAACTTGCTGACGGCGAACTGCCGGGAGAGCTGCTCCAGGGTGATGCGCTCGCTGAAGTGGTCGGCCAGATACGCCTGGGCCTGCTGGACGGCGCTGGGCACCCCCAGCCAGGGGCCGCTGGCGTCGGTGCCCCGGAGGATCTCGACCATCAGCCGCGTCAGGCGCTCGGAGGCCTCCACGTCCAGCATCAGGGAGGTCTGCGCCCCCTGGTACAGGCCGATGAGGTCGTTGAGGGCGCCGGCCACGCCGTTTTCCGCCGGCAGGGTGACGACCGGGCGGCCGCGGTTGCGGGCCCGGAAGATGTCGTAGTACGCGGCGCTCGTCGGGCCGTAGAGGTGGACCCAGAGGACGTTCCACAGCGCCGACGCCGGGGCCGTGTGGTAGTATTGGGCCTCCCGGCAGTCAATCCAGAAGAGCTGGGAGGGCTGGACGGTGTAGGCCTGGCCGCCGTACTCCAGGACGCCCTCGCCGGAGACCGTGTACTTGATGAGGTAGGAGTTCAGCCCCTCCCGCCGCGTGTAATATCCGGATTTTGCGAAAAAGTCTCCAACCTCCTGCACGTGCAGCAGCGAGGCGCGGACCAGAGGGTTGGCCGTGACCGTCAGCCAGCGGGACTGGGGCAGCAGGTCCAGCTGGTAGTGCAGCTTCGCAGAGGACATGGGAGAATTCCCCCTTTGGCAAGATTGCGGCATCATTCCGCCACATCCGGGGATGTAATCCCCAAAGTGTCCGATACAATAAACAGTATAGGGGAAAACCGGAGAAAATGCAAGAAAAAAGATGAAAGCCGCGCCGCGCAAACTGCGGCCGCCCATCGCGGGCGGCCGGCGCCGGGGCAACACGCCGCAATGCCGGGAGCGGCCGGCCGCGGCCGCCGGCGCCGCGGCAAAATCCGACGGGGGAACTCCGCCCGGCGGCAGGGGCACGCCGCCCGCCGCCAATGGCGTTCTGTGAAAGCTGTCTCAATTCTATGAAATGAAAGGAAGGAACATCGCCATGGAGGAAACCAAGATTCTGCAGGGGTACGACTACGCCAAGGACGTCTTCGCCGCGGTGGGCGTGGACGTGGACGCGGCCATGGAGGCCGCCGACGCCATCCCGGTGTCCATGCACTGCTGGCAGGGGGACGACGTCATCGGCTTCGACGGCTCCGGCGAGCTGACCGGCGGCATCGCCACCACCGGCAACTATCCCGGCCGCGCCCGGACCGCCGGGGAGCTGCGCCAGGACATCGACTTCGCCCGGACGATGATTCCCGGCACGACGAAGCTGAACCTCCACGCCAGCTACGCCGAGAAGCACGGCAAGCAGGTGGACCGCGACGCGTACACCATCGACGAATTCCGCGAGTGGCTGGACTGGGCCAAGGAAAACCGGCTGGGCGTGGACTTCAACCCCACCATCTTCTCCCATCCGCGGATGGACGGCGACTTCTCCCTGGCCAGCCTGGACGAGGGGACGCGGCGGTTCTGGATTGAACACGGCATCCGCTGCCGGGAGATTGCCCTGGAGTTCGCCAAGGCCCTGGGCCAGCCGTGCGTCGTCAACTACTGGATGCCCGACGGCTACAAGGACGTCTGCGCCGACACGGTCCTCCGCCGGGACCTGATGACGGCCTCTCTCGACGCCATCTTCGCGCCGGACATCGACGAGACTCTGGCGCCCTGCGCCCTGGAGAGCAAGCTCTTCGGCGTGGGCCTGGAGAGCTACACCGTGGCCAGCCACGAGTACTCCTACGGCTACTGCGTCAAGAACCGCAAGATCTACACCCTGGACGCCGGCCACTTCCACCCGACCGAGGTCATCTCGGCGAAAATCACCGCCTGCCTCCAGTTCCTGGACAAGGTGATGCTCCACGTCTCCCGCGGCGTCCGGTGGGATTCGGACCACGTCGTCGCCTGGGACGACGAGCTGCAGCGGATTATGGACGAGGTGGTGTACAACCGCCTGACCGACCGGGTCTACATCGGGCTGGACTACTTTGACGCCTCCATCAACCGCATCGCCTGTTGGGCCATCGGGATGCGCAACGCCCGGAAGGCCATCCTGTCGGCCTGCCTGGCCCCGTCGGAGCGGATTCGCCGGGCCGAGCGGGAGGGCGACCTGACGGCCCGCTTCGCCCTGCAGGAGGAGCGCAAGAGCCTGCCCGTGGGGGCCGTCTGGGACTACTACTGCCTCCGCAAGGGCGTGGACGTGGGCGACGCCTGGCTGGCCCGGGTCCGGCAGTACGAGCGCGACGTGCTGTCGCAGAGATAGGGGGGAGCACCATGACATTCCAGGAGACGTATGCCGAAGGGCTCCGGGACCTGGTACGCCTGTCCCACGGAGCCGGCTGCCGGGCCGACTATGTCCAGGGCGGCGGCGGCAACACCTCCGTCAAGCTGGACGGGACGCGGATGGCCGTCAAGGCCTCGGGCTTCTGCCTGCGGGACGTGGACCTGGCGAAGGCCTACGCGGTGCTGGACTACGGGGCGCTGCGCGACTTCTACCTCCGCCGTCAGCCCGGGGAGTTTGACGACGTGGAGCGGGCCGGCGCGGAGCAGGCCAAGGCGGCCACCCTGGCGGTGGAGGGCCTGCCCAGCCTGCGGCCCTCGGTGGAGGCCGGCTTCCACTCGATTCTCGACCGGTGCGTGCTGCACACCCACAGCGTCTACGCCAATCTGGCCTGCTGCGCCAAGGAGTGCGGCGACATCGCCCGGGAGGCCTTCCGGGACGCCGGATACGCCTGGGGGCTGGTGCCCTATACCGACCCGGGGGCGCGGCTGACCTTCGTCATCCGGGAGGAGCTGCGCCGCGTCGAGGCCGAGACCGGCCGGGCCCCGTCGGTGATTCTCCTCCAGAACCACGGCATCCTGGTCCACGGCCCCGACGTGGACACGTGCCTGCAGATCCACGCCGACGCCAACGGCCGGCTGGCCGCCCGGTTCGGCCTGCGGGGGGACGACTTCCCGCAGGTCCGCATCCGGGAGACGGCGCCGGGCTGCTTTGTCAACGACACGCCGTATCTCCGGGAGGCCCTGGCCGGCGGGCGCTACACCGAGTCCCTGCTCCTGGAGCGGCCGCTGTACCCCGACCAGCTGGTCTTCCTGACCGGGAGCTTCTCCATGGGCCAGGGCCCTGCGGCCGCGGGGCAGTGCGTGGCCGACCCGGAGACCGGCGCGGTGACCATGGCCATGGACGCCGGCCGGGCGCAGGTGATGGCCGAGACGCTGACGGCCGTGACGTACATCATCGACCACATCCGGCAGGCCGGATACACCCTCTCGACGATGGATGAGGCGGCCCAGTCGTTCATCGCCGGCTGGGAGAGCGAGGCGTACCGCAAGTCCCTGGCCGGCCGGGAGGGGACGCCGTGAAGCGCCCGCTGCATCTGCTGGCCTTCGACCTGGGGGCCAGCAACGGCCGCGGCATCCTCGGCCGGTTCGACGGTGAGCGGCTGGTCATGGAGGAGCTGCACCGCTTTGAAAACAACTTCGTCGAGGTCAACGGGATGCGCTACTGGGACTGCCTGGCCCTCTACCGGCAGCTCTTGCAGTGCTTCCAGGCCTTCGGCGGGCGGCACGGCGCCGATTTGGACGCCTTCGGCATCGACGCCTGGGGCGTGGACTACGGCCTCCTGGACCGGGAGGGCCAGCTGCTGGGGAATCCGCGGGCCTACCGCCACGCGGTGGACGCCGACATGGAGCGGGTCTGGCGGGAGGTCCCCTATCGGGAGCTGTTCGCCCGCACCGGCATCGCCACGCTGAACTTCAACACCGTCTACCAGCTGTACCGCCGGAAGCAGGCCGGCGACGCGGCCCTGGAGCGGGCCGAGACGCTCCTGCTGATTCCCGACCTGCTGGGCTATTTCCTCAGCGGGGAGGCGGCCAGCGAGTACACCAACGTCACCACGACCATGCTCTACAACCCCGTGGCCAGTGACTGGGACTGGGAGACCATCGGCCGGCTGGGACTGCCGGAGGGCATCTTCACCCGGATAGACCGGGCCGGGACCGTCCGCGGCCGGCTGCTGGCGTCGGTGGCCGACGAGGCGGGCGTCAACCGGGCGGCCTTCGCCGCGGTGGGGACCCACGACACAGCCTCGGCCGTGGCGGCCATCCCGGGGCGCGGGAACTTTGCCTTCTGCTCCAGCGGCACCTGGTCCCTGTTCGGCGTGGAGACCGACGCGCCCATCCTCACCGACGCCGTGCGGGACGCCAACTTC
>CAJFNZ010000151.1 GCA_904395905.1 uncultured Oscillospiraceae bacterium | reverse complement strand
GCATGTCCCCGGAAAAAACGGATTTCAACTTCATTTCGCCGCCTGCAGGCGGCGAAACTCTGCCGAGGGCTTTTTCCATGCAGAATGTACGCTGCCCTCTTGCACGGCATTGCGGTTTTTTTGATAGTCTGGAAGGCCCCGCCCAAGCCAGGCGGGGGCCTCTTTGTCATCCGCATCTATGTTGTCTCTTCGCCGGGGATCTCCCAGGGGCAGTCGGTGGCCAGGAAATATAGGATGCGGCGGCGGACCGGCTTTTGGTAAATCCGCGCCAGCGCCAGGGCGTAGGCCCGCAGCTGCCCGGCGTAGTAGGCCGCCCGCTCCCCCTCCCCGCCGGGCCGCACCCGGTCGGTCTTGAAGTCGATGACCGTCAGCCCGTCTGGCTCGTCCAGCAGGCAGTCCACCACGCCCTGGAGCAGCAGTTCCTCCCCCGCCGCCCGGGGGTCGTAGAGGCTGCCGTCCACCAGCAGGGAGAACTTCATCTCCCGGACCACGTTCCCCGCCAGCAGGCGCTCGCCCAGCGGCGAGGTGAACAGGGCCGCCATCCGCTCCCGCTCCACGGCCTCCGCCTGCTCCGCCGTCAGGAACTCCCGCTCCACCAGCCGGGCCAGCTCCGCCGCCACGCCCTCCGCCGTGCGGCACGCGGCGTAGTCGGCAAACTGCAAGAAGAGGTGGTTGGCCGTCCCCTTCTCTGCCGCCGTCAGCCCCCGGGCCTCGGTGATGAACCGGGGCCGCCGCCGGCGGCCGGCCGGCGGCTTCAGGAAGGCCACGCCGCCCTCCTCGGCCTCCCGGTCCATATCCCGGCCCTTCAGCTGCGTGGCCGTCACCTTGGAGGGAGCCTCGGCCGCCGCCAGATGGGGATACCGGAACGCCAGGCGCCGGCGCACCGTCTCCCCGTCGGGCAGCGCCTGCCCATCCGGGGCCGCCGGGGCCGCTGCCGGCAGGGGCATCTCCGGCGCCGTCTCCCCGCCGGCCTCGTGGTAGCAGATCCGCCACGGGTCCGGCGACACCTGGGCCGTCCGCGGCTCGCCGCCCACCCGGAACAGCGCCCCGGCCTCGGTCCGGGTCATCGCCGCCGCCAGGACCCACATACCCGGGTTTTTCACCGCGGCGGCGAAGGCCGGGGACACCGGCCGGTCGGCGGCCGCCGCCACCGTCTCCAGCTCCGTCCGGAGGAACTTGGAGCAGTACGTCAGAATCAGCCGGCTCTTGGCCCGGGTCATCGCCACGTAGAGAACCCGCAGCTCCTCGGAGACGCTCTCCCGCTCCAGGGCCAGGGCGATGGCCTTTTTCGCCACGGTGGGGTACCGGACGCCGGCCTCCCGGTCCACGACGCTGCCGCCCACCAGAAGCGTCGGATGGGTCAGGACGCCGCGGCGCAGGTCCTCGCTGTTGAACCGGCGGGACAGGTCCGCCAGGATGACCACCGGGAACTCCAGGCCCTTGGACCGGTGGATGCTCATAATCCGCACCGCCGACGGGCCGGCCCGGTCGTCCACCGGCAGCCCCTGGCCCTGGCGGCGGCGGGTCTCCATGTCCTCCAGGAAGTCCATCAGCGTCACGGCCCCCCGGCCGGCGGCAAAGGCGGCGAAGGCCTCCAGGTTGGCCCGGCGGCGGTCGCCCCCCTCCATCGCGCCGAAGACCGCCTCCAGCCCCGTCTCCCGGCAGACCAGGCGCACCAGGCTGTGGAGCGGCAGCCACCGGGCCTGCTCCCGGAGCCGCTCCAGCTGCCCGAGGAACGCGCGGGCCTTCTCCATGGTTGCGGCGGCGGCCAGCAGGGCGTCGTAGAAGCAGCCCTGCCGGTCGGCGGCGCGGATGTCCGCCAGCTCCTGGGCCGTGAAGGCGAAGGCCGGGCTGGTCAGCGCCGCGGCCAGGGCCACGTCCCGCCGGGGGTTGTCGAGGACCTGGAGGATGGCCAGGAGCGTCTCCACCTCCCGGGTGTCGAAGAGGCTCTGGCCCCGGTCGCTGGCGCAGGGGATTCCCAGGGCCTGGAGGGCCTCCACATAGGCCGGGGCGGCGGAGTTGACCGACCGGAGGAGGATGACGATGTCCTCCGGCACGATGGGCCGCGTCCCGTCCTCGGTCTCCAGCCGGCCCTCGCGGAGGAGCCGGGCCACCCGCCGGGCCACGAACCGCGGCTCCGTCACGGCCTTGCCCTCGTCGCCGGCCTCCAGGCAGTGGAGCTCCACCGGCGTGTCGGCGGCCGGCGGGAAGGGCCGGCCCGGCCGCAGGGCCTCGTCGTCGCCGTAGGTCAGGTCCCCCACCGCCTCGGACATGACCGCCCGGAAGACGTCGTTGACCGCCGAGAGGATCTCCGGCCGGGAGCGGAAGTTCTCCGAGAGCAGCAGCTTCCGGGGCTCTCCCGGCGCGGCCTGGGCGGCCGGCGGGAAGGCGCGGTACTTGGCCAGGAAGATGCCCGGGTCGGCCAGGCGGAAGCGGTAGATGGACTGCTTCACATCCCCCACCAGGAAGCGGTTCCGGTCCCCCTGGGAGACGGCGGAGAAGATGGCCTCCTGGATCTCGTTGCTGTCCTGGTACTCGTCCACCAGCACCTCCGCAAACCGCTGGGCAATCTCCCGCGCCGCGGCCGTGGGCCGCCCGGTGGCGGCGTCGGTCAGCAGGCCGATGGCCTCCTGCTCCAAATCGCTGAAGTCCAGCAGCCGCCGGCGGCGCTTTTCGGCGGTCAGCCGTTCCAGCAGCCGCTCCGCCAGGGAGAGGGCCCCCTCCAGGGCCAGGGCCGACCGGCGGAGGTCCTCCATGGCCTCCCGGTCGCCGCCGCCGAAGATTGTCCGCCAGTCCTTGAGCCCGTCCTGGCAGCGGCTGCGCACCGCCTTGAGCCGGGTCAAAAGGGCCTTGTCGTCAAACCCCCGGACGGCCTTGAGCCGCCCGAAGCTGTCGGGAATGGCCGCCGCCAGGCCGTCCCAGTCCGCCACGGCCGCCAGGGCCTCCACCTGCTCCAGCAGCTCCCGGAAGCAGGGGGCGTAGGACTTCTCCAGGGCCGGGATGCCGGCCATATCCGCCAGGGCCCGGGCCAGGGCCGCCCGCTGGTCGCCGAGGAAGTCCCGGAACCGCTCCAGCAGGTACGCCCCCCAGACGGTCCCGGCGCAGCCGCCGCCGGTCTGCCCCAGGGCTTCCCGGCACTGCCCCAGCCACCGGCGGGGGTACGGATGGCACAGGGCCGCCTGGCAGAGGGTCTCCACCGCCGCCGCCAGGCCCCGGTCGTCCCGGCCGGCGCCCAGCTGGTCGGCGGCCGCCAGCAGGGCCTCGTCCGGCTGGCCGTAGGCCTCTTCCAGCAGCGCCTCCAGGGTCCGCTCCCGCAGCTGGCGGATCTCGGCCTCCTCGGCCACCCGGAAGTCCGAGGGCAGGTTCCGCTCGTGGGCATAGGCCCGCAGCAGGGACGCGCAGAAGGCGTGGACCGTGGAGATCTCCGTCAGATACACCAGGCTCAGCTGCCGCTGGAGATGCCGGTCCTCCGGCCGCTGGGCCAGCCGCCGGGACAGCTCGGCGGAGATCTTCCCCCGCAGCTCCGCGGCCGCCGCCTTGGTGTAGGTGATAATCAAAAACTCGTTGATGTCCCGCGGATGCACCGGGTCGCAGACGTATCCCATGAGCCGGTCCACCAGGACCTTGGTCTTGCCGGACCCGGCGGCCGCCGACACCAGCAGCGCCCCGTCCCGGTCGTCCACGGCCGCCTGCTGGGCCGCCGTCAGTTGGATTTCAGCCATGGTCCGCCTCCTTCTCCAGCTCCTCCCAGAACCGCTTCCGCTCGGTCTTCCGCATGGGGCGGCCCTCCACCTCCCCCGAGGCCCGGTGGCACACCTGGGCGTAGTCGCACCAGGCGCAGGCGGTGTCCTCACTGCCCCGGAGCAGGGGGTTGGGGGTCACGGCCCCGGCGGCGATGTCGTCGGCCATCCGGGCCAGGACCCGCTCCACGTGGCGGCGCAGCAGAGCCAGCTGGCCGCCGTCGGCCAGGTCCCCCTTGAGGCTGCCGTCGGCAGCCACCGAGAAGGGCATATACAGCGGCTGCTCCCGGAAGTGCTCCATGGCCTCCAGGGACGGCTCGCCGCGCAGGAGGATTCCCTGGCGGACCAGCTCCGCCCGGCGCTTCTCCCGGGCCTCCTGGGGCGTGGGCCGCCCGGCGGCGGGCAGAATCGGCAGCCGGGCCGGGAAGTACAGCACCCCCGCCGGCCGCAGGGGCCGGCCGAAGATTGCCTGTCCCCCGTCGGCCAGGGCAAAGAGGTAGATGAGCATCTGGAGCCCCAGGCCGTTGAGAAGGTCCGTGTAGTCGAAGGCCTTCTTCCCGGTCTTATAGTCCACAACCCGCACGTAGGTGGTCCCGCCGCAGGTGTAGAGGTCCACCCGGTCCACGAAGCCGCTCAGCTCCCCCCGGACGGTCTCCCCGGCGATTTCCACCGGGCCCATCGGGCCCGCGGCGGAAAACTCCACCTCGAAGCCGGCCGGCTGGAAATCCGACGCCCGCAGCTCCCGGCCCAGCTCCCGGACCACCTCCAGGATGTCGGCCCGGCTCCGCTGAAAGAGGTACGCCAGCCGCTGGGACCGGGCGAGCATCTGCTCGAGGGTCTCGTCCCGGTAGCCGTCGATGGCCTCCCGGGCGATGGCCTCCAGCCGGGCCTCATCCACCTGGCGGAAGCCCCCTTCCTCCCCCACCCGGCGGGCGGTGGTCTCCAGCACGGCGTGGACGAAGGTGCCGTAGAAGGGGGCGTCGAAGGTAGCCTCCTTCTCCGGCCGCAGCTTCAGGCCGTAGCGGAGGAAATAGGCGCAGCGGCAGGCGGCATACTGGTCGATGCGGGAGGCCGACAGCCGCAGCTTCCGGCCGTAGAGGGCCTCCACGCCCTCCCGGCTGAGGGAACCGGGCCCCCGGGCCGCCTGGGCCTCCAGCTGCCGGACCCGGTCGGCCACCGGGCCGCCGTCCCAGGCCTCCACGGGGCCGAGACGGCCGCCGGCGGCCGCTTCGGCCAGGGCCTCGGCGCTGTACCAGACGATGGCCGGCGGCTGCCCGTCCTCGGCCACCGGCAGGTGCGGGAACAGCTGGGTCATCCGGGTGAACAGGTAGGAGGGCGCGTCCCCCTCGTAGCCCACCCAGAGCCGCTCGGCCGGGGCCGAGAGGACCTGGTAGATGGCCGTCAGCTCCCGGTCCAGCTGGAAGCTGCGGCCCGGCGCGACGGCCAGGCCCAGCCGCTGGAGCTGCCGCCGGTCCTGCTCGGTCAGGAGGCTCTTCTCCGACTCGTAGGCCGGAAAGGCCCCGTCCACGGCGCCGGCCACCAGCATCACCCGGCACCGGGCAAACCGCATGGCCGCCGGGCTGCCGGCGGTCACGCTGTCCAGGTTGGCCGGGATGGTGCCCACGGTGTACTGGCTCAGGACGGCCGACACCAGGGCCGCGAAGTCCTCCGGCGGCCGCCGGGTCCGCCCCAGGACGCTGTGGAGCTGCTCCAGGGCCCCGACGACGATGTCGTACATCTGCCCGTAGGCCTGGGCCTGGCGCAGCTGGGCCGCGGAGCGGCAGCGGACCTCCAGCGCCTCCAACGTCGCCGCCAGGCCGATGGCCTCCAGGAAGTCGTAGAGGGCCGTCACCTGGCCGGCGGTGTCCGCCGCATCCCGCAGGCCGTCCCGCAGGGCCGCCAGCGGGGCCACCGCATCGGCCCGGAGGCCGTTGAGGGCCTCCAGCCGCTCCCGGGCCCGGTCGTCCATCGGGAAGCCCGCGCCGTCGGGGTGTAGCTCCCAGGGCTGTTCCCACCGGCGGCCGCGGATCCGCCACGTGCGGGCGTACGTCTCCAGCCGGTCCACGTCCCCGGGGGCCGCCGGGGAGAGGCCGGATTTGAGAAACCGCAGCACGTCCCCGGTCTCCATGCCGCCGGTGGCCGCGTCCAAGGCCGCGCCAATCATGCCGGTCACCGGGTCGCTCTCGAGCGGGTCCGCGCCGGAGATGTACAGCGGGATGGAGAACTGCCGGAACACCGCCTCCAGCAGCGGCCGGTACGTCTCCATATCGGCGCAGCAGACGGCCATGTCCCGGTACCGCCAGCCGGCCTCGGCCAGCTGCTGCACCTGGCCGGCCAGCTCCAGGCAGGCGCTGTGGGCCGTGGCCGAATGGTGGAGCGTCAGCTCCGCCGGCGCCTCCGGCCACGGCGCGCCGCCGCCGAAGAGGGCGTCCGTCAGATGGGCCAGGGCCGCCGGCCGCCGGGACACCGCCGGGAGACGGGTCACCCGGAAGGCCGCGCCCCGGGCGGCAGCCAGGGCCTTGAGCTGCCGAACCGCCGCCGCGGCCACGGCAAAGGGCCCCCGGTCGCCGCCGTCCCCCAGCAGGGCGACGGTCACCGCGGCGTCGGCGGCCAGATTTCCCAGGACGGACAGCTCCAGGGCCGTCCAGTCGGAAAAGCCCAGGAGGAACACCCGGCGGCCCTCGGCGTACCCGCAGGTCTCCAGGGTCGCCGCCAGGCGGGCCAGGCGGTCGTTGGCGTCCTGGCCCAGACCGGCTGCGACGGTGTCCAGGCTCTCCTGAATCAGGGCCAGTTCCTCCAGCTTCACCGCCAGCTGTCCCTGGGCCAGCCGGGCCGTCTCCCGGAGCTGCCGGGCATCCACCCGGGCGGCCTTCAGCTCGTCGAGGACCGAGAGAAGCCGCAGCAAAAACTCCGGCTTCCGCCGGACCGCGCCGTAGAGCTTCAGCCGGCTGCCCACCAGCTCCATGGCAGAGGCCATGGCCATCAGCCGGCCGCCCTGGTCCAGGGCCGGACGGCTGACGCCCCCGTAGAGGGCGCCGACCCGGGCCGCCAGCCGGGTGAAGCTCAGCACCTCCGCCGACCGGCAGATGGTGTCGCCGCCGGCCCGGCATAGCGCCCGCTCCATCTGATGGGAGTACTGCTCCGGCACCAGCAGCACCATGCCCGTCTCCCCCGCGGCGGCCGCGGCGCAGATGCGGCCGAGAATTTCCGCCTCCAGCGCACCTTGTTCCGTTCCCAGCAGGATTTCCAGCATCGCGTTCTCCTTCCCCCGAACCGCCGCTGTGTATGGAAGCCTAAAAAAGTGTGGTTCTTCCAAAAGCTCCCGCGCCGCGTTCACGCGGCGGTAGAAACCTTCCACCCGAGCCGCCGCAGTTGTGTAATGATGTCTAAATAAGCGTGGTTCTTCCGAGCGCCGCCGTGCCGCGCTCGCGCGGCGGTAGGGACCTTCCACCCGAGCCGCCGCAGTTGTGTAATGATGTCTAAAAAACCGCGGTTCTTCCGAGCGCCGCCGTGCCGCGCTCGCGCGGCGGTAGGGACCTTCCACCCGAGCCACCGCAGTTGTGTAATGAAGTCCAAATAAGCGTGGTTCTTCCGAGCGCTTCCGTGCCGCGCTCGCGCGGCGGTAGGGGCCTTCCACCCGAGCCACCGCAGTTGTGTAATGAAGTCTAAAAACCCGGCGCTGTTTTGAAACAGTGCCGGGTCAGACTGTTAAAAAATCACAAACCCGCGCAAGAAGGTTCTCCGGGTCTTGTATTGAAATTCGTTTTTTCCGGGGACATGTGCCTCGGAAAAAACACTTCTCAGGCTCCAAGTGTGCGGCCCATCGGGCCGTGCGCGCAGGAGCCTGCATCCCCTCGCCAAAATGCCTGCATTTTGGCGACAGCGTGCCGGGTTTTGCTCACAGCTTCTCCAGACGGTCCACGGCGGGCTCCAGCGCCTCCACCCGTGCCTCCTCGATGCGGCCCTGGTCCACCAGCGCCGCCACGGCCGGGTCCAGGGGCAGCCGGGCCAGGATGGGGATTCCGGTCTCCTGGGCCAGCTGGTCCAGGTGGCTCTTGCCGAACAGCTCCACCCGCTTGCCGCAGTCGGGGCACTGGTAGTAGCTGTAATTCTCCACGAAGCCCAACACCGGCACGTGCATCATGTTGGCCATGTTCACGGCCTTGGCCACAATCATGCCCACCAGGTCCTGGGGGGTGGCCACGACGATGACGCCGTCAATGGGCAGGGACTGGAACACCGTCAGCGGCACGTCGCCGGTGCCCGGCGGCATGTCCACGAAGAGGTAGTCCACATCCTCCCAGATGACGTCGGTCCAGAACTGCTTGACCGCGCCGCCGAGAATCGGCCCCCGCCAGAGGACCGGCGACGTCTCATCGTCCAGCAGCAGGTTGATGGACATAATCTGCACGCCCCCGGCGCTGACAGCCGGGACGATGCCCTCCTCGGTGGCCTCGCGGCACTCGCTGACGTGGAAGGCCTTGGGGATGGACGGGCCGGTGATGTCGGCGTCCAGGATGCCGGTGCTGCTGCCCCGGCGGTTCAGGGCCGAGGCCAGCAGGGCCGTCACCGTGGACTTGCCCACGCCGCCCTTGCCGGACACGACGGCAATCATCTTCCCCACCCGGGACCCGGGGTTTGCCTGGGCCAGAAGGCTCTCCTGGGTGCGGCTGCCGCAGTCGGCGCTGCCGCAGGACGAGCAGTTGCCCGAACAGGATTCACTCATGCTGTATACTCCTTTTGCGCCTGGGGCGCGATGGTTTTGGATTTATTGTAGTCTGCCCGGGAGGGATTGTCAAGATTCGCAAACTTGCCCGCCCGGCGGGCTCACGGCGCCAGGGCCGCCACGGCGACGGCCTTGACGAACGCCAGGGCCTCGCGCAGCTGGTAATTCACCATCAGCAGCCACGGCGTCGTCCGGCTCCCCACCGCCGAGGGCGTCAGGCCCAGGGTGCCGGCGATGTACTTCGCCCGGCACAGGTGGTACTCGCTGGAGATGATGGTCGGCGACCGGGAATCCAGCCCCATCCGCGCCGCCAGGGCCGCCGAATTCTCCAGGTTCTGGCGGGTGTCGTGGGACGCCTCCTCCCGGTACACCCGGGCCATGTCCGCCCCCTGGCGGGCCAGATAGTCGTACATCACCGAGGCCTCGGTCCGGTCCTCGTCGGGCCCCTGGCCGCCGGAGACCACCAGGATCCCCGTCGGATTCTCCTCCAGATACCGGAGGCCCAGGTCCAGCCGCTCCCGGAGGGTCCGGCTGGGCTCGTCGCCGCGGATCTGCGCGCCGAGGACCACCGCGTACTCCGACTGCCGGGCCGCGTCCCACTGGCTGCGGCTGCCCAGGCCCACCACGGTCATGCCGGCGATGAGAATCCCCAGCACCAGCACGCCGACGCTCCAGACCAAAATCCGCCACCCCCGCTTCCATCGAAACCGCTCCAGAAACCAGTCGGCCAGGCACAGGCAGCCGTAGCCGCCCAGGGTCAGGCCGGTGTACTCGATGTGCCACGGCAGCAGCGCCAGCACCACGCCGGCGGCCAGCAGGGCCAGCCCCGCCCAGACCCGCTTCATCCCTGCTCCTCCAGCTGGGCGGACAGCGTCTCCCATTGCTCGTAGAGGTCCGCCAGGACGGCCTCAGCCTGCTCCTTCTCCCCCATCAGCCGGCCCAGCTCCTGGTAGTCGCTGGCGGCCGCGGCAATCTGGGGGTCGTAGGCGGCCACGGCCGCCTCCTGCTTTTCAATCTCCCGCTCCAGCCGGGCAATCTGCTTGTCCAGGTTCTTCGTGCCGCCCTTGGGCTTCTCCCGGGGCGGCTTCTTCTCCTTGGCCGGCGCCGGGGCCGGCGGCGGCTCGTGGGCCCGGATGGCCCGGTACTTCTGGTAGGAGCCCTTGTAGTCGTGGATGGTCCCGTCCCGCAGCTCCCAGACCCGGGTGGCAAACCGGTCCACAAAGTACCGGTCGTGGGAGACGAACAGCAGCGTCCCCTCGTACTCGTCCAGCGCCGCCTCTATCCACTCCCGGGAGGCGATGTCCAGGTGGTTGGTGGGCTCGTCCAGGACGAGGAAGTTGATTTTCTCGTCCATCAGCATACACAGCCGCAGCCGGGACTGCTCGCCGCCGGAGAGGCTGGCCACCGGCTTGAACACGTCCTCCCCCCGGAAGAGGAAGGCCCCCAGCCGGTCCCGGGCCTGCTGGGTGGAGCAGTTCTTCTCGTAGAGCATGGTGTCCAGGAGGCTCCGCTCCGGGTGGTCGAAGTGGATAATCTGGGGCAGGTACGCCGTCCGGACCGAGGGGCCGAACCGCAGCCGCCCGGTGGTGGGCGGCTCCTCCCCCAGGAGGATCTTCAAGAACGTGGACTTCCCGGTGCCGTTGTCCCCCAGGAAGGCGATGCGCTGCCCGCCCTCCACCAGCAGCTCCACGTCGGAGAAGAGGACCCGCTCGCCGTAGGCCTTGGAGAGGTTGTGGATGGTCAGCACCTCGTCGCCGTGGAACTCCTTCTCCTGGAAGCGCACCGAGAGGGTCTGCTCCCGCTGGGGCCGCTCGGTCTTCTCAATCCGCTCCATCCGGTGCTGGATGGACATGGCCCGGCGGTAGAGGGTGCGGTTGTTGATGCCCCAGCCCTTCATCCGCTCCAGGGTGTAGCCCAGCTGCTGGATCTTGGCCTGCTCCTGCTCGTACTGCTTCAGCTGCAGCTGGTAGCGGGCCTCCTTCTCCTGGACGTAGAAGGAGTAGTTGCCGCTGTAAAACTCGGCCTTGCCGCCCCGCAGCTCAATGACCCGGTCGATGACCCGGTCCAGGAAATACCGGTCGTGGGAGATGGCCAGCACCGTCCCCTTGAACCGGAGGATGTACTCCTCCAGCCACTCCACGCTCTTGAGGTCCAGGTGGTTGGTGGGCTCGTCGAGCAGCAGGATGTCGGTCTTCTCCAGCAGCAGCCGCGCCAGGTTGACCCGGGTCTTCTCCCCGCCGGACAGCTCCGCAAAGCGCCGGGCGCGCATCTCGGCCGGGATGCCCAGACCATTGGCGATTTTATCGGTCTCCACGTCCATGTCGTAGCCGCCGCCGGCGGCGTAGCGGTTGGCCAGTTCGTCATACTGCCGCAGCAGCGCCGGGGCGTCGTCCCCGGCCATCTGCGCCTCCAGCGCCTCCAGCTTTTGCCCCAGGGCCCGCAGGTCCCGGAAGGCCGCGCGCAGCACGTCCTCCACGGTGTACGCCGCCGGATACCGGGGAATCTGGGAGATGAGCCCCAGCTTCTTTCCCGGGGCAATGGCAATCTTCCCGCTGTCGTAGCCGATTTCGCCGGTGAGGATTTTGAAGAGGGTGGTCTTGCCCGCGCCGTTGCGGCCCAGGATGCCCACCCGCTCCCCGGCGTTGACGTCGAAGGTCAGGCCGTCGAGCAGGTTTTCGTCCACATCGTAGGATTTGACCAAATCCTTTACGGAGATGTCAATCATCGGTTGCTCCTTTGTACTGTTCGAGAAATTCCGCCCGGGTGAAGAGGAGGTTCAGCGCCTCGAGCAGGCCGTTGGCGCTCAGCCGCTCCGGCAGGGAGAGCCGCGCCTGGAGGGCCTTCCGCCGGGCGGCGCTGTCGGGCCTGCCCGAGAGCCCCAACTCGAAGAGGTCGGCCTTGGTGATGGGCTCCCCGGGGCGGCGGGCCTCCTCGCCCTCGATGTCGGCCCCGGCGGCCCGGAGGGCCTCCACCAGCACCTGGGGCGGCATCCCCTCGACGCCCAGCTTCCCCTCCTTCCCGGGGCGGCGCTTGCGCCGCTCCTTGCCGGCCACGTCGGGGATGTAGGCGTGGAGGACCTTGTCCCGGGGCAGCGCCCCCTTCAGGTAGCTGCGGATGACGAAACCGGCCCCGTCGGAGTCGGTGAGGATGATAAGCCCCCGCTTCTCCGCCACCCGGCGCAGGAAGGCCAGCAGCTCCCGGTCGCGGAAGACGCCGAAGCCGGACGTCTCGATGACGGGGGCGTCCACCACCTGCCGGAGGGTGTTCTTGTCGTAGCGGCCCTCCACCACAATGGCCTGGCGGATGCGAATCATGCCGCCGCCTCCTTGGCCAGGCGCACCAGCAGCAGCTCGAGGAGCCGCCGGGGCTCGTCGTAGGAGGTCTTCATCTGCCGGTCGGCCTCCAGGCACAGCGCCACGGCCCGGGCACAGAAGGCCGGGGACAGCTTCCGCGCCGCCCCCATCGTCAGCCGGGCCGGATAGTCGTGGAGGCCGCAGAGAGCCGCCAGGCGGTCGGCCCCCTTCCCCTCCTGGCTCAGGAGCTTGGCGTAGAGGAGCCGCCGCATCTGGGCGGAGATGGCCCCCAGCAGCAGCATCTCGTCCTGCTGCATGGCCAGCAGCTCCCGCAGCTTCCCCAGGGCCCGGTCGTAGTCGCCGTCCACCAGGGCGTTGGAGATGTCAAAGCTGACGGCCGTCAGCGTGGGCTCCACCACCGCGTCCACATCCTGCCGGGTGACGGCCGGGCCGGCGGCGTAGGACGTCAGCTTCTGAATCTCCGAGGCCAGGGCGCTCAGAGAGCCGTCGGTCAGGAACGCCAGATAGTCGGCCGTGGCGTTGTCCATGGCCTTGCCGCCCCGCTGGGCCTGGCGCTGGATCCAGGCCCGCAGCTCGCTGCCGCTCTGGCGGCGGAACTCCACCAGCTGGGCCCGGCTCTCCAGGGCCTTGTGGAGCTTTTTCAGCCGCCGGTCCGGGCGGAACTCCACGGTGTCGTAACAGAAAATCAGGCAGCAGTAGTCGGGCAGGTCCTCCAACAGCGCCGCAATCCGCTCCCGGGCGGCCTCGGGCTCCTTGTAGAGGTCGATGTCGTCCACCTGGACGACGGTCCGCTCGGCCAGCATGGGCATGGCGTCCACGGCCGCGGCCACCTGGTCCCAGTCCAGGGTCTCCCGGGTGAACCGGTGGTAGTTGAAGGACTCCGCCGGGCCCTCCAGGAGCTTCTTCTTCATCCGGGCCAGGTAGTAGTCCCGCAGGTAGCCCTCCTCGCCGTAGAGGACGTAGCAGCTGCCCAGGGTTCCGGCCCGCAGGTCGCTTTTCAGGGTTTCATAGGCCTCGTTGCGGGAGGCCCGCTTGTTCGCCATGGGGTTACCTCCTGACGGTGATATTGCCGCACTGGTCGGTGCGGTAGACGGCCGCGCCCGTCTCGGCCAGGCGGGCCAGGGTCTCCGGCGCCGGGTGGCCGTAGCGGTTGTCCGCGCCCACGGAAATCAGAACAATCTCCGGCGTCAGGGCCTCGAGCAGCGCCGCGCCGGTGGAGCCGGCGGCCCCGTGGTGGCCGGCCGCCAGCACCTCAATCGCCCCGAGCCCCCGGCTCCTGACCAGGGCCTCCTCGGCCGCGACGCCCATGTCGCCGGTCAGCAGCACGTCGAAGTCCCCGGCGCTGCACAGCGCGGCGAGGCTCCCGTCGTTGCCGGAGGCGCCCGCCGGCGGGGCGTAAAGGTTCAGCACCGCCGCCCCCAGGGCCACCGCCGTGTCGGCCGTCACGGGGAGGACCGCCGCGCCGGTCTCGGCGGCCGCCGCCCGGATGGCCGCGTCCTCCCCCTCCCGGGCGGGCGGCAGGAGCACCGTCCCCACCGGGACGGCGCGCAGCAGGGCCGGCACGGCCCCGGCGTGGTCGGTATCGTAGTGGCTGACCACCAGCACATCCAGGGAAAACCGGCCGGTGTCCTGCAAAAACTGGTGGACCACGGCGGCCGCGTCGCCGTCGCCGCCGCAGTCGTAGAGGGCCGAAGCGCCCCGGGACTCCAGGTAGACGCTCTGGCCCTGGCCCACGTCCACCATGGTGACCGACAGCCGGGCCCGGTCGTACTCCCAGGTGGTCAGCAGCAGGCAGAGGCTCAAAAGGCCCGTCAGGCATCCGGCCGGGACCTGCCACCGCACCGGCCGGCGGGCGAGCAGCACCGTCAACACCGCCGCGTAGACGCCCAGAAGGAACACCGCCATGTAGCCGCTGCCGGCGGAGACCGAGGCCAGCGGCAGCGCCGCCGTCCAGCGGGTCAGGGCCAGGATGCCCCAGAGCAGCCAGGCGAGCGGGGCGGCCAGCAGCCGGCCCAGGGGCAACCACAGCAGTCCGGACACCGCCGTGGCCGCCGTCAGCCCGAAGGCGGCGGGAATCAGCGGCACAATCAGCGCGCTGCTCAGGGGCGCGGCCAGGGAGTAGGCCCCGAAGTAGAGCAGGCTCAGCGGCATCGTCAGCGGCAGCACTGCCAGGGCCGCGGCCACGGCGGCCAGCACGGCGCGGACGGCCGTGGCCAGCGGCCGGGGCAGCCGCCCCTTCCGGAGCGGCCGCGCCAGCCGGTCGTAGCACCGGCGGGAGAAGAGCAGCATCCCCGCCACCGAGGCGAAGGACAGCTGCAGCCCCACATCGAGAATCGCCAGGGGGTTGGGCAGCACCAGGACCAGCAGCGCCGCCAGGAGGGCGGTCGGTGGGTCGTTTTCCCGCCCCACCACCGGGGCCAGCAGCAGGAAGCTCTCCATCACCGCCGCCCGGACCACCGACGCCGAGAGGCCCGCGGCCGCGGCAAACAGCCACAACGCCGGCAGGGCAATCAGCGCCCCCAGCCGCCGGCGGTTGCCCGCCAGGAGCATCAGCGCGCCGGCCAGCATCGTCACGTGCATCCCCGAGACGGCCACCACGTGGAGAGTGCCCGACCGGCGCAGCTGGCCGTTCAAATTCTCGGAGAGGCCGTCCCGGCGGCCGGTCAGCAGGGCGGTGGCGTAGCCGCCCTCCTCGGGCGGCAGCAGCTCCAGCAGGACCGACTCCAGCCGGCGGGCCGCCGCAGCCGGGCGGTACCGCCACGGCACCGTCTCGGCCGCCGCCACCGCCGGCTCCCCGTAGAGCCGGGCCGTAAAGGCCACGCCCCGGGCGGCCGGATACCGTTCCTCCCGCCCGACCGCGGCCAGCTCCATCGCGCCGGTCAGCCGGTCCCCGGGGGACAAGTCCAGGTCCGCGCCGCCGTAGAGGACGGCCCGGTACCGGCGGCCGTCCAGGGTCAGCACCGCGTCGGTGGCGGTGCCGTAGTCGGTGGGACGGGTGTAGCCGGCGGCCTCGGCCTCCAGCGTCTCCAGCCGGCCGTCCCAGGCCGGCCGGGGCTGCAGGGCCCGCAGGTCGTAGCCGCGGCACCAGAGGAGGCCCGCGGCCAGCCCGGCCAGCAGCAGCGCCGCCCGGCGGCTCCAGCCCCTGCGGCACAGGAAGCCGGCCCCGGCCAGGGCGGCGGCCAGGGCCGGAAGGGCCGGCAGCCAGGGAAGCCCCAGGGCAAAGGCCAGCGCGGCGGCGCAGAAGCCGCCTGCGAACAGCGCCAGCACCCGCACAGCCTCACCCCCGCCCCATCCCCGCCGGGGACGGCATATGTCGATATTGTACCACGACTTCCGCAATTCTGCAACGCCGCCGGAGACGGCGCAAGGGCAGGCAGCGGACTGCCTGCCCTTATCGTGCGTCCGGCGGCGCGGCGGGGCCCTGGGGGTTTTCCCACAGAATCGGCAGGGACACCTGGCACTGGGTGCCGACACCGTAGGTGCTGTACAGCCGCAGGCCGTACCCGTCGCCGAAGGCGATGCGGATGCGCTCGTGGACGTTGAGCAGCGCAAACCGGTTGCCGCCGGCCTTTCCGGTGACGGCGCCCATCCGCGACCGGTCCCCCAGGCGCAGGGCCTCCTGGATCTGACCCAGGGTCTGCTCCCGGATGCCCACGCCGTCGTCCTCCACCACGATGACCAGCCGGCTCTGGAAGGCCTGGACCTGGATCCGGACCGTGCCCTTCCCCATCTTGGCCTCCAGCCCGTGGCCGATGGCGTTTTCCACCAACGGCTGGATGCTCAGCTTCGGCACGTAGCAGGCCAGCAGGTCGCCGCCGCCCTCCTCCAGGTCGATTTGCAGCGCGAACCGGTCGTGGAACCGGTACTGCTGGATGGCGAAGTAGTTCGATACGTGGCGCAGCTCCTCCCGGAGCGTGACCATGTTGTTGGGGTTGTCAATGCAGTAGCGGAAGATGGACGCCAACGCCTTGGCCGTCCCGGCGATGGCCGGCGACCCCTCCAGCAGGGCCTGGCCCCGGATGGAATCAATCGTGTTGTAGAGAAAATGGGGGTTAATCTGGCTCTGGAGGGCGTTGAGCTCCGCCTTCTTTTTCAGCAGCTGGTTGCTGTACTCCCGGTGGAGGATCTGCCGGATGGCCGTCAGGAAGGCGTTGAACTGCCGGGGCATCCCGGGCAGCTCCCGGCCGTCGGCCTCCCGGAGCAAATCGTCGTAGGTGCCGTCCACCACCTGGGCCATGGCGCGGCTCAGCCGGCAGAGGGGCAGGTGGACGGCGAACAGGTAGAGGAAGCAGGCGGCGATGTAGACGGCGCACAGCACGGCGCCGGCCGCCCGGAGGAAACTGCCCGTACCGGTGACCGGCTCCCACAGCGCCAGGGCCGTCAGCAGCGCCCCGCTGCCCAGGGCCAGGAGGAGCAGCAGCGCCAGCACCAGCCGGCTGCCGGAGTGCAGGGCCCCGGAGGCCGGGGGCGCGCGCTTTCCCGCCGGCCTCACCGGGCCGACCTCTTGCGGTAGGCCGCCGGCGTCATGCCCACCAGGCGCTTGAACGTCTTGCTGAAGTGGCGCACGTCGCAGAATCCCACCGCGTCGGCCACCCCGGCGATGGTCTGGCCCGCCTCCAGCAGCTGCCCCTTGGCCATCTGGATCCGGTAGGCCGCCAGGTACTCGTTGAAGCCCACGCCGGTCTCCTTCTTGAACACCGTGCCGATGTACGAGGGGTTCCGGTACAGCTGGTCAGCGATGTCCAGCAGCCGCAGGTTCTCCCGGTAGTGCTGGGCCACATAGGCTTTCATCTGGGCGGAAATGCCGCCCTCCTGGCCGGCCTGGTTGCGGCGGTACGCCGCCAGGGGCTCGGCCAGCAGCGCCCGGAGGGTCCGGCGCAGCTCCGGCAGCGAGTCGCACCGCTCGAGCTTTTCCAAATACTGCTCCCGGCTCTCCAGGCCCACCTGGGCGGCGACGCCCATCCGCTGGATTGTCTGGCGGTAGACGTCCACCAGCTGTTCCAGCAGGGCGAACAGCGCGCCCGCGTCATCGGTAATCTGGAGCAGCTGGCTCACCAGTTCCTCCAGCGTCTCGGCCACCTGGTCGGCGGCGAAGGTCTCCAGCTGGGCCGTCAGGTGCAGCTCCCGCTGGAGGGGCAGGCGGATGTGGGGGTTCTGGGCCAGGGCCTCGGCGCCCCGCCACGGGTACAGCCGTCCCGGGCCCTGGAGGATCCGCCGCCGCAGGGCCTGGCGGGCGGTCCCGTAGGCGCGGTGGAGCAGCAGCCAGCTGTTCTCCACCGCGCCCAGGCCCATGGTCAGCCGGATGCCCACGGGCCGGCACAGGGCAATCTGCCGCAGCAGCAGGTCCCGGGCCAGCTCCACGTACCGCTCCGGCGGCACGAAGGGGCCGTTGATTACCAGGACCAGCCGCCGCTCCTCCGTCAGGTGCTGGCAGTCGTAGGCGAAGCCGGACAGCAGCCCCTCGGCGGCCTCGGCCAGGCGGTCCAGCAGCGCCGCCCCCGGCGGCTGGTCGCAGTGGGTGATGCAGACGGCGAAGCTGCCGTCCCGGAAGCGGCAGCCGAATCGCTGGTTCACCTGCTCCAGCGTCGTATAGGCGCCGTCGCCGCTGCCCTCCTCCAGCAGCCGCCGGAGGAACGAGGCCCGCAGCTCCCGCAGCTGGCTGGTGGCCTGCTCGCTGGCGGCCTGGACGGCCTGGCTGCTCTGGATCCGCGCCACGGCCGACCGCAGGGCCCGCTCCAGCTCCTGCTCGTCCAGGGGCTTGGTGACATAGCTGACCGCGTCGTACCGGACGGCCGCCTGGGCGTAGTCGAATCGGTTATAGCCGCTCAGGACGATGAACTCCACCCGCAGCCGCTCCAGGCGAACCCGCTCCATCAGCTCCAGACCGCTGAGGCCCGGCATCCGGATGTCGGTGATGACGATGTCGGCCCCCAGGGAGAGGATTTTCTCGTACGTCTCCTCGCCGGTGGCCGCCTCGCCCACCACCTCCAGGCCCAGCGCCGCCCAGTCCACGCTGCCGCGCACCAGGGCCGCCACATAGGCCTCATCATCGGCAATCAACACCCGATACATCCCATCCCTCCTTTTTTTAGACAACAATACACAGCTGCCGGAGCTTGACCGGATAGCCCCTGCCGCCGTGCGAACACGGCACGGCAACGCCCGGAAAAACCGACTTCTTCTGACGCCATGCCCGGCTGCCGGAGCTTGGCCGGACAGCCCCTGCCGCCGTGCGAACACGGCACGGCAACACCCGGAAAAACCGACTTCTTATGACGCCTTTTTAGACAACAATACACAGCTGCCGGAGCTTGACCGGATGGCCCCTGCCGCCGTGCGAACACGGCACGGCAACGCCCGGAAAAACCGACTTATTATAACGCCATTCCTGGCTGCACAACCTCGCGCGGGGGCCCAACTCTTTCGCCCGGCCGGATGGTCCCAGCCCCGCGCGGGCTTCACAGCAGCAGCATCGCCAGCAGCTTGTCGTAGGAATAGTCGTCCTTCTCCACACAGCGGACCGTCGTCCCCTTTTTCACCAGGGTCGCCCGGTCGGTGTAGCGGGTCAGTTCCTCAATCCGCTGGACCATGCACAGCACCGTCAGCCCCTTGAACTTCAGGCACGAGAGCACCCGGCGGAAGGCCACGGCATCCTGCTCGTTCAGCACCGAGGTCGCCTGGTCCAGGATGAACAGCCGCGCCCCGGCCAGGATGGCGCCAATCATGCCCACCACCACCGCCTGGAGCGCCGTCAGCTCCCCGGCCCGGCCGTCCAGCGGGAACTCCACGCCGAAAAACTCCTGATACTGCCGGGCCTCCCGGGCCACCCGCTCCCGGCGGTAGAGCCAGCCGAAACTGCGGCGGGCCGTCAGGTAGATGTTCTCCAGCGCCGTCATATCCCCCTGGAGGCCGCCGTCGGCCGCCAGCAGATAGATTCCCTGGCGCCGGGCCTCCAGAAAGGACAGCGGCGGCAGAGGCCGGTTGTAATAGTAGACCCGGCCCTCCTCCGGCCGGGCCAGGCCGGCGCACAGGCGGCCCATGTGGCCGTGGTCCACGCCGTACTCGCCGATGAGGCCGTGGACCTCCCCCTCCCGGACACACAGGTCCAGCTGCCGCAGCCGCCCCATGGCGTCGGCCGCCTGGACCCGGTCGAGACGCAGCACCTCAATCACGGAACCCCTCCCGAGCAATATCGCCAAAAAGAGGCGACAATTTTCATCGTCAGTATACGAGATTGCACAGGGTTCGTCAAGTTTTTTCAAGGGCAAATCTAGAATTTACACCCTTAATCGAGAGTTTCCTCAGTTGTGCCGCCCGGTCCGGAGGCATATGATAGGGACAGAAACCACCGGCTCCGGCCGGAGATAGGAGGGAATCGCCCATGGGAACGGCTGAACGCGCCCCGGTTGTGGACCTGCGGGACATCAGCAAGCGCTTCGGCGGGACCGTCGCCCTGGACCGGGTGAGCCTGACGGTGGGCCGCGGGGAAATCCTCGGGCTCATCGGCGAGAACGGCGCCGGCAAGTCCACGCTGATGAACATCATGTCCGGCGCCCTGTGGCCCGACAGCGGGGAGATCCGCCTGGACGGCAGGCTGCACAGCCGCCTCTCCCCGGCCCAGGCCCAGCACCTGGGCGTCCAGATTGTCCACCAGGAGCTGTCGCTGCTGCCGGAGATGACCGTGGCCGAAAACATCTTCCTCGGCAAGGAGCCCCGCCGGGGCCCCGGCGTCATCCGCCGGCAGGCCTGCATCGACCAGGCCCGGCAGCTGCTCGAGCAGTTCTCCATCCCTCTGGACCCCCGCCAGAAGGTGGCGGAGCTGTCGGCCGCCCAGAAGCAGCTGGTGGAGATCTGCAAGAGCCTGGCCGGCCAGGTGAAGGTGCTGATTCTCGACGAGCCCACCTCCTCCCTGACCGAGCGGGAGATGGCCTGCCTCCAGCGGATCCTGCCGCTGCTCCGGGAGCAGGGCGCGGCCATCATCTTCATCTCCCACAAGCTGGACGAGGTCCGCGCCCTCTGCGACACCCTGGCCGTCCTGCGGGACGGCAGCCTGGTCAAAACCGCCCCGATGGACGGCGTCACCGAGGAGGACATGGTCCGCTTCATGGTGGGCCGCAACATCCGCGACCAGTACACGCCCCCGGCCTACGACGGCCCGCCGCGGCCGGTTCTGGAAATCCGCGGCCTGTGCAGCGCCCGGTACGGCGAGGTCTCCCTGCAGGATGTGAGCCTGGAGGTCCGCGCCGGGGAGATTGTGGGGATGTTCGGCCTCATCGGCTCGGGCCGCACGGAGCTGATTCAGGCCCTCCACGGCCTGCGGCCCATCCAAGGGGGCAGCGTGGCCGTCGAGGGGGAGCCGGTCACCCGGTTCAGCCCGCGGCAGCTGATTCGCCGCGGCGTGGCCTGGGTCACCGAGGACCGCCGCCACGAGGGCGTGTGCCTGTCCATGTCCATCGCCAACAACATCGCCCTGCCCATCTACCGGCAGGTGAGCCGGCTGGGCGTCATCCGCGGCAAGGACCTGGCGGCGGTGGTGCAGACGTACATGGAACGGCTGGCCATCAAGGCTGCCGGCCCCGGCGCCCCCTGCCAGACGCTCTCCGGCGGCAACCAGCAGAAGGTGGTCCTGGCCAAGTGGCTGGCCGCCGGCCCCCGGCTGCTGATTCTCGACGAGCCCACCCGCGGCATCGACGTGGGCTCCAAGACGGAAATCCACCGGCTGATTCGCCAGCTGCGGGACGCGGGCATGGCCATCCTGGTCATTTCCTCGGAAATGCCGGAGCTGTTCTCCCTGGCCGACCGGCTGCTGGTGATGAAGAACGGCGTCATCTCCGGCCAGCTGCCCCGGGGAGCCGACGGTCCCCCGGCCGAGGACGCCGTAATGAAACTGGCGACGATAGGAGCGTGAGGCAATGAAACCCGCACTGGACACCAAACGGCATATTTCCATCGGCAGCCATCTGCTGCGATTCGGCATCCTCTACCTGCTGGCTCTGCTGATTCTGGCGGCGTCGCTGCTGAGCGACCGGTTTTTCACCGTCAGCAACTTCCTCAACGTCCTGCGCCAGGCCAGCCCCGTCATCATCCTGGCCCTGGGCGAGGGCCTGGTCATCATCACCGCCGGCATCGATTTGTCCGTGGGCGCCCTGGTGGCCCTGACGGGCATGGCCGCCGCCGGCGCCATCTCCTTCTGGGGCCTGCCCACCCCGGCCGCCCTGGCGGTCGCGCTGGTGCTGGGCGTCGCCTTCGGCATCTTCAACGGCGTCATTGTGGCGCGCTTCAACATCTCGGCCATGATTGTCACTCTGGCCACCATGAACGCCGCCCGGGGCATCGCCTACCTCTACAACGACGGCGCGCAGATTATCGGCCTCCCGGCCGGCTTCACCGACATCGGCCGCGGCTACCTGGGGCCCATCCCCATCCCGGCCATCATCATGGTGGTGCTGGTGGCGGTGATGGTCTTCGTGATGGGCAAGACGGTCTTCGGCAAATACCTCTACGCCATCGGCGGCAACGAGGATGTGGCCCGCCTGGCCGGCATCGCCGTGGTGCGGACGAAAATCGCCGCCTACGCCGTGTGCGGGATGCTCTCCGCCGTGGCCGGCGTCATCTACGCCGCCCGGATGAACATGGGCGACCCCGCCATGGGCGAGGGCCTGGAGATGGACGCCATCGCCTCGGTGGTCCTGGGCGGCATCAATCTCTACGGCGGCCAGGGCAGCATCCTCGGGGCCGTGATTGGCGCCACGTTCATCGCCGTGCTGGGCAACGCGCTGAACATGACCGGCGTCAGCAACTTCTGGCAGCTGGTCGTGAAGGCCGCGGCGCTGATCATCGCCGCGTTGATTTACACCAAGAAAAAAGTTTGAAACCTGTCGTCTGAGAAAAGGAGGAATCCCCATGAAAAAGTCCCTGTCGCTTCTGCTCTCCCTGGCCCTGGTCCTGCTGCTGCTGGCCGGCTGCGCCCAGGACGCCGCCGCGCCGGCTGCCGACGGCGACACTGCCGACACCGGCGCCACAACCGATGCGGCCGACACCGCCGATACGGCCGACACCGCAGACACCGCCGATACGGCCGATACCGGCGCCTCCGGCGACGCCCCGATGATTGGCTTCGCCAACTATTCGACCATCTCCTACTTCATGAACATGGGCGCGGCGGCCCACAAGACGGCGGCCGAGGCCGGCTGTGAATTCCACGAGCTGTACCACGGCGGCGACGCCGCGGTCCTGGCCGACCAGATTGAGGACCTGGCCGCGATGGGCTGCCAGATCCTCATCACCGAGGTGACCGACGACCAGAGCATGGTGAACACCTTCCAGGAACTGAAGGACCAGGGCATCATCATCGTCAGCTGCGACATCCGCACCCAGGAGAACGTGGACTACTGGATTGCCTCGGACAACTACCAGATTGGCCGCACCTCCGGCGAGAACGCCGTGGCCTACCTGACCGAGAAGTACGGCGAGGCCCGGGGCACCGTGGCCATCCTCTCGTCCAAGACCACCACCAGCATGATTGAACGGGCCGAGGGCTTCAAGGAGGTGCTGGCCGACTATCCGAACATCGAGATTGTCGATGAGCAGTTCCCCACCGACTTCAGCGCCGTGAACATGATGACCCTGACCGACGACATCCTCCAGCTGTACGGCGAGGGCTCCCTGGACGTGATTTTCGCCTCCAACCAGACCCAGGTGGAGGGCGCCAACTCGGCCATCGTCACCGCCGGCCGTCAGGATGTGGCCCTGTTCGGCGTGGACGACTCCGACGCCATCTATGAAGCCCTTCAGGATCCCAACTCCACCCTCCAGAGCACCGTGGTGCAGGATCCCATCGCCATGGGCGTCCAGGCGGTCACCGCGGGCCTGGCCCTGTACAACGGCGAGACCCTGGACGGCGACACCTACAACCCCGACGTCATGCTGGTCACCCGGGACAACGTGGCCGAGTTCATCGAGAACAACGCCGCCCAGGTGGCCGAGCTGGAGGACTATTACAACTGACGTTCCCAACTGCAACGTCGTTTTCCGCGGGGGCGGCTGCCGCCCCCGCGCCCTGTTGACAGGAGGTGCACCATGCTGATACCTGAACCGAAGCGCGTCCGCCTGTCCGGCGGGCACACCCCCGTCTTCCGCGGCCTGTCCATCGCCGGCGGCGAGGCGCTGGAGCCCCGGGATATGCTGCGCCGGAAGCTGTGGGACCGGCCGGAGCTGGATTCCGGGCAGGGCTTCCCCATCCGGGTGCTGCCGCCGGAGCCGACGCCCTCCGGGGCCGACGAGGCCCTCTTCCGGGAGCAGGGCTACCGGCTGACCGTGGAAGCCGGCCAGGTCCTTCTCCGCTGCGCCGCCCGGGAGGCCCTGGGCTACGGCCTGGCCACCCTCAAGCAGCTGCTGGAGGCCGCCGACGGCGGCTGGCGGCTGCCGCTGGGCGACATCCTCGACTGGCCCTCCATCGGCCGCCGCTCCCTCTCCAACTGCCTGACCTGGTATTCCGGCTACGGCCGCATCGGCTTCGATATGCAGCTGTTCGGCTATGCGGAGTGGTCCGAATTCCTGAACACCTGCGCCGATTTGAAGCTCAACCAGCTGAACCTCTGCATCTACGGCTACTGGCCCTTCCCGATGCCCCAGTACCCCGAGTCGGAATTCCGGGACGTCCGGGTCCGGCTGTACAACCCCGAGGTCGGCGGCCCGCTGGAGACGACCTTCACCCATCCCAACCTGGCCGACGAGTTCCTCTCCCGGCTTTTGGACGACGCCCACCGGCTGGGTATGAAGCTCTACGCCTACATGGGCCTCAACAGCTACTCCGGCGGCTACCCCTGCGTCCGCCGGGACAAGCGGATGGTCCTGCCGGCCGGCAGCCCCTACATCAACGACTTCGACCGGCTCTGCTTCTCCAAGCCGGAAAACCGCCAGTACCTCAAGGACTGCATCCGCCGGGTGGTGCAGCTGGGCTTTGACGGCATCGACTTTGAAGAGAGCGAGGAGGCCTCCTGGTTCTGCGACTGCCCCGACTGCCGCCGGACCTATCTCGTCGGCGGCGCCACCCCGTCGGACGCCATGTTCCAGGCCAGCTTCACGCTGTTCCGGGAGGTCTACGACCTGGTCAAGGCGGAAAACCCCGACTGCGTCGTGGGCCTGCGGGCCTTCCGCCAGGAGCCGCTCATCAAGTCCCCCGAGGAGATGGAGAAAATCCGCGCCGCCGTGCCCGAGGACGTGGTCTTCTTCTGGTCGCCCGGGCTGTACGTGCCCGACAGCGAGTTCCACAAGTGGATTGACACCTTCGGCAGACACCGCATCGTCGGGCGGGACACCGAGTCCAACGGCATCTCCGCCTGCTTCGGCCGGCTGATTCGGACGTTCCGCTCCAACGGTCTGCGCTGTGCGAGCGAGCCCCTCCAGCAGTACATCGAGGAGGACATCCGCCAGCACCGGGAGGCCGCCCGGCTGGGGGTGGCCGGCTCCAACGGCTTCCTCTTCGAGTGGTACGGCTTCTTCCTCCACCTGATGGTCCACGCCAACTACCCCTGGGGCGGCGAGATGGACCCGGACGCCTTCTGCGCCGCCTGCTGCGACCACCTCTACGGCGCGGACGGCCCCACGGTGCTGCGGGTGCTGCGGCAGATGCTGACCATCCACGAGAGCCAGCTGAACCTCTTCCCCCAGTACCTGCCCTTCGCGGCCCACAAGGTGACGGCCGAGGACCTGCCGCGGATTCAGGAGGCCCAGGAACAGGTGGGCGGCATGGTCGCCGATTTGCAGGCCCTTCTGGACAAGCTGGAGCGGGCCGGAGCGGACCGCCCCCGGCGGGCCCACATCCGGAAGCTGCTGCTGGCCTGCCGGCGGAACGCGGTCCTCTATGAAATGGCCCGCCTGGACCTGGCGCTGCTGGAGGAGCGGGATCCCGCCCGCCGCCGGCCGCTGCTGCTGGAGCTGGACCGGTACAACGACGAGGACTTCCGGCTGGTCCGGGAGAACTTCTTTGACGTCTACCCGATGGAGACCACGGGCATCCGCTCGTGCATGATTCCCTGCCACGAGCTGCGGCGGGTAATCCACAACGAGCTGGAGCCGGAGGCCGCCGACGACGAGATGATTTACCTGGGCGTCGAGGCCCTGGGGTGGCTCTAGGCAAAAAAATCGCCCGCCTGTGTTCAGGCGGGCGATTCGTTGCTTGGGGGCAGGCGCTCAGTAGATGCCCTCGGCCAGCATGGCGGTGGCCACCTTCTTAAAGCCGGCGACGTTGGCGCCGACCACCAGGTTGCCCGGGGCGTTGCACTCGGCGGCCGCCTCCTCGGACTGGTGGAAGATGTTGACCATGATGTCCTTGAGCTTCTTGTCCACTTCCTCGAAGGTCCAGTGGATGCGCATGGAGTTCTGGGTCATCTCCAGGCCGCTGGTGGCCACGCCGCCGGCGTTGGCCGCCTTGGCCGGGCCGAAGAGGATCTTGTGCTCCAGGAAGTAGTTGATGGCCTCGGTGGTGCTGGGCATATTGGCGCCCTCGGCCACGGCCATGACGCCGTTGCGCACCAGGGCCTTGGCGCTGTCCAGGTCCAGCTCGTTCTGGGTGGCGCAGGGCAGGGCGATGTCGCAGGGGATGGTCCAGATGCCCCGGCAGCCCTCGACGTACTTGGCACCGGGCACCCGCTCGGCATACTCGCGGATCCGGCCCCGCTCCACTTCCTTAATCTGCTTGACCACATCCAGCTGGATGCCGTTCTCGTCAACCACGTAGCCGGCGGAGTCGGACATGGCGATGACCTTGCCGCCCAGGCTCTGGGCCTTCTCCACGGCGTAGATGGCCACGTTGCCCGAGCCGGAGACGACGATGGTCTTGCCGGCCACCGAGTCGTTCTTCATGCAGTGGAGCATCTCCTCGGTGAAGTAGAGCAGGCCGTAGCCGGTGGCCTCGGTCCGGGCCAGGCTGCCGCCGAAGCGCAGGCTCTTGCCGGTCAGGACGCCGGTGAACTGGTTGCGCAGGCGCTTGTACTGGCCGAAGAGGAAGCCGATTTCCCGGCCGCCCACGCCGATGTCGCCGGCGGGCACGTCGCACTGGGCGCCGATGTGCCGGTACAGCTCGGACATGAAGGCCTGGCAGAAGCGCATAATCTCATTGTCGCTCTTGCCCTTGGGGTCAAAGTTGGAACCGCCCTTGGCGCCGCCCAGGGGCAGGGAGGTCAGGCTGTTCTTGAACACCTGCTCGAAGCCCAGGAACTTGATAATCGAGGCGTTGACCGAGGGATGGAACCGCAGGCCGCCCTTGTAGGGGCCGATGGCCGCGTTGAACTGGCAGCGGAAGCCCCGGTTCACCTGGACGCGGCCCTGGTCGTCCTCCCAGGTCACCCGGAAGGTGACCATCCGGTCGGGCTCGACCAGGCGCTCCATGATGCCGGCCTTCTCCAGCTCCGGGTGCATCTCCACGTAGGTCTCAAGAGACTCGAACACTTCGCCAACCGCCTGCAAAAATTCCGGCTGGCTGGGGTTGTTGCGGACCGTGTCGTCGTAGACACGCTTCAAATAGGCGTTGCGCAGCATAGACTTCTCCATTCCTTTGCAAAATTTGCATGATTCCAAAAATCACAAAAATCCTTCCACTGACATATTATAGCGGGTTTCCCCCGGAGATACAACACCAAATTCACTCCGTCCGGCGATTTTTTCGCCTGTCCGCCGATGTCCCCCGTCCAAAGGCCCCACTGTCCGTCAAGGGCGGACGGCGGCGGAGATTCCCCCGGTTCCGCCAAAAAATTCTGCGCCGGTCCCATTTTTTTATTGCAATCTCGCCAAGGATAGCGTACAATGAAGGTACAATCTAAGATTGGTAGCTGTAACGAAGTGCTCCGCGCACGGGCTGCAACTATCACTCGGGCGCTGCGCTGGAGTGTTTCAAACCGGAGGGGTTTGGAACATTTTTTGTTCCCGTAGAAAATACCCCCGCGCGGCGGTCGAGGCTCCCCGCTCGAGCACCCGCAGTTGTGTATTGTTGACAAAATATGAGCGGGATCTTTTGCTCGCCCCGGGCCGCGCACGCGCGGCGGCCAGGGCTCCCCGCTCGAGCACCCGCAGTTGTGTATTGATGACAAAAT
>CAJFNZ010000150.1 GCA_904395905.1 uncultured Oscillospiraceae bacterium | reverse complement strand
TGGTGGACAGGGACTGGAGGTTGTGGGTCTTGGAGGAGCCGGTGGCTCCGCCGATGCCGTCCCGGCCGGTGCGGCCGCCCAGGAGGATGACCACATCCCCGGGCGCCGGCGTCTCCCGGCGGACGTGGCCGGCCGGGGCCGCGCCCACGACCGCGCCGCACTCGAGCCGCTTGGCCAGGTAGCCCGGGTGGTAGACCTCGGCCACGTGGCCGGTGGCCAGGCCAATCTGGTGGCCGTAGGAGGAGTAGCCGGCCGCCGCGCCCAGCGCCAGCTTCCGCTGGGGCAGCTTCCCGGGCAGCGTCTCGGAGAAGGGCGCGCGCGGGTCGCCGCCGCCGGTGACGCGCATGGCCTGGTGGACATACACCCGGCCGGAGAGAGGATCCCGGATGCAGCCGCCGATGCAGGTAGCTGCGCCGCCGAAGGGCTCAATCTCTGTGGGGTGATTATGGGTCTCGTTTTTAAACATGAGCAGCCAGTCCTGCTTCTGGCCGTCCACCTGGGCAGGGACGTGGATGGAGCAGGCGTTGATCTCCTCGCTCTCGTCCAGCTCCGGCAGGAGGCCGCGCTTCTTGAGGACCTTGGCCCCGATGGTGGCCGCGTCCATCAGCGTCCGGGGGCGGCTCTCGGCGGCCGCGCCGTAGACCTCCCGCCGGGCGTCGAGGTACCGGCCGTAGGCCGCGGCCACCCGGCCGTCCTCGATGTCCACCTGCTCCAGGTGGGTGGAGAAGGTGGTGTGGCGGCAGTGGTCGGACCAGTAGGTGTCCACGACCCGGATCTCGGTCACCGTGGGGTCGCGGCCCTCCTCGTCGCGGAAGTAGGCCTGGAGGAAGCGGAGGTCGTCGGCGTCCATGGCCAGGCCCATCCGCTCCCCCAGCGCCGCCAGGGCGCCGCCGTCCAGGGACGTGAAGCCGGCGACCATCGGCACGTCCGCCGGCGCCGGATGCGACCGGGCCAGGGTGGCGGGCTTTTCCATGGCGGCCTCCCGGCTCTCCACGGGGTTGATGAGGTAGCGGCGGATCCGCTCCAGAGCCTCGTCGGTCAGTTCTCCCTCCAGCACGTAGACCCGGGCGTAGGCCACCGCCGGCCGCTCCCCGCCGGCCAGCAGGGAGATGCACTGGGCGCAGGAGTCGGCCCGCTGGTCGAACTGCCCCGGCAGGGCCTCCACGGCCAGCAGCCGGTGGGGGCCGGCCGGGACCGGGAAGGTCTCCAGGTACGTCGCATCCACCGGCGGCTCGGAGAAGACCACGTCCCGGGCCTGGGCGAAGACCGTTTCGTCGATGCCCTCCACGTCGTAGCGGTTGAGGATCCGCAGGCCCGTCAGGCCCTCGATGCCCAGGAACGCCCGCAGGTCCTCCAGCAGGCCGGCGGCCTCGGGGCTGAGGCCGGGTTTCTTCTCGGCAAAGATACGGTATACCACAGTCAAACCTCCTTTTCCGCGGCCAGGGCCCGGCGGCCGATGTCCCGGCGGCAGTAGGCGTTGTCAAACCGGATCCGGCCGGCCAGGGCGTAGGCCCGGGCCACGGCTCCGGGCAGGTCGTCGGCCGTGGCCGAGGCCCCGGCGACGCGGCCGCCGGCCGTACGCAGCCGGCCCGCCTCGTCCAGCTTCGCGCCGGCCACGTAGACGTGCTCCCCGGGGCCGGGGGCGGGCAGCTCCAGGGGGAAGCCGGTCTCGTACTTCCCCGGATAGCCCGCGGAGGCCAGCACCACGCAGCAGGACGCGCCCTCGGCGAAGGCCACCGGGATCTCGGCCAGCCGCCCGTCCCGGACGGCCCGGAGAATCGTCAGCAAATCGCTTTGCAGCAGCGGCAGCACCGCCTGGGTCTCCGGGTCGCCGAAGCGGCAGTTGTACTCGATGACCTTGGGGCCGCCGGCCGTGAGCATCAGGCCGAAGTAGAGGCAGCCCCGGAAGGTGCGGCCCTCGGCGTTCATGGCGCGCATGGTGGGCAGGAAAATCTCCTCCATGCACCGCTGCGCCACGGCCGGGGTGTAATAGGGGTTCGGCGCGACGGCGCCCATGCCGCCGGTGTTGGGGCCGGCGTCGCCGTCGCCGGCCCGCTTGTGGTCCATGGAGGAGACCATGGGCACGAGGGTCTTCCCGTCGGTGAAGGCCAGGACCGACACCTCGGGGCCCTCCAGGAACTCCTCCACGACGATGCGGCTGCCGCTCTCGCCGAAGACCTTGTCCTCCATCATGGCCTTCACGGCCGCGCGGGCCTCCTCCCGGGTGCCGGCGATGACGACGCCCTTGCCCAGGGCCAGGCCGTCGGCCTTGACGACCACGGGCAGCGGGGCCTCCTCCACGTACCGGAGGGCCGACGCCGCGTCGTCGAAGATCCGGCAGGCGGCCGTCGGGATGCCGTACTTGGCCATCAGCTCCTTGGCAAAGGCCTTGCTGCTCTCAATCACGGCCGCGTTCTTCCGGGGGCCGAAGGCGGCCACGCCGGCGTCCTCCAGGGCGTCCACGCAGCCCAGGGCCAGGGGGTCGTCGGGGGTGACGACGGCGAAGTCCACCCCCTTCTCCCGGGCAAAGGCGACGATGCCCGCCACGTCGGTGGCGGCAATGGGGACGCACGTCGCGTCCCGGGCGATGCCGCCGTTGCCGGGCAGGGCATACAGCTCGGTAATCTCGGGGTTCTCGCGGAGCTTCTGGACGACCGCGTGCTCACGGCCGCCGCCCCCCACCACCAAAACCTTCATCGAATCTCCTCCGTTTTTTTAGATATCAATACACAACTGCAGTGCTTGACTATCTGGCCCCTACCGTCGTGCGCGCACGACACGGCAGCACTCAGAAAAACCGAATCTTTTTAGGCAGCAATACGCGGCTCGTCGGGGCAAAGTCCGCTCGGCTCCGTTTCCGCCTACGGGCAGCGTAATCAAAGTTTTCGTCCACCTTTTTCAAAAGGTGGCGGGTGTCCAGAGGGCAGCGCCCTCTGGTCGCGGCGCGCACGCCGCGAAATCCCCC
>CAJFNZ010000149.1 GCA_904395905.1 uncultured Oscillospiraceae bacterium | reverse complement strand
GGGGGATTTCGCGGCGTGCGCGCCGCGACCAGAGGGCGCTGCCCTCTGGACACCCGCCGCCTTTTGAAAAAGGCGGGCGAAAACTTTATATAAAAAATATATAAAGAATTGACAGCCGCAAAAAAGCGGCTGCCAATCTTTTTTGGGGGATTACCCGCCGAAGACGGCCAGCAGGAAGCCGGCGGCAATGGCGGAGCCGATAACGCCGGCCACGTTGGGGCCCATGGCGTGCATCAGCAGGAAGTTGGCGGGGTTGGCCTTCTGGCCCTCCACCTGGGAAACCCGGGCGGCCATCGGGACGGCGGAGACGCCGGCCGAGCCAATCAGCGGGTTGATTTTCCCGCCGGAAGCCTTGTACATAATCTTCCCGAAGAGGACGCCGCCGGCCGTCGAGAAGGAGAAGGCGAGAAGTCCCAGGACGATAATGGCCAAGGTCTGCGGGGTGAGGAACTTGTCGGCCACGGTGGTGGCGCCGACGGAGGTGGAGAGGAAGATGGTCACGATGTTCATCAGGGCGTTCTGCGCCGTGTCGGAGAGGCGGTCGGTGACGCCGGTCTCCCGCAGCAGGTTGCCCAGCATCAGGCAGCCAATCAGCGGCGCGGTGGAGGGCAGCAGCAGAATCACAAAGATGCACACCACGATGGGGAAGAGAATCTTCTCCGTCTTGGACACGGGCCGCAGCTGCTCCATTTTGCACTCCCGCTCGGCCTTGGTGGTCAGCAGGCGCATGATGGGCGGCTGAATCAGCGGAATCAGGGCCATGTACGAGTAGGCGGCGATGGCGATGGCGCCCAGGAGATGCGGAGCCAACTGGGTCGTCAGGTAGATGGCGGTGGGTCCATCGGCACCGCCAATGATGCCGATGGACGCCGCCTCGGGACCCGTAAATCCGAGAAGGACCGCCAGAAGAAACGCCATATACACGCCCAGCTGGGCTGCAGCGCCCAGAAGCAGGGACTTGGGGTTGGCCAGCAGGGGACCGAAGTCCGTCATTGCGCCGACGCCCAGGAAAATCAGCGAGGGGTAAACGCCGGCCTTGACGCCGATGTAGAACACATCCAGCAGGCCGCCTTGCTTGAGAATGTCGCCATAGCCGACGGTGCCGGCAATCATGCCGTCCCACAGCTCGGCGTGGTACATACCGCCGCCGGGCAGGTTCGTCAGGAGGCAGCCGAACGCGATGCCCACCAGGAGCAGCGGCTCGAACTTCTTGACGATGCCCAGATACAGCAGCACGCACGCCACGGCAATCATGACAATCTGACGCCAGTCAGAAGCTGCCATGTAGAACCCGGAGGTTTCCCACAGGGTTTGCAGGGTCCCGAGGATATCCATTGCGCGCCCCCTTTACGCCAGGACAAACAGGGGCGTGCCGGTATCCACCACGGCGCCCTTGGTGGTGACCACCTGGGCGATGGTGCCGTCGTGGGGGGCGACAATCTCGTTTTCCATCTTCATCGCTTCGAGAATCAGCAGCAGCTGACCCTTCTGAACGGTCTGGCCCTGGGACACTTCAATCCGCAGGATGTTGCCGGGCATCGGCGCGGCGATGGTCTCGCCGGCGGCCGTGACGGCCGGCGCCGCAGCGGGAGCCGGCGCGGCGGCAGGAGCCGGAGCGGCAGCCGGCGCAGCGGCAGGCGCGGGGGCCGCGGCGGGCGCCGGAGCCGGGGCATAGGCCGCGTACTCGTCCACCAGCATGGCCTGGCCGGCTTCGACCTCCACTTCGTAGGTCTTGCCGTTCAGGGTGACTTTGTATTTCATCTTATTTGACCTCCTTAATGGACTTGAAGCGCAGCTCGTTCAAAGGCCGGTTCATCTTGTCGGCGACGATGGCCATAATCATCGCGGCCTCCTTGTCCGACACGGTGTAGAGCTTCACCTGGCCGGCGCTGCCGGGGGCCTTGGCGGCCTGGGGCGCCGGGGCCGGCGCAGCGGGGGCCGCAGCCGCCGGGGCGGGCTGGGCCTTGGCCTTGGACTTGCGCATGATGGCGCCCATAATCTGAATGACGAACATCAGGAGGATGAGGCCCAGGAAGACGACGGCGAAGCCCAGCACGGAGTAGGCCAGCGCCTCGGCAAAGGTAATGTTCATGGTGCCGCCTCCTTACGCCTCTTCGATGGTGTAGGTGGCCATGTTCTCCTCGGCTTCCTTGCGCTTCTCGAAGAACTTCTCGGCCAGCTGCGGGAAGGCGATGTAGCTGAGGACGTCCTCGTCGCACCGGGCGGTGTCGCCCAGCTGCGCCTTGGTCTTCTCGAACATGGGCTCGAGGGTGTCGGCATAGCGGCCCTCCAGGGGCTTCTCGTCGCCCAGGACCTTCTTGAGGACCTCGGGGTCGATGGGCGCGGGGGTCTTGCCGTACTCGCCGCGGCAGTAGGCGACACTCTCCTTGGAGACGTTCTTGTACCGCTCGCCGGCCAGGACGTTCTGCACCGCCTGGACGCCGACCATCTGGGAGGTGGGGGTGACCAGCGGGGGATAGCCCAGGTCCTTGCGGACCTTCGGCGTCTCGACCAGGGCCTCGTCGAAGCGGTCCAGGGCGTTCATCATCTTCAGCTGGCTCAGGAGGTTGGAGAGCATACCGCCGGGCACCTGGTACGTCAGGCACTGGGTGTCGGTCGTCAGGGACTTGGGCATCAGCGTGCCGTCGGCGATGTAGCCGTCGCGGATGGGCTTGAAGAAGTCGGCGATGTCCTTGAGGACGGCGTCGTTGGTCGTGACCTCGTAGCCCAGCTGCCGCAGGGCGTAGGCCATGGTCTCGGTCGCCGGCTGCGAGGTGCCGCCGGAGAAGGGGGAGATGGCGGTGTCGATGATGTCCACACCGGCCTCGACGGCCTTCAGGTACGTCATGAAGGCCAGGCCCGTGGTGGAGTGGGTGTGCAGGTCCACCGGCAGGTCCACGGCGTCCTTGATGGCCGAGACCAGGTCGTAGGCCTCCTTGGGGCCCATGATGCCGGCCATGTCCTTGATGCAGATGGAGCCGACGCCCATCTCCTTGAGCTCCTTGACCATCTTCACATAGTTCTCCAGGGTGTGCACCGGGGAGGTGGTGTAGGAGATGGCGCCGGAGGCCAGGGCGCCCCACTTGTTGGTCTCCTCGATGGCGACCTTCATGTTGGTCAGGTCGTTGAGGGCGTCGAAGATGCGGATGATGTCGATGCCGTTCTTGACGGCGTACTCCACGAACTTGCGGACCACGTCGTCGGGGTAGTGCTTGTAGCCAAGGATGTTCTGGCCCCGCAGGAGCATCTGGAGCTTGGAGTTGGGCAGCTTCTTGCGCAGCTTCCGCAGCCGCTCCCAGGGGTCCTCGTTCAGGTAGCGGAGACAGACGTCGAACGTCGCGCCGCCCCAGCACTCCACCGCGTAGTAGCCGGCCTGGTCAATCTTGTCGAGGATGGGCTCGTAGACGTCGTAGGGCAGGCGGGTGGCGATGAGGGACTGGTTCGCATCCCGCAGAACCGTCTCCACAAATTGGACTTTTCTCATGGAAACACCTCCGAAATATCTCACGGCGGCGCCGGGCCGCCATGGAAATTCTCTCTCCGGCCGCGGTGCAAGGAAAGAAGGCATACTGTGAAGAAGCTCTCCACAGCATGCCTCCTGGTTCGCTCGCTATGGAACCGCAGCGCGTTCTAAAGAATTGTCAGACCTTGGGGCCGGCGGCGACCAGGGCCTTGCCGGCGTCGTTGCCGGTGTACTTGACGAAGTTCTTCACGAAGCGGCCGGCCAGATCCTTGGCCTTGGCGTCCCACTCGGAAGCGTCGGCGTAGGTGTTGCGCGGATCCAGGATGTTGGTGTCCACGCCGGGCAGGGAGGTGGGCACGGCCAGGTTGAAGTAGGGGATGGTCTTGGTCTCGGCCTTGAGGATGGAGCCGTCGAGGATGGCGTCGATGATGCCGCGGGTGTCCTTGATGGAGATCCGCTTGCCGGTGCCGTTCCAGCCGGTGTTGACCAGGTAGGCCTTGGCGCCGCTCTTGGTCATCTTCTTCACCAGCTCCTCGCCGTACTTGGTGGGATGCAGCTCCAGGAAGGCCTGGCCGAAGCAG
>CAJFNZ010000148.1 GCA_904395905.1 uncultured Oscillospiraceae bacterium | reverse complement strand
CTCCTGAAATGAAAATGCTCTAAGTGACTGCTTCACTAACCATGACAAAAGCCATGATTAAGAAGTCACTTAGAGCATACATCTCCTGCTGCGGCAGGCGAAACTCTGCCGAGGGCTTTCTCCTATACGAGATATAGAGAATCTTCTCACACGGCTTTCCGGTGCCGGAACAAGCTGCGGGCCGCCTCGCAGGAGGCGGCCCGCAGTGCTATTTTTCCGGATTGAACTTCAGGAGCATATACGGCTCAATCTCCAGAACGGTTGCGATGTTGAAGAGCAGCTCCAGGGAGATGCCGCGGTTCATGTTCGGCGCTTCCACCGCGCCCATGTGCTGGCGGCTGATGCCCACCAGCTCGGCCAGCTTGTCCTGGGACAGGCCGCGGCGCTTGCGGTAGTAGGCGATGGCGTAGCCCAGTTCCGTGAACCGCTCCGCATTGTCGAACGGCTTGCGTGTCTCTGCCATAGTCATCCCTCCGCCAGTTATTGTAACGGAAAACCACGCCGGAGGAAAGCATTTGCCAGACGATATTTGTCGCTTTTTACACGGTGTTATCCGCGCAAAAAGCGAGTTTCGTCTCGAGTTTTTGCGCGGCGGGACAGGGAAATTTTCCTTGACAAGCCCGTCCGGCACCGCTATAATAATTAGGCCTGCGAGTTTGCGGGCAATCCTTGCCGGCGCAAGGACGCCGGCCATCAGACCATAAGGAGGTGCAATGACATGGCAAAAATCACCGGCAAATACGAGGTCCTCTATATCATCGACCCCGCCCAGGGCGAAGAGGGTATCCAGGCGCTCGTGGAAAAATTCAAGGCGATTGTTGAGGACCATGGCACGCTGAACAGCATCGATGAGTGGGGCAAGCGCCGGCTGGCCTACCCCATCAACGACCTGACGGAGGGCTACTACGTCCTGATGACCTGCGAGACGAAGCCCGAGTTCCCGGCGGAGCTGGACCGCGTCTTCAAAATCACCGAGGGGATTCTGCGCTCCCTCATCACGGCCGTGGAAGAGTAAGGAGGGCCCGCGATGCTCAACCACATCGTTCTCATGGGCCGCCTGACCCGCGACCCCGAGCTGCGCCGCACCGGCTCCGGTGTGGCGGTGGCGTCGTTCTCTCTGGCGGTGGACCGGGACTTCGGCAACCGCGAGAGCGGCGAGCGGGAGACCGACTTCATTGACATCGTCGCCTGGCGTTCGACGGCGGAGTTTGTGTCCAAGTACTTCACCAAGGGCCGCATGGCTGTGGTGTCCGGCCGGCTGCAGATCCGCAACTGGACCGACAAGGAGGGCAACAAGCGCCGCAGCGCCGAAGTGGTGGCCGACAACGTCTATTTCGGCGACTCCAAGCGCGACAGCCAGGGCCAGGAAGGCGGCTACCAGCAGGGCGGCTTCGGCGGCCAGAACTACGGCGGCAGCCAGACGTTCAGCCAGGGATACGGCGCGCCCGCGCCGCAGCCGGCGGCTCCGGCCCCCGGCAGCGACTTTGCGATGCTCGAGGACGACGACAGCGAGCTGCCCTTCTAAAACCACGGATCCGCGGCGAATTTTTCTGACGAGACTAGGATGTAAGGAGGTTTCCTCATGGCTAACGATAGAACGCGTCCCCGCAAGCGCCGCAAGGTGTGCAGCTTCTGCGTGGACAAGATTACCGTCATCGACTACAAAGATACGGCGAAGCTGCGCCGCTTCCTGTCGGAGCGCGGCAAGATCCTGCCCCGCCGCACCACCGGCACCTGCGCCGCCCATCAGCGCCAGCTGACGACCGCCATCAAGCGGGCCCGGCACATCGCGCTGCTGCCCTACGTGGCGGACTGAATCGAACACCCAGCGCACCCCGCCCCGGAGGCAACGCCTCCGGGGCGTTTTGCCGCCGGAAAAACCGGGAGAATCCCGCTTTTCTCGTTGAAGCGCCGGGGAGGGTGTGGTATACTGCTAAAGGAAGAATCCCCAACCGGAGAGCGACAAAGGAGTGTACGGCAATGAGACTGACCAACGTAAAAGACGTCCAGAAGTTCATCCAGGTGGTGAACGAGTGCGAGCACGACGTGTACCTGAAGTCCCAGGAGGGGGACGTGTTCAACCTCAAGTCCTCCATGTCCCAGTATATCGCCATCGGCCGGCTGATTGAGGAGTCCGGCGACAGCCTGGAGCTGTTTGCCGACAGCCGCGAGGACGAGGCCCGCCTGATTCAGTTCCTCAGCGAGCTGGACGACGAGCACGAGAGAGCCGCCAAGAAATAACCGCTGGGAACCGCAGTGCCCGCCAGGCAAAGCCTGGCGGGCACTGTTTGCTCAGAGCTTCTGGAAGCCGTCCAGCTTCAGGGTGAAGAGCGTCACGCCGCCCATGTCCACCTCCACCGGCACGCCGTGGCCGGCGTAGACGTTGCCGCCGCCGGGCGTGGGCATCACGTAGGTCTGGGAACGCCGCCGGCCGGCGAAGGTTTTGAGAATCTCCACGGCCTCCTCCAGCCGCTCGGCGTTGACGCCCAGCATCAGCGTCACGTTCTCCTTCTTCAGGAAGCCGCCGCTGGAGCTGAGGCGCGTCACAAAGAATCCGTGGGTGTTCAGCTGGTAGACGGTTTCGTCGTAGTCGTCCTTGCGGATGACGGCCAGGAGCAGCCGGTCCAGCGCCATGTTTTCGTCCATCGATAAGACCCCTTTCATTTCGCAAATAGAAGGCGGCTGTGTTCTCTATGATACCCCCGGAGGGGAAGCGCTGCAAGCGGAAAAATGGCCAATCAGTTCTTGAGGCTCTGCATGGGGGCGGGGATCCGCCCGCCCCGGGCGATGAAGGCTGCAGGGGACTCGGTGTGGACCGGCATCACCGGCGCGCTGCCCAGCAGGCCGCCGAACTCCACCGTGTCGCCCACCTGGCAGCCGGGGGCCGGGATGATGCGCACGGCCGTGGTCTTGGTGTTGACCATGCCCACGGCGGCCTCGTCGGCGATGATGGCCGAGATGGTCTCCGCCGGGGTGTCGCCGGGGACGGCAATCATGTCCAGGCCCACCGAGCAGACGCACGTCATGGCCTCGAGCTTGTCCAGCGTCAGCGTGCCGCGGCGGGCGGCGGCAATCATGCCCTCGTCCTCGCTGACGGGGATGAAGGCGCCCGAGAGGCCGCCGACGCTGCTCGACGCCATGACGCCGCCCTTCTTCACCGCGTCGTTGAGCATGGCCAGAGCCGCGGTGGTGCCGTGGGTGCCGCAGACCTCCAGGCCCATGGCCTCGAGGATCCGGGCCACGCTGTCCCCCACGGCCGGCGTCGGGGCCAGGCTCAGGTCCACGACGCCGAAGGGGATGTCCAGGCGGCGGCTGGCCTCCTGGGCCACCAGCTGGCCCATGCGGGTGATGCGGAAAGCGGTCTTTTTCACCGTCTCGGCCACCACGTCGAAGGGCTGGCCCTTCACGCTCTGGAGGGCGTGGTACACCACGCCGGGGCCGGAGACCCCCACGTTGATGACCTTTTCCGGCTCGCCCACTCCATGGAAGGCGCCGGCCATGAAGGGGTTGTCCTCCGCCGCGTTGCAGAACACCACCAGCTTGGCGCAGCCAAAGCCCCCCTTGTCGGCGGTGCGGCCCGCCAGCTCCTTGATGGTGCGGCCCATGAGGGCCACCGCGTCCATGTCGATGCCCGCCTTGGTGGAGCCCACGTTGACGCTGGCGCACACCAGG
>CAJFNZ010000147.1 GCA_904395905.1 uncultured Oscillospiraceae bacterium | reverse complement strand
TGCAAGTGTGCGGCCCGCAGGGCCGTGCGCGCAGCAGGCTGCATCCCCTCGCCAAAATGCCTGCATTTTGGCGACAGCGTGTCGAGTTTCTCGACACGCTGCGTCCCCTGGAGAAATTTCTTGCTTCCCATTGACTTACAACCGGCGGGGTTGTATACTGTCAGAGGACAATTTCACAGGAATTTCTGCGCAGAATGTTCGGGGAAGCGGGTGAAACTCCCGCGCGGTCCCGCCACTGTGAGGGGGTTTGCCCCCGGAGCCAGAACACCGACTCTGCGCCCGGTACGAAGATCCACGAGGTATGGATTGGTGCTGCAACAGACGGCTTCTGGAAGCGCCCATTCCCTCCGGGGAATGGGCGCTTTTTCGGGTCCGGCGCCCCTCCGTACTGCCATTCCACAACAGAGGAGAACACCCATGAGAGAAGCCATTTTGGTCGTCAGCTTCGGCACCACCTACCCCGACACCCGTGAGAAAAACATCGGCGCCGTCCTGGCCCGCGTCCGGGCCGCATGTCCCGGGGTCCCGGTCTACGAGGCCTGGACCAGCTCGATGATTCGCCGCGCCCTCCAGAAGCGGGGCGAGGATGTGGACGACGTGCCCGCCGCCCTGGCGCGGATGGCCGCCGACGGCGTCACCGACCTGCGGGTGCTGCCCACCCATCTGCTCTACGGCGACGAGTACGACAAGATGCGCGCCCAGCTGGACGCCCGGGCCGGGGACTTCGCCTCCATCCGGGTGGCCGCGCCGCTGCTGGCCGGGGACGCGGACATCCGCGCCGTCCTCCAGGCCGTGGCCGAGGGCGTCGAGACCGCCCCGGGCGAGGCCCTGGTCCTGATGGGCCACGGGACGCCCCACTTCTGCAACACCGTCTACGCCGCCATGGACTACCACGCCAAGGCCCTGGGCCTGCGCCACGTGTTCGTGGGCACCGTGGAGGCGTTCCCCGATTTGGACACCCTGCTCGCCGCGGTCCGGGGCAGCGGCTGCACCGGGGTCGTGCTGACGCCCCTGATGCTGGTGGCCGGCGACCACGCCAACAACGACATGGCCTCGGACGACCCCGACAGCTGGAAGACCCGCTTCACCGACGCCGGCCTCCCGGCGCGGGCGGTGGTCCGCGGCCTCGGGGAGTACCCCCGGGTGCTGGACCTGTACGAGGCCCATCTCCGCGCCATCCTGTGAGGCATCTGCAAAGGAGGCAGGCCCATGGCCTTTGAGCTCTACACCACCCAGGGGGGGCAGCGCCTCCGCTGCGGCTACACCACCGGCACCTGCGCGGCCCTGGCGGCCCAGGGGGCGGCGCGGGCCCTGCTGACCGGCGTCCTGCCGGCCGCGGAGACCGTCGTCACCCCCAAGGGCCCGGCGGTCACCGCATCCCTGCGGCCCCTGGACGCGCCGGCCGGCAGCGTCTGCTGCGCCGTGCAGAAGGACGGCGGCGACGACGTGGACGCCACCGACGGGGCCTGGATTGCCGCCACCGTCTCGCGGCTGCCGGACGGCGTCGAGATTGACGGCGGCAGCGGCGTCGGCCGGGTGACCCTGCCGGGGCTCGACCAGCCGGTGGGGGCGGCGGCCATCAACTCCACCCCCCGGCGGATGATTGCCGAGGCCGTCCGCTCGGTGGCGGCCCAGTGCGGCTACCGGGGCGGCTTCCGGGTCGTCATCTCGGTGCCCGGGGGCGAGGCCCTGGCCGAGAAGACCTTCAACCCCATGCTGGGCATCACCGGCGGCATCTCCATCCTGGGCACCGGCGGCATCGTCGAGCCCCGGAGCCTCCGGGCGCTGCTGGACTCCCTGGCCGTGGAGGTCCGGGTCCAGGGGGCCCAGGGGGTCCGGGACCTCATCGTCACCCCGGGCAACTACGGCGAGCACTTCCTGGCCGCCTTCCCGGGTCTCCGGGCGATGCCCCAGGTGAAGTGCGCCAACTTCATCGGCGACACGCTGGACCTCTGCCGCGAGAACGGCATCGAAACGGTGCTGCTGGTGGGCCACCTGGGCAAGATGGTCAAGGTGGCCGGCGGCATCATGGACACCCACTCCCGGGTGGCCGACTGCCGGGTGGAGCTGTTCGCCGCCCACGCCGCCCTGGCCGGGGCCTCCCGGGAGACCGTGGCCAGGCTCATGGAGGCGGCCACCTCCGACGCCTGCGTCGCCATCCTCGACGAGGCCGGCCTCCGGACGCCGGTCCTCGGCTCCCTGGTCGCCGCCGCCCAGGGCCATCTGACCCGGCGGGCCGCCCCGATGCGCGTCGGCCTGGTCACCTACACCAACCAGTACGGCCTGCTGGCCGTCTCCGACACCGCGAACCAAATTTTAACCGATTGGGGGCAAACTCTGTGAAAGGCACACTCTATGGCATCAGCGTCGGCCCGGGGGATCCGGAGCTGCTGACCCTGAAAGCCGTGAACCTTCTGCGGGCCTGCCCGGTGGTGGCGACGCCCGTCACCGCCGGCGGCAAGACCCTGGCTCTGGACATCGCCGCCGGGGCCGTGGACCTCTCCGGCAAGGAGATCCTGACCCTGGACTTTCCCATGACCCGGGACCACGCGGCCCTCCGGGCCAGCCACCGGGCCGCGGCCGACGCCGTGGCCGCCCGTCTGGACGGCGGGCAGGACGTGGCCATGGTCAACCTGGGGGACGTCTCGGTCTACTCCACGTTCGCCTACGTGATGCAGCTGCTCCAGGCCGACGGCTACGCGGTCGTGATGGTGCCCGGCGTGCCCAGCTTCTGCGCCGTGGCCGCGGCGCTGGGCCAGAGCCTGACGACGATGCACCAGCCGATTCACATCTTCCCGGCCTCCAGCGGCCCCACGGCCGAGGCCCTGGCCCTCCGGGGCACCAAGGTGCTGATGAAAACCGGGCGGGCCATGGCCGAGGTCCGCGCCGCCATCGAGGCGGCCGGCCTGGCCGGCAAGACCGCCCTGGTGCAGAACTGCGGCCTCCCCGGCGAAAAGGTCTGCCGCAGCCTGGACGAGGCCAGCGACGACATCAGCTACTTTACCACCATCCTTGTGAAGGAGTGACTCCGATGATTCACTTTGTCGGCGCCGGCAGCGGCGCGGCCGATCTGATTACCGTCCGGGGCGCGCGGCTTCTGGGGGAGGCCGACGTCATCGTCTACGCCGGCTCCCTGGTGAACCCGCAGCTGCTGGACTACGCCAAGGCGGGCTGCGCCGTCTACGACAGCGCCAAAATGACCCTTGAGGAGGTGCTGGCCGTGATGATTCCGGCCGAAAAGGCCGGCAAGGCCGTCGTGCGCCTCCACACCGGCGACCCGTGCCTCTACGGGGCCATCCGCGAGCAGATGGACGCCCTGGACGCGGCCGGCGTCTCCTACGACGTCGTGCCCGGCGTCTCCAGCTTCTGCGGCGCGGCCGCCGCCCTCAAGGCCGAATACACCCTGCCCGACGTGAGCCAGACGGTCATCATCACCCGGATGGCCGGCCGCACGCCGGTGCCGGAGCGGGAGAACCTCCGCGCCCTGGCGTCCCACGGCAGCACGATGGTGCTGTTCCTCTCCACGGGCCTCATCCCGAAGCTGGTGGAGGAGCTCCTCGCCGGCGGCGCCTACACCGCCGACACCCCGGCGGCCCTGGTCTACAAGGCCACCTGGCCCGACGAGAAGGTCTTCCGCTGCACGCTGGGCACCCTGGAGCAGACCGCCCGGGAGAACGGCGTCACCAAGACGGCCCTGATTACCGTGGGCGGCTTCCTGGGGACGGACTACGCCCGCTCCAAGCTCTACGACCCGGGCTTCACCACGGAGTTCCGGGAGGCCACGCGATGAACCTGGCGGCCATCGCCTTCACCGCCGACGGCCTGGCCCTGGGCCGGCGGCTGGCGGCCGCCCTGCCCGAGGACACCCTCGCCCTCTCGGCCGGCTTCGGGCCGGACAAGGTGGGCTTCCGGACCTGGACGGCGGAGAACTTCCCCCGCCGGGACGGCCTGGTGTTCATCGGCGCCACGGGCATCGCCGTCCGGGCCGTCGCCCCCCACCTCGTCAGCAAGACCAGCGACCCGGCGGTCCTGGTCCTGGACGACCTGGGCCGCTTCTGCATTCCCCTGGTCTCGGGCCACCTGGGCGGGGCCAACGCCCTGGCCCGGCGGGTCGCGGCCCGGCTGGGGGCCACGCCGGTCATCACCACGGCCACCGACGGCCACGGCCTCTTCGCCGTGGACACCTGGGCCAAATCCCAGGGGCTGCGGATCCTGAACCCCGCGGGCATCAAGGCCGTCTCCTCCCGCCTCCTAGCCGGGGAGACCGTCCGCCTCCGGAGCCGCTTTCCCCTGGCCGGCCGGCCGCCGGCGGGCGTGACGGTGACCGACGAGGCCCCCTGGGACGTCTCCATCGACTTAGGGACCCGGGAGGCGCCGCTGTGCCTGGTGCCCCGGGCCGTCTGGGTGGGGGCCGGCTGCCGCCGGGGCGTCCCCGCGGAATCCCTGGCCCGCTCCCTGGAGGCCCTGCTCCGGGAGGCCGGCGTGGACCGCCGGGCCCTGGCGGGCCTGTGCACCATCGACCGCAAGGCCGACGAGCCGGGCCTGCTGGCCCTGGCCGAGTCCCTGGGCCTGCCCCTGACCACGTACACCGCCGAGCAGCTGCGCGCCGTGCCCGGGGCGTTCACGGCCTCGGACTTCGTCCGCAAAACCGTGGGCGTGGACAACGTCTGCGAACGCAGCGCCGTGCTGGGCAGCGGCGGCGGGCGGCTGATTGCCAAGAAACACGCCGAGGGCGGCGTCACCATGGCCCTGGCCCTGGCGGACGTCGTGCTCCGACTGGAGGAAGAACCATGAACAAGCTCTATGTGGTGGGCCTCGGGCCCGGAAATCCCGCGCAGATGACCTACCAGGCCCGCGCGGCCCTGGACGAGGCGGAAGTCCTCTGCGGCTACACCGTCTACACCGACCTGGTGGCCCCCCTCTACCCGGGCAAGCCGGTGCTGACGACGCCCATGCGCCGGGAAATCGACCGCTGCCGCATGGCCCTGGAGCGGGCCGCCGGCGGCGAGACCGTGGCCATGGTCTGCTCCGGCGACGCCGGGGTCTACGGCATGGCCTGCCTGATTTACCAGCTGGCCGGGGAATTCCCGCCGGTGGACATCGAGATTGTCCCCGGCGTCACGGCGGCCCTCTCCGGCGCGGCCGTCCTGGGGGCCCCGCTCTCCCACGACTTCTGCGTCATCTCCCTGAGCGACCTGCTGACGCCCTGGGAGCAGATTGCCCGGCGGCTCCGGGCCGCGGCGGAGGCCGACTTCTGCATCGCCCTCTACAACCCGGCCAGCCGGAAGCGGGCCGACTACCTCCGGCGGGCCTGCGACATCCTGCTGGAGAAGAAGGCCCCCGAGACCGTCTGCGGCTACGTCCGCAACATCGGCCGGGAGGGGCAGCAGTCCCAAATCCTCTCCCTGGCGGAGCTGCGGGAAGCGCAGCTGGATATGTTCTGCACCGCCTTCGTGGGCAACGGCCAGACGGCCCGCCTGGCCGGGCGCATGGTGACGCCCCGGGGCTACGAGGCGAAGCTGTGAAGCGGCTGCTGCTCTTCGGCGGCACCACCGAGGGCCGGGAGCTGGCCCTGGCCGCGGCCGCGCGGGGCTGGGACGTGACGGTCTCGGTGGCCACCGACTACGGCGCGGCCTGCGTCCCGGAGGCCCCAGGCGTCACGCGCCACACCGGGCGGCTGGACGAGGCCGCCATGGAGGCCCTGATGGCCGGCTTCCCCCTGGTGGTGGACGCCACGCACCCCTACGCCGTGGCCGTCAGCGCCAACGTCCGCGCGGCGGCGGAGGCGGCGGGGATTCCCTGCCTGCGGCTGCTGCGGCCCGAGAGCGACCACCCCGGCTGCCGCTACGCCGCGTCGGTGGCGGAGGCCTGCGCCCTGGTGCCGCCGGGGAACGTCCTGGCGACCACCGGCAGCAAGGAGATTGGCTGTTACCGGGCCATCCCCGACTACCAATCCCGGGTCTACGCCCGGGTGCTGCCGCTGGAGACCTCCGTGGCCGACTGCCGGGCCGCCGGCCTCCCGGAGGACCACATCCTCGCCGCCAAAGGCCCCTTCTCCCTGGAGGACAACCTGGCGGCCATCGATCGATACCACATCCGCTCCCTCATCACCAAGGACGGCGGCGCGGCCGGCGGCTTCCCCGAGAAGCTGGAGGCCGCCCGGCTCCGGGACGTGGCGGTGATTCTCGTCCGCCGGCCCCGGGAGGACGGCCTGTCCATGGGGGAGATTCTCGAGAGACTGGAGGACGGGCCATGGAACGGGTAACCATCGTGGGCCTGGGCATGGGGACCCCGGGCACCCTGACGGCCGATGGCCGGGCGGCCCTGGCCGAGGCCCGGCGGATTGTCGGGGCAAAGCGGCTGCTGGAGACGCTGCCCGACGGCTGTACGGACAACCGCGCGGCCGCCGTGAAGCCGGAGGCCATCGCCGCGGCCCTGACCGACTTCCCCGCCTGCGTCGTCATGAGCGGCGACACCGGCTTTTACAGCGGCGCGAAGAAGCTGCTGCCCCTGCTGGCCGGCTACGACGTGACGGTGCTGCCGGGGATTACGACCGTCCAGTACCTGGCCGCCCGCCTGGGCCGGCCGTGGCAGGACGTGCGCCTGGTCAGCGCCCACGGCCTCCGGTGCGACGCCGTGGCGGCGGTGCTGGGCGGGCGGGAGACCTTCTTCCTCACCGGCGGGACCGTGACCCCCGGGGAGATTGCCCGGCAGCTGACCGAGGCCGGCCTGGGGGACGTGACGCTCCACGTGGGCGAACGGCTCTCCTACCCCGACGAGCGGGTGGTCTCGGCCCCGGCCCGGGCTCTGGCCGGCGCGGCCTTCGACAGCCTCAGCGCCGTCTGGGCCGAGGCCGTCGCCCCGGCCTGGCGGCCCCTGGGCTGCGGCATCCCCGACGAGGCCTTCCTCCGCGGCGACGTCCCGATGACGAAGCGGGAGGTCCGCGCGGCCATCCCCGGCCTCCTGGCCCCGGAGCGCGGCGACGTCGTCTGGGACGTGGGCGCCGGCACCGGCTCGGTCAGCGTGGAGCTGGCCCTGCTGGACCCCTCCCTCCAAGTCTACGCCGTGGAGCGGAACGAGGAGGCCTGCGGGCTGATTGCCCGTAACCGGGCGCAGTTCGGAGCGTACAACCTGCGCCTCGTCCAAGGGGCGGCCCCGGCGGCCCTGGAGGACCTGCCGGCCCCAGCCGCGGCCTTCCTGGGCGGCAGCGGCGGCCAGCTGGGCCGGTGCCTGGAGATCCTCCTGGAGAAAAACCCGGCGGTCCGGGTCTGCGTGAGCGCCATCGCCGCCGAGACCCTGGGCCGCGCCACGGAGCTGCTCTCCGGTGGGGCGTGGCAGGACTTCGCCGTCGCCCAGATCTCCGCCGCCCGGAGCCGCAAGGCCGGGCCGTACCACCTGATGACCGGCCAGAACCCCATCTGGCTGCTCTCGGCAAGGGGGCGCGGCTGATGGAGCGGACCCTCCCCCGGCTGCTGCTGGCCGCCCCCAAGAGCGGGGCCGGCAAGACCACGGTGGTCTGCGGCCTCCTCCAGGCCCTGGTCAGCCGCGGCCTGACCCCGGCGGCCTGCAAGTGCGGGCCGGACTACATCGACCCGCTGTTCCACAGCGAGCTCATCGGGGCCCGGGGCTGCAACCTCGATCTGTTCTTCACCCCGCCGGACACCGCCCGGCGCCTCCTGGCCGACTCGGCCCAGGGCTGCGGCGTGGCGGTGCTGGAGGGCGTCATGGGCTACTACGACGGCCTCGGCGGCGTCACCGACGAGGCCTCGGCCTACCGGGTGGCCCAGGCCACCGGGACGCCGGTGGTGCTGATTCTCGACGCCCGGGGCGCCTCCCTCTCCCTGGCGGCCCAGCTGCAGGGCTTCCTGGACTTCCGGCAGCCCAGCGGCATCGCCGGGGTGCTGCTCAACCGCTGCACCCCGATGCAGTACCGGATGCTGCAGCCCGTCCTGGAGCAGGCATGCGGCGTGCGGGTCTTCGGCTTCCTGCCGGCCCTGCCCGAATGTGCGCTGGAGAGCCGCCACCTGGGGCTCGTCACGGCCCAGGAGGTGGAGGGCCTCCGGGAGAAGCTCCGCCGCCTGGCCGAGGCCCTCGAGCAGTCCGCCGACCTGGACGGCCTGCTCGCCCTGGCGGCCTCGGCCCCGCCCCTCCGGTGGGAGGAGGCCCCGGAGCCGCCGGTCACCGGCCGGCGGCCGGTGCTGGCCGTGGCCCGCGACCGGGCCTTCTGCTTTTACTACCGGGAGAACCTGCGGCTGCTGGAGCGGCTGGGCGCGGAGCTGCGCTTCTTCTCCCCCCTGACGGACGGCGCCCTGCCGCCCTGCGACGGCCTCTACCTGGGCGGCGGCTACCCCGAGCTCTACGCCCGGCAGCTGGCGGAAAACCGCGCCATGGCCGAGAGCGTCCGCCGGGCCGTGGCGGGGGGCCTGCCCACCTTTGCCGAGTGCGGCGGCTTCCTCTACCTCCACGAGACGCTGACGGCCGACGGGGAGACCTTCCCCCTGGCCGGCGTGATTCCCGGCGGCAGCCGCAACACCGGGAAGCTCCGGCGGTTCGGCTACGTGACGCTGACGGCGCGGCGGGACAACCTCCTCTGCGCCGCCGGGGAACAGATCCGCGCCCACGAGTTCCACTACTACGAGTCCGACAGCTGCGGCGGGGACTTCTCCGCCGTCAAGCCCGTCTCCGGCCGGAGCTGGGACTGCATCCACGCATCCGACACCCTGTTCGCCGGGTTCCCGCACCTCTACTTCCCGGCCAATCCCGACTTTGCCCGGCGGTTCGTCCGCCGGTTATAGGAGGTCTTTCCACCATGCAGCTTTCACAAGTGTTAACCGCCATCACGCCCGTCCGCGCCGCCGACCGGGAGCGGGCCCTGGCCAAATGGAACGCCGTGGCCAAGCCCCTGGGCAGCCTGGGGCTCCTGGAGGACGTCGTGACTCAGATCTGCGCCGCTACCGGCACCCTGGAGCCCCGGATTTCCCAGCGGGCCGTGGCCGTCTTCTGCGCCGACAACGGCGTCGTCGCCCAGGGCGTCACCCAGACCGGCAGCGAGGTGACGGCCATCGTGGCCGGGAACGTCTGCACCGGCGCAACCAGCGTCTGCAAGATGGCCCGGGTGGCCGGCGCGGACGTCTTCCCCATCGACATGGGCATGAACACCACCGTGGACGACCCGCGGATGTGGAACCGCCGCATCGCCGCCGGCACGAAGGATATGTCCCAGGGCCCGGCCATGACCCGGGAGGAGGCCGTCCGCGCCCTGGAGGCCGGCGTGTCCGTGGCCGAGGAGCTGGCCGCCCGGGGCTACGGCCTCCTGGCCACCGGGGAGATGGGCATCGGCAACACCACCACCTCCAGCGCCGTGGCCAGCGTCCTGCTCAACCGGCCCGTCTCGGAGATGACCGGCCCCGGCGCCGGCCTGAGCCGCGCGGGCGTCCTCCACAAAATCGAGGTCATCGAGCAGGCCATCGCCCGCAACCGGCCCGACCCGGCGGATCCGGTGGACGTGATTGCCAAGGTGGGCGGCTTCGACATCGCCGGCATGGCCGGCCTCTGCCTGGGGGCGGCGCTGAGCGGCGTGCCGTGCGTGCTGGACGGGTTCATCTCGACCCTCTCGGCCCTGTGCGCCGTGCGCCTCTGCCCGGCGGCGGCCGACTACCTGATTGCCAGCCACGTGAGCGCCGAGCCGGCCGGCCGGCTGCTGCTGGACGCGCTGGGCAAGAAGCCCATCCTCACCGCCGGGATGCGCCTGGGCGAGGGCACCGGCGCGGTGGCGGTGATGCCTCTGCTGGACATGGCCCTGGCGGTCTTCAACGAGATGGCCACCTTCGAGGACATCCACGTGGAGGCCTACCAGCCCCTGAGCTGACGATGGAGCTCCTCATCACCGGCGGCAGCGCCAGCGGCAAGAGCCAGGTGGCCGAGGCCGCCGCCGCGGCCCTGCCGGGGCCCCGGTTCTACATCGCCACCATGCGCCCCTGGGACGACGAGTGCCGCGCCCGCATCGAAAAGCACCGCCGCCAGCGGGCCGGCCTGGGCTTTGCCACCGTGGAGCACTACGGCGACCTGCGGCGCCTCGACCTCCCGGCCCGGGGCACGGCTCTGCTGGAGTGCATGAGCAACCTGACGGCCAACGTCCTCTTCGGCCCCGACCGGCCGGCGGACCCCTTTGCGGCCGTCACGGCGGGCCTCGAGCGGCTGCGGGCCCAGTGCGCCCACCTGGTGGTCGTGACGAACGAGGTCTTCTCCGACGGCGTGGCCTACGACCGGGAGACGACCGCCTACCTCGACCTGCTGGCCGCCCTCAACGGCTGGATGGGCCGGCGGTTTGACACCGTGGCCGAGGTGGTCTGCGGCATCCCCATCGTGCAGAAAGGAGCCCTGCCATGACGGTTTTGCAGACGGTGGCCGTGGCGCTGTCCATGTACTCGGCCCTGCCGATGCCCCAGTTCCCCTGGACGGAAAAGAATATGCGCTACGCCATGGCCGCCTTCCCCCTGGTGGGCTTCCTCTGCTGGGCCGCCGTCGCGCTGTGGGCCTTGGTTGGCGACCGGGCGGGCTTCGGCCCGCTGCTCACCGGCGCGGGGCTGGCCCTGGCCCCGGTGGTCGTCACCGGCGGCATCCACCTCGACGGCTTCTGCGACACCACCGACGCCCTGGCCAGCCACGCCCCGCGGGAGCGGAAGCTGGAGATCCTCAAGGACTCCCACTGCGGGGCCTTTGCGGTCATCGCCACGGGGTCGTACCTGGTGTTCCTCACGGCGGTGTACGGCGAGCTGCGGCCCGCCGGGGCGCAGCTCCAGGCCCTGGGGCTGTCGTTCGTGCTGAGCCGGGCCCTGAGCGGCTTCGCCGTCACCACCTTCCCCTGCGCCAAGGACTCGGGCCTGGCCAAGACGTTCTCGTCCATGGCGGCCCGGCGGCAGGCCCGCACGGTGCTGCTGGCCACGGCGGTGGCCGCCGCGGCGGGGATGGCGGCCCTCGGGGCCATCTGGGCCGTCCTGGCCGCCCTGGCGATGCTGGGCATCTACCACGCCATGGCCCGGCGCGTCTTCGGCGGCATCACCGGGGACCTGGCCGGCTGGTTCCTCCAGTGGTGTGAGCTGCTGATGCCCGTTGCGGTGCTGCTGACGGAAAGGCTGTGATTGCATGATTCTGATTGTGGGCGGCTACGCCGCCGGAAAGCGGGCCTACGCCCGGGACGTCCTGGGCTACCGGGACGAGGACATGAGCCGGGACGTCCGCAGCCCCGCGCCGGTGCTGTACGGCCTGGAGGACGCGCCCGACACGCCCCTGGCGGACCTGCTCCGGAAGGACGTGGTCATCTGCCAGGAGGTGGGCGCGGGCCTGGTGCCCGTGGACGCCGGCGAACGGGCCCGGCGGGAGGCCGTGGGCCGGCTGTGCATCGCCCTGGCCCGGGAGGCCGACCGGGTCGTGCGGGTCGTCTGCGGCGTCGGCATGGTCATCAAGGGGTGAAGGCCGTGGAGATTCTGCTGATTCGCCACGGGGCCACGGCCGGGAACCTTTTGCACCGGCACATCGGTTCCACCGACGAGCCCCTGTGCCCCCAGGGCCGGGCGGCCCTGACGGCCCCGGACCCGGCGGAGGCCGAGGTCTTCGTCTCCCCCCTGCGCCGGGCCCGGGAGACGGCGGCCATCCTCTTCCCCAACGCCCGGCAGACGGTGGTGGAGGACCTGCGGGAGATGGACTTCGGCGCCTTTGAAGGGAAGAACTGGCAGGAGCTCTCGGACAACGCCGCCTACCGCGCCTGGGTGGACGGGTGGTGCGAGGGCCCCTGCCCCGGCGGCGAGGGCCGGGCGGACTTCTGCCGCCGCACCTGCGCGGCCTTCTCCCGGCTGGTCGAGGCGGCCCTGGCCGCCGGACGGCCCCGGCTGGCCATCGTGGCCCACGGCGGCACCGTCATGGCCGTGGGCGAGGCCTTCGCCGTCCCGCGGCGGGGCTACTTTGACTGGAAAATCCCCAACGGCGGCCGCTGCCGGTTCACCACCGACGGCGCCCGCTGGGCCCGGGGCGAACTGACGACGGAGGCGGTGGAGTGAGCGTGGAGATTCTGCTGGCCGCCGGGGCGGGCTTCCTGCTGGACCTGCTGCTGGGGGACCCCCGGTGGCTGCCCCATCCGGTGGTGGCCATCGGCAAGGTCATCTCCTGGGGCGAGCGGGGCCTCCGGCGGCTGCTGCCGGCCACGGCGGCCGGGGAGCGGCTGGGAGGCTGCCTGCTGGTATGCCTGGTGCTGGCCGTCACCGGCGGCGTCAGCTGGGGCCTGCTGGCCCTGGCCGCCCGGATCCACCGGTATCTGGCCCTGGCCCTGGCCGTGTTCTGGTCCTATCAGATTCTCGCGACCCGGTGCCTGGCCGACGAGGCCAAAAAGGTCCGCCGCGCCCTGGAGGGCGGCACGCTGGACGAGGCGCGGCAGGCTGTCGCCGGCCTGGTGGGGCGGGACACCGCCCAGCTCACGGCCGGAGGCGTGACGAAGGCCGCCGTGGAGACCGTGGCCGAGAACACCACCGACGGCGTCGTCGCCCCGCTCCTGTTCCTGCTCCTGGGGGGGCCGGTGGCGGGGCTCCTCTACAAGGCCGTGAACACCATGGACTCCATGGTCGGCTACCGGAACGACCGCTACCGCTACTTCGGCACCGCGGCGGCCCGGCTGGACGACGTGTGCAACTTCCTCCCCGCCCGGCTGACGGCCCTGCTGATGGTCGCCGCCGCCGCGCTGACGGGGCTGGACGCCGCCGGCGCCCTCCGCATCTGGCGGCGGGACCGGCGCAAGCACAAGAGCCCCAACTCCGCCCAGACCGAGTCGGCCTGCGCCGGGGCCCTGGGCGTACAGCTGGCCGGCGACGCCAGCTACTTCGGCCAGGTGGTGCGCAAGCCCACCATCGGCGACGACACGCGGCCCATCGAGCCCCGGGACATCGACCGGGCCTGCCGCCTGATGACGGCCACGGCGCTGCTGGCCCTGGCGGTCTTCGGCGCGCTGGCCGCCCTGGTGTGGGCGGTCTGAACCCCAACGGAGGAGGATACGGCCAATGGACTTGATACACGGCGGGGACGTCGCGGGCTACGAGGCCCGGTATGGCCGGCGGCCCCTGGACTTTTCGGCCAACGTCAGCCCCCTGGGGCTGCCCGAGGGGGTGCGCCGGGCCGTCGCCGAGAGCCTGGACCGGGCCGACGAGTACCCCGACCCCCTGTGCCGGCGGCTGCGGGCGGCCATCGCCCGGGCCGAGGGCTGCCGGCCGTCGGAGATCCTCTGCGGCGCCGGGGCGGCCGACCTGATTTTCCGCCTGGCCCTGGCCCGGCGGCCCCGGCGGGCCCTGGTGACGGCCCCGACGTTCGCCGAGTACGAGGCGGCCCTCACGGCCGCCGGCTGCGCCGTCCGCCGCTGCCTGCTGACCGAGGAGGAGGGCTTCCGGGTGACGGCGCGGCTGCTGGACGACCTCGCCTGGCAGCCGGAGCTGGTGTTCCTCTGCCAGCCCAACAACCCCACGGGCCTGCCGGTGGACCCGGCGCTGGCCGGGCGGGTGCTGGACTGGTGCAAGGGCAGCGGCGCCCTGCTGGTCATGGACGAGTGCTTCGTGGACCTGCTGGACGACGGGGCGGCGTACAGCCTCCGGCGGCGGCTGGCCGGCGGGAACTTGCTGATTCTCCGGGCCTTCACCAAAACGTACGCCATGGCCGGGCTGCGGCTGGGGTACTGCCTGTCGTCCGACGGGGCGCTGCTGGAGGCCATGGCCGCCTGCGGCCAGCCGTGGGGGGTGTCCGGCCCGGCCCAGGCCGCCGGCATCGCCGCCCTGGCGGAGGCGGACTACGTGGCCCGGCTCCGCCGGCTGATTGCCGCCGAGCGGCCGCGGCTGGCCGCGGGCCTCCGGGCCCTGGGCTGCACCGTCTACGACAGCCGCGCCAACTTTCTCTTTTTCCGGGCCCGGCCGGGCCTGGACGCCGCCCTGGCGGCCCGGGGGATCCTGGTGCGCAGCTGCGCCAACTACCCCGGCCTGACCGAGGGCTACTACCGGGCCGCCGTGCGCACGGCGGCCGACAACGACGCGCTGCTGGCCGCAGCCGGCCAGTGCTTGGAGGAATGACCATGGCCAAATCCATCATGATTCAGGGCACCATGTCCAACGCCGGCAAGAGCCTGCTGACCGGCGGGCTGTGCCGGGTGTTCCGGCAGGACGGCTACCGGGTGGCCCCGTTCAAAAGCCAGAACATGGCCCTCAACAGCTTCATCACCGACGACGGCTACGAGATGGGCCGCGCCCAGGTGATGCAGGCCGAGGCCGCCGGCATCGCCCCGGACGTCCGGATGAACCCCATCCTGCTCAAGCCCACCGGGGACATGGGCAGCCAGGTGATTGTCAACGGCGAGGTCCTGGGCAACATGAAGGCCGCCGACTACTACGCCTACAAGGCCCAGCTGCGCCCGGCGGTGGAGAAGGCCTACCGGAGCCTTGCCGCCGACTACGACATCGTCGTGCTGGAGGGGGCCGGCAGCCCGGCGGAAATCAACCTGAAGGCCGACGACTTCGTGAACATGGGCATGGCGAAGCTGGCCGGCGCGCCGGTGCTGCTGGCCGGCGACATCGACCGCGGCGGCGTCTTCGCCAGCCTCTACGGCACCGTGGCCCTGCTGGACCCGGCCGAGCAGGCTTACGTCCAGGGGCTCATCATCAACAAGTTCCGCGGCGACGTGGAGATCCTCCGGCCGGGGCTGAAGATGCTCGAGGACCTGATGCACAAGCCGGTGGTGGGCGTGGTGCCCATGCTCCAGGTGGACATCGACGAGGAGGACTCCCTCTCCGAGAAGCTGGAGCGGACGGCCCCGGTGAAGCCCCTGGACCTGGCGGTCATCCGCCTGCCGCGGATCTCCAACTTCACCGACTTTGACGCCCTGGAGCGGTTTGACTTCGCCGGCGTCCGGTACGTCTCGGCCCCGGGCCAGCTGGGGAACCCCGACCTCATCCTCCTGCCCGGGACGAAAAACACCATGGACGACCTCCTCTGGCTCCGCCAGTGCGGACTGGAGGCGGCCATCTGGAAGTGCGTCCGGGGCGGCACGCCGGTCCTGGGCATCTGCGGCGGCTACCAGATGCTGGGCAAGGAGCTGCGCGACCCCCTGGGCGTGGAGCACGGCGGAACCCTCCGGGGCATGGGCCTGCTGGACTGCGCCACGGAGTTCCGGCCGGAGAAGACGCGCACCCGGGTCTCGGGGACCGTCGGGCGGCTGGAGGGGCTGTGGGCCCCCCTCTCCGGCAGCACCTTCGAGGGATACGAGATCCACATGGGCGCCACCGACCAGGCGTGCACGGTGTTCTCCACCCTCTCCAGCGGCCGGGCCGACGGCGCGGCCCAGGGGGCCGTCCTGGGCAGCTACGTCCACGGGATTTTCGACAGCGGCGACTTTGCCGAGAAGCTGATGGCCATCCTCCTGGACCGGAAGGGCCTCTCGGCCGACACGGCCCGGGCGGTGACGTATCAGCAGTACAAGGAACAGCAGTACGACATCCTCGCCGACGGCATCCGCCGCAGCCTGGACATGGACCGCGTCTACGCCATCCTCGAGCGCGGTATGGAGGGATAAACGATGCACATTGAACTGGAAAACGTCCTGCCCCGGGACATCGAAAAGCGCAGCATGGAGCTCCTCACCGCGGAGCTGCCCCACCCCATCGACCCGGAGCACGCCGACGTCGTCAAACGGGTCATCCACACCACCGCCGACTTCGAGTACGCCGACAGCCTCTGCTTCTCCCCCGACGTCTGCCGGAAGACCGTGGCGCTGCTGAAGGCCGGCGGCGCGACCATCGTCACCGACACCCAGATGGCCTACTCCGGCGTCAACAAGGCCGCCTGCCGCCAGCTGGGCGTGAGTGTCCGGTGCTTCATGGGCGACGAGGACGTGGCCGCCGCGGCCCAGGCCGCCGGCACCACCCGCGCCACGGCCTCCATGGACAAGGCCGCCGCCCTGACCGGGCCGGTGCTGTTCGCCATCGGCAACGCCCCCACGGCCCTGGTGCGGCTCTACGAGCTGATTCAGGACGGGAAGCTCTCCCCGGCGCTGATTGTCGGCGTGCCGGTGGGCTTCGTCAACGTGGTCCAGAGCAAAGAGCTGATTTGCTCGCTGCAGGACGTGCCCTACATCGTCGCGCGGGGCCGCAAGGGCGGCAGCAACGTGGCCGCGGCCATCTGCAACGCCCTGCTCTACCGGGCGGCGGGCCGCACCCTTTGACCCTTGACACCGCCCCGCCCGCCGGGGTATGATAGGCGCAGGAGATGCCGCGCCGGCGGGGCGCGGCGATTACCCTTGAACACGGAGGAGGCAGTTCCAATGGAATACCGCAGATTCGGCGACACCCTGGTCGTGCGGCTGGACCCGGGCGAGGAGATTGTGGAGCAGCTGCTGGCCGTCGCCGCCCAGGAGAAGATCCACCTGGCGGAAATCAACGGCCTGGGCGCGGTCCGGGAGTTCACGGCCGGCGTCTTCCGCCTGGCGGAAAAGCAGTTCCAGGGCAACGAGTTCCGGGGGGAATTTGAGATTGTCTCCCTGACGGGCACCCTGACCGAGCAGGACGGGAAGCCCTACGCCCACCTGCACATGAGCGCCGGCGACCGGGAGGGCCGCGTCTTCGGCGGCCATCTGAGCCGGGCGGTCATCAGCGCCACCGGCGAGGTGGTCGTGCGGGTCCTGGACGGCCGCGTCGGCCGCCGCTTTGACCAGGAGATTGGGCTGAACCTGTTCGATTTCCAGTGACGTTCCGACAAAAACGCCCCGCGCCTATTCGGCGCGGGGCGTCCAGCGTGTCGAGAAACTCGACACGCTGTCGCCAAAATGCAAGCATTTTGGCGAGGGGATGCAGTCTCCCACGCGCACGGCCCTGCGGGCCGCACACTTGGAGCCTGAGAAGTGTTTTTTCCGAGGCGCATGTCCCCGGAAAAAACGAATTTAGACTTCATTTCGCCGCCTGCGGGCGGCGAAACTCTGCCGAGGGCTTTTTTCTGTGCAAGAGACGCATAGCCTTCTTGCTCGGTACCACAGTTTTTGACAATCTGAACGCCCCGCGCCTTTTCGGCGCGGGGCGTCGTCTTGCTTTTCGGGATGTCAGGTGTTGCCGATGGCCATGTTCTCGAGGATGTCGGCCACGTCCTCGCAGGCGTCGAAGCAGCGCTCGAAGTAGTCGTAGATCTCGCGCCAGACCACCAGCTGGAGCAGGTCCTCCACGCCGGTGTGGAGGCGGCGCATGGCCTCCATGTACATGGCGTCGGCCTCCTCCTCAATCTGGTTGACGAGGATGATGTACTCATTAAGCTTCTTGGACTTCTTGAAGTGCCGGAACTCCTGCATCAGCTGCCGCGTGGCATCGGTGCAGCGGACCAGCAGCTTGGCAAAGTCGATGGCGTCGCTGCGCATCCGCCGCACGCCGGTGATGCGCATCCGAATCAGGATGTCCTCCACCGCGTCGGTGACGTTGTCGATGGCCTGAATCAGCGTCAGGATGTCGTCCCGCTCCAGCGGCGTGATGAAGGCCCGGGCCACCTGGGCGACCAGGTCGTGCTTAATCTCGTCGCCGCGGTGCTCCACCTGGTGGAGGGCGTCCAGCTGCGTCTGCAGCGTCTCCGGGTCGTAGTTGGCAATGGCGTCGCAGACCATGTTGGCCGCGTCGCAGGCGGCCTCGGTGCCGCGGACAAAGGCGTCAAAGGTAAAATCGTCGTTTTTCTTGGCCATATTTCGTTCGTTTCCTTTCTAAAACAGGGCGATGAACAGCTTCGCCATGAAAAATCCGATGAGGCCGCAGCCGGGGAACGTCAGCACCCACGTCAGCACCATGTCCCGGACCACCGAGAAGCGGATGGCAGACAGCCGCCGCGATGCGCCGACGCCCAGAATCGCCGTGGTCTTGGTGTGGGTCGTGCTGACCGGCAGGCCGAACACCGACGACACCAGCAGGCACGTGGCGCCGGCCAGGTCCGCCGAAAAGCCCTGATACGGCTCGAGATGGACCATATCCATGCCCACGGACTTGATAATCTTGTAGCCGCCCAGGCTGGTGCCCAGGGCCATGATGACCGAGCAGAGAAGCATCATCCAGATGGGCAGGTGGAACTGCCCCGGGGCCTCCTGCCCGCCGGCCAGGAACACGCCCAGCATCAGCACACCCATGAACTTCTGGCCGTCCTGGGCGCCGTGCATGAAGGACATGGCCGCGCCGCCGAAGATCTGCGCCCCGCGGAAGAAGCCCACGGTCTTCCGCCGGTCCATCTTGCGGCAGAGGAACTCCGTCAGCCGCGTGAAGGCAAAGCCGGTGCCGAAGCCCAGGAGCGTGGAGAGCACCAGGCCGTAGAGGACCTTGACCCACTCGGCTCCGTTGATGCCCGCCGGCCCGCCGTGCAGGGCGATGGCCGCGCCGGAGAGGCCGGCAATCAGGGCGTGGCTCTCACTGGTGGGGATTCCGAAATACCAGGCCACCACGGCCCAGAGAATAATGGCGAACAGCGCCGCGCAGAGGGCCGTCGTGGCCTCGCCGGTGTTGCCGCCGAAATTGACCATGTTGGTGATGGTAGCCGCCACGGTGGCGTTAATCATGGTCATGAGCAGCACGCCCAGGAAGTTGAACACCGCCGACATCAGCACCGCCGCCCGGGGCGAAATGCAGCGGGTGGCCACGCAGGTGGCGATGGCGTTGGGCGCGTCCGTCCAGCCGTTGACGAAGATGACGCCCAAGGTCAAGAGCACCGTCAGCAGCAGGACGGGGCTAGAGCCCAGCTGGCCCAAAAACCATGAAAAGGTAATCTCCACAGACTCTCTCTCCCCCTTTTCGGGATCTATTGGTGTCGGAAGCATCCGGCACTTTTACGTCTATTTTACAGGAACTTTACGGGGATTGCAATGTTAATTTTTCTGTTGCAATGTAAAATCTTCGTAAAGTCCCGACGGCATCCGACAGGCCGCGGCTTTCCCCAACGGCGGATTCCTCCCCGGGGCCTTGTTTCTTCCCGGGGAGCGTGGTATGATGGAGCCGTCCCAATCCAGCGGATTATCCGCCTACATGAATGTAAAGGAGGACCTTCCCGATGAAACGCTTTTGCCGCATCCTAGTCCTGGCGGCCGCCTTGGCGGCAGTCCTCGCAGCGTCAGCCCTGGGAGCCAACTTCACCCACTGCGCCGACGCCTTGCACGACCTGGGCCTTTTCCAGGGTACCGATGGCGGTTACGACCTGGACCGCGCGCCCAGCCGCGCCGAGGCCGGCGCCATGCTGGTCCGGCTCCTGGGCGCGGAGGACGAGGCCCTGGCCATGGAGGCCTACACCGCCCCCTTCACCGACGTCCGCGACTGGGCCAAGCCCTACGTCCAGTACCTCTATGACCACGGCCTGACCAACGGCACCGGGGCGGACACCTACGGCGCCAGCGACCCCTGCACCGCCCAGCAGTACGCCGCCTTCCTGCTGCGGGCCCTGGGCTACACCGACGGCGAGGGCGGCGACTTCGCCTACGCCGACGCCCTGGACTTTGCCGGGCAGCTGGGCGTGGTGAACCCGTATACCTGCGACGCCTCCAACTTCCTCCGCGACCACGTGGCGGCCATGAGCTACACCGCCCTGGCCACGGCTCCCAAGTCCGGCGAGGCGGATCTTCTGACGAAGCTGGTGGCAGAGGGCGCCATTGCCGACGCCCGGGGCATCGACCGGCAGTTCGCCAACTACCGGGACTACGCCGCCGCCGGCGCCGCCATGAATTCGGCCACCGCCGTGTCCGCGGACATGACGATGACCATGGACCTGACTCTCTCGGACGTGCCCCTGGCCTCCGGGGACGTCTCGGCGGAGATTGCCGCCAACGCCGACCTGGCGCACCTCGACCAGACGGAACTGGCCATGACCATGGACCTGGACATGGCGCTGAATCCCGCCATGGCGGAGGCGATGGGCGTCTCCGCGGACGAGGCCGCCCTCCAGGCGACGGTCTCCTACTACTACACCGACGGCGTCTACTACATGGATATGATGGGCCAGAAGGTGCGGATGCCGCTGTCCATTGAGGACCTTGTCGCCGCCTTCCCCGCCGAGGTTCTGGAGGCGGACGCCGCCAACCTCATCAGCCTCTTCACCTCCGTCGAGGCCGTCCAGGAGGACGGCGCGGTCCGCTACCGGCTGGCCTACGCCTGCGCGCCCTTCAACGCGCTGTACGACGCCCTGCTCTCCGGGTTGCAGGCCGGCAGCGAGATGCCCGCCCTCTCCCTGGAGCTGGGCGAGATGACGGTGGAAGCCGTCGTCCGGGACGGCGCCATCGTCTCCTCGGACGTGTTTTTGTCCATGGACATGACCGTCGAGGGGCAGACCCTCTCGGCGGCCGTCGTCGGGAATCTGGACAACATCCGGACCGGCGACGCCGTGACCGTGACGCTGCCGGAGGACCTGGACACCTACCAGGAGTTCTCCGGTGATGCCGCCTCCGTCGGCATCATCGGCGGCGCCGACGGCCCCACGTCGATTGTCGTCTCCTAATCCGCCGATAAAAATCGAGGGCCGCCTCCATGGGAGGCGGCCCTCACAGACTGTCAGAAAACCGCAATGCTGTGCATGAGGGCAACGTACATCCTGCACAGAAAAAAAGCCCTCGGCAGAGTTTCGCCTGCCGCGGCGGGCGAAACAAGATGAAATCTGTTTTTTCCGGGGACCTGTGCCT
>CAJFNZ010000146.1 GCA_904395905.1 uncultured Oscillospiraceae bacterium | reverse complement strand
CTCCTTGCTGCGGCCGCCGCCCAGGGAGTAGAAGTCGCAGTACTCGCACTTGCTGCGGCAGAAGGGGATGTGGACGTAGACGCCCAGGGATTTCGATTCGCTCACGGTCCGCCCCTCCCCTCAGCCGTCGTCGTCCAGCTTGAGCACGGCCATGAACGCCTCCGAGGGCACCGACACCGTGCCGAAGGAGCGCATCCGCTTCTTGCCCTCCTTCTGCTTTTCCAGCAGCTTCTTCTTCCGGGTGATGTCGCCGCCGTAACACTTGGCCAGCACGTCCTTGCGCAGGGCCTTGATGGTCTCCCGGGCGATGACCTTGCCGCCGATGGCCGCCTGGACGGGGATCTCGAACATCTGCCGGGGGATGTTCTCCTTGAGCCGCTCGCAGATCTTCCGGGCCCGGGGGTCGGCGTTGTCGGCGAAGAGGATGAAGGACAGGGCGTCCACCACCTCGCCGTTGAGCAGGATGTCCAGCTTCACCAGCTTGCTGGGCCGGTAGCCAATCAGCTCATAGTCCAGCGAGGCGTAGCCCCGGGTGCGGGACTTGAGAGCGTCGAAGAAGTCGTAGATAATCTCGTTGAGGGGCATCTCGTAGTGGAGCTCCACCCGGGTGGCGTCCAGGTACTGCATGTCCTTGTACTCGCCCCGCCGCCGCTGGCACAGGTCCATGATGTTGCCCACGTACTCCTGGGGCGCGATGATGCTGGCCTTGACGAAGGGCTCCTCGGCCTGCTGGATCTCCGCCGGGTCGGGGTAGTTGAGGGGCGTGTAGACCTCGACCATCTCGCCGTTCGTCTTCGTCACGTGGTAGACGACGTTGGGGGCGGTGGTGATGAGGTCCAGGTTGTACTCCCGCTCCAGCCGCTCGAGGATGACCTCCATGTGCAGCAGGCCCAGGAAGCCGCAGCGGAAGCCGAAGCCCAGGGCCACCGAGTTCTCCTGGGTGAAGGACATGGAGGCGTCGTTGAGCTGCAGCTTCTCCAGGGCGTCGCGCAAATCGCCGTACTTGCTGCCGTCGGCCGGGTAGATGCCGGCGAAGACCATCGGCTGCACGGCCTTGTAGCCGGGCAGGGCCTCGGGCGTGGGGTTCTCCACCCCGGTGACGGTGTCGCCCACGCGGGTGTCGGAGACGGTCTTGATGGAGGCCGTCAGATAGCCCACCTCGCCGGCCCCCAGGCCGTCGGTGGGCACCATGCCCTTGGGGCTCAGGTAGCCGCACTCGACCACCTTGTATTCCGCGCCGCTGGCCATCATCTTCACGTCCATGCCGGGGCGGAGCTGGCCGTTGAACACCCGCAGGTAGACGATGACCCCCCGGTAGGCGTCGTACTGGCTGTCGAAAATCAGCGCCTGGAGGGGCGCGTCCCGGTCCCCCTGCGGGGCGGGCACGTCCCGGACAATCATCTCCAGGACGCTGTGGATGTTGATGCCGTTCTTGGCCGAGATCTCCGGCGCGTCCATGGCCGGCAGGCCGATGACGTCCTCAATCTCCTGCTTGACCTCCTGGGGCCGGGCGGCGGGCAGATCGATTTTGTTGACGACCGGCAGCACCTCCAGCCCGGCGTCCACGGCCAGGTAGGTGTTGGCCAGGGTCTGGGCCTCGATGCCCTGGGAGGCGTCCACCACCAGCACCGCGCCCTCGCAGGCCGTCAGGCTCCGGGAGACCTCGTAGTTGAAGTCCACGTGGCCCGGGGTGTCAATCAGGTTCAGGACGTAGTCCGCCCCGTCGTCGGCCCGGTAGTCCAATCGCACGGCCCGGGCCTTGATGGTGATGCCCCGCTCCCGCTCCAGGTCCATGGAGTCGAGGATCTGGTCCTCCATCTCCCGCAGGTCCACCGTGTGGCAGGCCTCCAGCAGCCGGTCGGCCAGGGTGGACTTGCCGTGGTCGATGTGGGCGATGATGGAGAAATTGCGGATCTTATCCAAATCAGTCATAAATCCACCTCATTGGGAAAGGAAACCTTCCGAATTACCGGTATCTAGTATACGGGATTTCCCGTGGTTTGTAAAGCGCCGCCGCTGCCGCGGGCTTTTTGTATAATTTGCACGAAGGCGGCCTTTTTCAAAAATAAATCTTGTATTGTTTGCCGGTTTCGTGTATACTGATGGTATCAGGAGGGGGGAGATTCCATGGTAGTGACCATCGACCGGAAATACGGCTCCGGCGGCCGCATGGTGGGCGAAAAGCTGGCCAAGCGCCTGGGGTACCGGTTCTTTGACCGGGAGCTCCTGAAGATTGCCGCCCAGGAGAGCGGGATGCACGAGGACGTGGTGCAGCACTTTGACGAAAAGCCCACCGGCTCGCTGCTGTACAGCGCGTACCTCCACGCCACGATTTCCGTCACCGACGCCCTGCCGCTGAACCAGAAGCTGGCCTTCGCCCAGTTCGACGTCATCCGGCGGGTCGCCGAGGAGGGCGACTGCGTCATTGTCGGCCGGTGCGCCGACTACGTCCTCCAGGACCGGGACGACTGCCTGAACGTCTTCATCACCGCCACCAACGCCGTGCGCCGCCAGCGCCTGGTCCAGTACTACGGCGTGCCCCAGGAGTTGGTGGACAAGACCATCAAAAAACAGGACAAAACGCGGGCGGATTACTACACGTTTTTCACACAGCGCAAATGGGGGGACGCATCCAACTACCATCTCTGCCTGGATGCGGGACGACTGTCGCTGGACGGCGCTGCGGCCCTCCTGGCCGACGCCGTGCACCAGCTGGAGGGGAAGTAGCCATCGGGTTTTCCGGCTGAGATTCTTCACAGCCATCGCATGTTCGGATCCACCGGGCCGCCGGCCGCAATCCGGCGGAGCGTTTCCTGATGAAAAGCTGACAGCCGGCTTTCTAGGTGGCGCCCCTCCCGCGGCCTGTCGGGAGCGTGCGCTTCCGCAACATCCTGGTTTCCCAATCCACGACGTCCGTCTCATCCCTTGGCGGCCGAAGGCCGCCGGAGCGTTTCCTTCCTTCTTACAGCCCTGCGCGCCCGCCGCTGCCGGCAGCGCCGCGCGGAGATTACAGCATCTCCTGCAAAGAAGGGTTCCCAAACGCGCCCCGCATCCGCCGCCCGCGGAGCCCGAGCCGCACCCAGCCCCGGGTGCGGCTCTTTTCGGCGGCCGTGGACATTCCGCGGCCGCCGTGGTATGATAGGGGAAGACAATCCAAACGAGGAGGGATCCCCATGCAGGAAAACCAGATGATTTGCAACTGTAAGCAGGTCTCCTACGCCGACGTGGAGGGGGCGCTGCACCAGATGGAGCGGTTTGACGACGTCCTCCAGGCCTTCGAGGAGGTGCAGCGGATTACCCACTGCTCCACCGGCTGCGGCGGATGTCACGACAAGATTCTCGACGCCATCTCCGAACTCATGATGGCCTGACGGCCGGAAAACGGCCCGCCTCTTCCCTGGGGAGGCGGGCCGTCTTTCGTTGTCAGCAGAGCTTTGCGCCGGCCGGGATGGCGTCGTCCACCATCAGCAGGTGGAGCTTCTCCTCCCCCTTCTCGGTGTGGACGGCGGAAATCAGCATCCCCTGGCTCACCTGGCCCATCATCTTCCGCTCGGGCAGGTTGACGATGGCCACCAGCGTCTTGCCCACCAGCTCCTCGGGCTTGTAGTACATG
>CAJFNZ010000145.1 GCA_904395905.1 uncultured Oscillospiraceae bacterium | reverse complement strand
GGCGATGATGTTGGCGGCCACGCCCTGGATGATGCCGTTTTCATCGCAGCCCAGGGCAAATTCCATCTCCATGGGATGGCGCTTGGGATGGATGAGGATGCTCTCGGCCCGCGTCAGCTTGACCTTCACCGGCCGCTGGGTCAGGTACGCCACCAGGGCCGCGTGGTGCTGGACCGTCACGTCCTCCTTGCCGCCGAAGCCGCCGCCCACCAGGAGGTTCTCCACCTTCACCAGCTCCGGCGGCAGGCCCAGCATCCGCATCGTCTCCTGCTGGGTGTCGTAGACGCCCTGGTCGGCGGTGAGGATGTGGACGCCCTCGCCCTCGGGGTAGGCCACGGCGCACTCCGGCTCCAGAAAGGCGTGCTCGGTGAAGGGCGTCGTGAACCGCTTCGTCAGCACGTGGGGCGACCGGGCGATGGCCAGGGCGGCGTTGCCCCGCTGGATGTGCTTGTGGGCCAGCAGATTCCCCGAGCGGTGGACCAGCGGCGCGTTGGGCAGCATGGCCTCGGCCGGGGAGCGGACCGGCTGGAGCTCCTCGTACTCCACCTCCACCAGCTCCTTGGCCCGGGCGAGAATCTCGGGCGTCTCGGCGGCCACCAGGCAGATGGCGTCGCCCAGGTAGTGGGTGGTGTCCCCCACGGCAATCATCGTGTCCCAGTCCTTGACCAGGTGGCCCACCTTGTTGATGCCGGGGATGTCCTCGGCCGTGAAGACGCCCACCACCCCCTCCAGGGCCCGGGCCTTCTCGGTGTGGATGGCCTTGACCACCGCCCGGGGGTAGCGGCTGCGGACGGCGCTGGCGTAAATCATCCCCTCCAGGTAGACGTCGTCGGGATATTTCCCGGTGCCCAGGACCTTCTCCTCGGCGTCCAGCCGGACCACCCGGCCGCCCACGCGCCAGTCGTCCGGCTGCGCGGGCACGCGGCCCTCCCGCAGGTACTGCCCGGCCAGGCGGATGGCGTCCACAATCTTCACATACCCGGTGCAGCGGCAGATGTTGTTGCGAATCGCGTAGGCAATCTCCTCCTCGGAGGGGTCGGGGTTCTCGTCGAGCAGGGCCTTGGCGCTCATGACCATGCCGGGGATGCAGAAGCCGCACTGCACCGCGCCGGCCCGTCCGAAGGCGGCGGCGTAGAGTTCCTTCTCCAGGGGCGTCAGGCCCTCCACCGTCAGCACGTGCTTGCCCTCCAGCTTGGCGGTGGTGGGGACGCAGGCCTTGGTGGGCTTGCCGTCGATGAGCACCGTGCAGGTACCGCAGGCGCCCTCGCTGCACCCGTCCTTCACCGAAGTCAGGCGCAGCTGGTCGCGCAGGAACCGGATGAGTTTCTCGCTGCCGGAGGCCGTGACCTCCCGGCCGTTGACAAAGAACGTCGCCATAGAAATTCCTCCCCGCTGCCGGCGGCAGCAGTCCCGGTGGGGACTGAAATTCTGTTTGCTCTCCTAAAAAATAATATACTATCTTTCCGGAGAAAACGCAAGGAGTCTCCGGAAAAACGGCGCCGTCCGCCGCGCGCCTCCGGGCCGGCCTCGGGGGAAAATATTAAATAAATGTGAAGATTGCCCAAGATTCACAAAGAAAATATCGACCGAGAATTGGGATTTATGAAAAATCACATAGCTTCACGTGCTTTACACGGCAAAAAAAATGGGATATAATAACGCTACGATGAAAAGTATGGCTTTGGGTACTATTTAGGCTTGGAGAAGTCGTCTTTTCCAGTGTGAATTCAGAATTGGAGGAAAACATCATGTCCATCAAAATCGGCATCAATGGCTTTGGCCGCATCGGCAGATTCGTGTTCCGCGCCGGCATCAACAGCGCCGACATCGAGTTCCTGGGCATCAACGACCCCGGCATGACCCCCGACTACATGGCCTATATGCTGAAGTACGACACCATGCACGGCCACTTCGACGGCGAGGTCTCCTACACCGACCACTCCATCATCGTCAACGGCAAGGAGATCCAGTTCTACACCAAGTTCAACCCGGCCGAGATTCCCTGGGGCGAGCTGGGCGTGGAGTACGTGGTCGAGTCCACCGGCCTGTTCCTGACCAAGGAGAAGGCCCAGGGCCACCTGGACGCCGGCGCCAAGAAGGTCATCATGTCCGCCCCCTCC
>CAJFNZ010000144.1 GCA_904395905.1 uncultured Oscillospiraceae bacterium | reverse complement strand
ATCACGGGGCGGATGCCGGCCTCACGGCACTCCACGATGGCGGGCTTGACCTCGGGACGGACCGGGTCGATCATGCCGGTCAGGCCGATGAAGCAGAGGTCTTTTTCCAGGAATTCGGGGGTGTTGTCCTCCGGCTTATGGTCCCAGGTGCGCATCGAGGCGGCCAGCACGCGCAGGGCCTTGTCGGCCATGGCCTTGTTGGCGGCCAGGATCTCGGCGCGCTTGGCGTCGGTCATCGGCACGGCCTTTTCGCCGTCCCAATACTGGGTGCAGCGCTTGAGGACCTCGTCCGGCGCGCCCTTGGTGTACTGGAGGAAGCCGCTGTCGGTCCGGTGGACGGTGGACATCATCTTCCGTCCGGAGTCGAAGGGCGCCTCGCCCACCCGGGGCGTCTGCTCCTCCAGCGTGCGCTTGTCCAGCTGGAGGGAGGTGGCATAGTTGACCAGGGCCGCCTCGGTGGGCTCGCCCTGGGCGTTGCCGTCCTCGCCGACGGTGGCGTCGGAACAGAGGGCCATGGCGGTGGCCAGCAGGGACTCGTCCTCGCCGTAGTGCTCCACCACGGTCATCTTGTTCTGGGTCAGCGTGCCGGTCTTGTCCGAGCAGATAATCTGGGTGCAGCCCAGGGTCTCCACGGCGGTGAGCCGGCGGATGACGGCGTTGCGCTTGGACATCTTCGTCACGCCCATGGAGAGCACCAGCGTCACCACGGTGGCCAGGCCCTCGGGGATGGCGGCCACGGCCAGGCTGACGGCCACCATGAAGGTGCTCAGCAGCGTCTGGCCGGAGAAGTCGCCCTCCCGCAGGACGCTGAAGGCGAAGATGAAGGCGCAGATGCCCAGGACCATCCAGCTGAGGACCTTGCCCAGCTGGTTCAGCTTCCGCTGGAGGGGCGTCTCGCCCTCGGCGGTGCTGTCCAGGGCTGAGGCGATTTTGCCCATCTCGGTGGCCATGCCCGTGGCGGTGATGACCGCCGCGCCGCGGCCGTAGACCACGGTGGAGCCCATGTAGACCATGTTCTTCCGGTCGCCCAGGGGGACGTCCTTGGTCGAGTCCTCCAGGTTCAGGAGGTCGATATACTTGTTGACCGGCACCGACTCGCCGGTCAGGGCGGCCTCCTCGATTTTCAGGCTGGCCGACTCGAGGATGCGGCCGTCGGCGGGCACGGCGTCGCCGGCCTCCAGCAGCACCACGTCGCCCACGACCAGCTCCTCGCTCTTGACGGACATATGCTTGCCGTCGCGGAGGACCTTGCTCGTGGCGGCCGTCATCTTTTGCAAAGCCTCAATGGCCTTTTCGGCCTTGCTCTCCTGGAAGACGCCCAGGGCGGCGTTGAGGATGACCACCAGCAGGATGATGATGACGTCGGCGAAGGACTCGCCCGAGTAGATGGCCGTGAGGCCGGAGATGGCGGCGGCGGCCAGGAGGATGATAATCATCGGGTCCTTCATCTCTCCGAAGAACCGCTTCCACAAGGGCACCGGCGGCTTGCCGGCCAGGCGGTTGGGGCCGTCCCGCTCCAGCCGTTTGGCGGCCTCCGCGGGGGAGAGGCCGTCGGGGCTGCTCTCCATGTCCCGCAGGACGTCCTCGCCGGCCTCCAGATAGTACCGTTTGTCCAAATCTCGACACTCCTTTTTCCCAATAGACTTCCTGAGTTGTTTGGATTTATACAAAAAGACCCATGTGTAGCTGAGAACACTACACATGAGTCTCATTCTTTGCGACAAGCCAGGCCGGGGGGCCATGGTGTTGACTTGCCACGCAGCGAACTGCGCGAATTACTCCCTCATGGATTCTTTTGCACAGTATACCACGCGGCGCGCCCAGCGTCAAGGGGCAGCTGTGCGCCGGCCCAGATAGTCCCGGAGGGCCGGCAGCCGGCGGCGGGCCTCGTCGATTCCCTGGGCGTAGAGGCGGCGCAGCTTGGCCGTATCCCGCTCGGTCCGGGAGACGTCCACCGGCGTGGGCGGCCGCAGGACGAAGACCCGGCCGCTGCGCTCCAGCCGCGCAATCTCGGCCTGGAGGGCGTTGTACCGCTCGGGGATGGTCCGGCACAGCGCCACGAACCGGGGGTACTTCCGGTAGACCCGGCCGTAGGCCGCCGAGAGGGCCGGGGCGACGGGGCGCTTCCGGTAGCCCTCCTGGCGCGTCAGCACCAGGACGATTTTCTCGTACCCGCTGCGCAGGGCCCAGGGCAGGGGGATGGACTGGGCGACCGCCCCGTCCATGGCCCAGCGGCCGTCCACGCGGACCATGGGCGAGAGCAGCGGCATACTGCACGAGGCCCGGCAGGCCAGGAGGATGTCCTCGCAGACGCCCTTTTCGTGGGCGACGCTCTCGCCGGTGCGCACGTCGGTGGTGAAGGCGAAGAACCGCTGGTCGGAGGCCTCCAGGGCTCCGTAGTCCAGGGGTTCGAGGGTCTGGCTCACTTCGCCGAAGAGGAAGTCGAAGTTGAAGACCGAGTGGCGGCGCACCAGGTTCTCGAGGCCCAGGTACCGCTTGTCGTTGACGAACCGGAGGTTCACCTGGGCCGTGCGGCCCCGCTGGCCGGAGACGTAGTTCACCGCGCACAGCGAGCCGGCCGACACCCCGGCCACCGCCGGGAACCGCAGCCCCTCGTCGAGGAACACGTCCAGCACGCCGGCGGTGAACAGGCACCGCAGGCTGCCGCCCTCCAGCAGCAGCACCGTCTTGTCATCCATACGAACGAAATTCGCCTCCTAACGGTTGCCGGAGAGCAGCGTGAGCATCTCCGACGGGGAAATGGACTCCTGCATCCCGAAGCGCAGCATCCCGTAGAGGGTCTGGGGCAGGCCCCGGACCACGGTGTTGACGCCGGGATTGGTCGAGAGGGTCACCCGGACGCCCAGGGACGTCAGCGTGGCCTGGGCCAGGGTGTTGTAGGCCCCCGAGGGGAAGGCCAGGGCGTCCACCGATTGGCCGGTGGCGGCCTCCAGCGATTCGCGGCTCCGGGTGAAGTCGGTGGTCAGGGCGGCCACGTAGTCGGCCTCCGTTTCGCCGGGCAGCGGGAGGATGGTCTCCCGGAACGGCCCGTCGCCGTCCTCCGAGGGGGGCCACTGGTGCATATCGTAGGTGTGGCTCTGGATGGAAATCAGCCCCGAGGCGACCATTTCCGCCGCCTGCTCGTAGGAGAAGTGGGGCGTCATGGGGTTGCCGGTGTCCTTGTAGGTGTCCTTCCCGACCGAGACGCCGATGACGAAGATGGTGGCCTTCATCTGGTATTTCTGCAAAATCGGGTAGGCCAAGGTGTAGTTGCTCAGATAGCCGTCGTCGAAGGTGATGACCACCGGCTTTTCCGGCAGGTCCGCGCCGCGGTAGACGTAGTCCTCCAGCTCCCGGAGGGAGACGGCGGTGTAGCCCGCCTCGGAGAGGGCGCGGATCTGGGCCTCAAAGGCCGCGACGGACATGGTGGCCTCCCCGTCGGCCTCCTCGGCCAGGTTGTGGTACATGAGGATGGGCACCTGGGCCGTGGGCACGGCCGCGGGCTCGGCGGCCAGGACCTCGGCGAAGTGGGCCGCGGCGTTCTCGGCCGTCACGTAAGTCCCGAAGTCCTCGGGCATCCAGACCGATTCGTCGCCGCCAATCCGCGCGGCAATCATCTCGCCGACGTTGTTGCGGAAGTGGGTGGCGTCGTAGAAGTACCGCGGCTCGTAGCTGACCGAGGAGCACGAGAAGTCCCAGAAGGGCGTCACCCGGGCCAGGGCCTCGTAGAAGGCGGCCACGTCCTCGGGGGCGAAGTTCTGCGCCAGGTATTCCCCGTAGACCGGCCCGGCGACGACGACCAGGTTGACCCCGGCCGCCTCGCACATCTCCCGGATGGCGGCGACGCTTTCCATGCAGCGTTCCGTCTGGTAGAGGCCGAAGGGCCCCGTCCGGGGGTAGTCGGCGAAGACCGGGTAGGCCTCCAGATAGGATTCCAGGCTGCCGATGGGCTCGGCGTCGCGGGCGGTCTTGTCGTAGACGCCGGTGGCCGCGTCGAAGACGTCGAAGGCCTGGGGCAGCAGCGTGTCCTCGGCCCGGGCCCGGAGCTTTGCCAGGCCGTACCGGGGGTCGGCCAGCAGGTACCGGGCGTAGTAGGCCGGGGCCGAGAGGTCTTCGTCCACCCGGTAGTGGAGGCCGTGGGTCAGGGGGTTGGCGTCGTCGTCGTAGGTGACGCCGTTGTCGATGTAGACGTTGAGGACGAGGTTTTTCACCTCGTAGTTCGCCAGCAGGTGGCGGGCAATCTCCTCGCAGTCCTTCATGTCGGCGCCGTAGTGGAAGAGGTTGTAGAAGCGGGCGTCAAAGAGCTCGTTGAAGGCCTCCACCGGCAGCGAGCTGGTGGAGGAGCAGCCGAGGATGTAGGAGTCGTACGCGTCGTGGTGCTGCTCCAGCCAGGTGGTCTTGGCCACGCGGGGGTTGTTCGTCTCGTCGTAGGAGAACCACTGGAGGAAGCGGTCGCCGAAGGCCCCGAAGGGGTCGGTCGCGTAGTTGAATGCGGCCAGGGCCAGCACGAGGCCCAGGGCCGTCAGCAGGAACGCGAGGCACCAGGTTTTGGGCTTCAAGGGACCACCTCCTCAGAATTGGCCGTAGATGAATTCGGACGAGATGTACCCGGCCCGGAAGATGCCGAGGGCCGCCAGCACCGCCAGCATCGCCGCCAGCGCCAGCCACTGGAGCGGGCCGCTCCGGCGGGAGAGGGATTCGCGCACCTGGACGCCCCGCTCCTGGAAGAACTCCAGGACCGTGACCGCCAGGGCCCCCAGGGCGACGACCCAGAGGTCCCCGGCCGTGAGGCCGAGGGTCAGCAGCGTGCCGTCGGCCAGCTGCCCCAGCCGGGGCGCCGAGACGGTCGTCCACAGCAGGGACAGGGCCGTCAGGAGCCGCGGGGCCCGGGTCAGGTACCGGCCCAGGAAGACCAGGAGGCTGGTCCGGGCCGTCATGAACACCCGCCAGGGGACGGAGGCCTGGTCGATGCGCAGGGCCGTCCGCCAGGCCAGGAACCGCCGCTCCAGCAGCAACGAGGCGGTGATGACCGTGCCGTTCCACAGGCCGAAGGCGATGTAGCGGAAGTTGGCCCCGTGCCAGATGCCGATGACCAGGTAGACCACGAACGTGGCCAGAGACGTGGCAAAGATCTTCCCCGGGAGGCCGCCGATGCGCTTGCGCGCCCACTTGCCCAGCCGGGCGAAGGGCTTGGAGAGGGAGAGCGGGTAAAAGAGGTAGTCCCGCATCCACTGGCCCAGGGTGATGTGCCACCGCCGCCAGTAGTCGGTCAGGGAGGTGGCGAACAGCGGCCGCCGGAAGTTGACGGCCAGCTCGATGCCCAGCATCCGGGCCACGCCTCGGGTGATGTCGATGCCGCCGGAGAAGTCGCAGTAGAGCTGGATGCAGTAGAACACCATCGCGAAGGCGATGACCGCCCCGCCGTAGGGGGTGTTCTCGGTGATGACCGCGTCCACCAGCACGGCGGCCCGGTCGGCAATCACCATCTTCTTGAGGTAGCCCCACAGGGCCAGCTGGATGCCGAACTGGAGGTCCTTCCAGTCCAGCTTCCGGGCCGCGAGCAGCTGGGGGGCCAGGGCGTCGTACCGGCCGATGGGCCCCTGGACCATCTGGGGGAAGAAGGAGACGAACAGCGCGTACCGGGCCGGGTTCTTCTGCGGGGCGTACTTGTCCCGGTAGACGTCGATGACGTAGCCCACGGCCTGGAACGTGAAAAAGGACAGCCCCAGGGGCATCACAAAGTCCCACCGGGGCAGCCGCCCGCCCAGGGAGGCCGGCAGCAGGTCCACGGTGAAGTCCCAGTATTTCATGGCGTACAGCAGGCCGAAGCAGAGCAGGGCCGCGGCGGCGGCCGCGGCCTTCTTCTTCCGCTTCACCGCCGCCAGCGCGGCCTTGTCCCCCTTGGGCAGGGCCCGCCGGGCCTCGTTGAGCCGCCCGAGGGCCAGGCCGGCGAGCCACGTGACGGCGATGACGCCCGCCAGCCAGCAGAGGCTGCCCCACCCGCCGGCCGCGTAGAACACCACGCTGGCCGCCAGCAGCAGCAGCCACTGCCAGCGCCCGGGCGTCCAGTAGTAGAGCAGGACCGTCCCGGCCGCCAGGGCCACGAAGCTCCAGGAGGTGAAGGCCATGGCTTACCCCTGCGCCCGCTCGATGAGCCCCACGATGGCGTCCACGGAGTTGAAGTTCTCCGGCAGCAGGTCCTCCACGTTGATTTCCACGTCGAAGGCGTCCATCAGCTCCGTGACGATGGAGACGATGTCCAGGGAGTCCACCAGCCCGTCGTCAATCAGGGCCGTCTCCCGCTCGAAGTCCACGCCGGGGCACAGCTCGGTGAGGATGGCGATGACTTGTTCTCTCATGGGTTGTCCGTCCTTTCCCCGGCCAGCAGGACGGCGGAGCGCCATCCGTCGGGCCGGAATCCGTTGGTTTCATAGAGATGTTCGGCGGCCGCGTTGCCCGCCCGGGCCCAGACCTGGCGGCGGAGGCCGGCGGTGCGGGCCAGGAAGCCGCCCACCAGCTGTCGGCCCAGGCCGCGGCCCCGGGCGTCGGCCCGGACGGCCAGGTGGCGCAGCTCCGCCGCGCCGCGGCCGGCGGTGAAGTGGAGGAGCCCCGTCAGGCCCGCGCCGTCCTCCGTGACGAGGACCTGCCCCGCCGCCAGGGCGTCCGCCAGGGCGGCCTCGTCCGGCAGGCAGCCGGTCAGGGGGTCGAAGTGCCGGGCCAGGAAATCGGCAGCGGCCGTCAGCGCCTCCGGCCCGGCCGCCCGGACGCCGGGGGCCTCGGGCGGAGTGTCGGCCGGCCGCTCCCGCCGCCGGCGGCGGAACTGCTCCCGGAAGCCCAGCACCGCCAGGCAGTCCAGGGCCGCCGCGGCGGCCGCCTCGTCCCGGGGCCGCCAGGGGACCTCCGTGACCGTGGGCCGTTCCAGGGCCGGCGGCGGCGGGCTGGCGCCCGGTTGGAGGTAGAAGGTCAGCAAATCGTGGCCGCCCCGCCGCCGGAGGATCCAGAGGCCGCCGTCGAAGGGCTCGGCGCGGAGCCCCCGGGCAATCTCCCCCGGCACGTCGGCCGGGGCGAGGAAGTGGTTCGTGAAGACGCCGCGCCGGAGCTGGCCCTGCGCCAGGCGGGCCAGGGCCTCGGGCCGGTCAATCCGCTCCATGGCCGTACCGGTCCCGCAGCAGCTTCCGGTCCACCTTGCCGTTGGCGTTCACCGGCAGATGCTCCAGATGCACGTAGCGGTTGGGCACCATGTACTTGGGCACCGTCGCGCGCATGGCCCGGGCCAGGGCGTCCTGGTCGGGTGCGCCGGCGTAGACGCAAATCAGGCGGTCCCGCGCCTCGTCAAAGAGGCACACGGCCGTCTCCACCCCGTCCACCGCGTGGAGGGCCACCTCAATCTCCCCCAGCTCAATCCGGTAGCCCATGTGCTTAATCTGCCCGTCCTGCCGGGAGAGGAAGTAGAGGAGCCCGTCCCGCTCCACGGCCAAATCGCCGGTGCGGTAGAGGCGGTCGGGATAGTCCGGCCGCAGGGGGTTCTGGACGAAGGCGGCGCGGGTTTTCTCCCAGTCGCCGAAGTAGCCCAGGGCCAGCCCGGTGCCCCGAACGCAGAGCTCTCCCGGCTGCCCCGGCGGCACCGGGCGCAGCTGCTCGTCGAGGAGGAGGACCTCCATGTTCTCGCAGGCCCGGCCCAGGGGGATGGGCTCGTCGTCGGCAAAGTCCCGCTCCAGGCGGTAGCCGGTGCAGTCCACGGTGATTTCCGTGGGGCCGTACAGGTTGACCACCTGGAGGCCGGGCACGGCCCGCCGCCAGGCGTTGACGTGGCGGGCCTGGAGGGCCTCGCCGCCCAGGGCGGCAATCCGCAGCGCCCGGGGCGCGCACTTCTCCAGCGCGCCGGAGGCCGCCACCGTGTGGAAGGCCGAGGCCGTCCAGTTGAGGGCGGTGACGCCGTCCCGGTCCAGTGCCCGCAGCAGGGGCAGCGGCAGGAGGAACTGCTTTTTCGGGTAGATCCGGCAGGTGGCCCCCAGCTTCAGCGTCTGGTAGACGTCCCGGACCGACAGGTCGAAGTACAGCGGGGCCTGGCTGCCGAACACGTCGTCCCCCGTGTAGCCGCAGAAGCCGGTCAGCCAGTCGGTCAAATCGATGACGCCCCGGTGGGTGACGACGATGCCCTTGGGCGTGCCGGTGGAGCCGGAGGTGAACAGGATGTACACCGGGTCCACGTCCAGCACCCGCCGGCGGCGGTCGGCCAGGAGGCAATCGTCCTCGGCGGCGGCGAAGCCGTCGGCCAGGGGCAGGGCCGGGCAGCAGTCGGCCATGGCCTCGGCCGCGTCCCGGCCGTCCGCGCCGTACAGCAGCGCCCGGGGCCGCAGCTGCTCCAGGATGGCCCGCATCCGCGGCGCGGGCATCGTCCGGTCGATGGGCACGTAGCAGCAGCCGGCGCAGAGGATGCCCAGCAGCGCCGCCACGCTCTCGGCAGACCGGTCCACCAGCGCCGCCACCGGGACGCCGACGCCGTCCACCCGGGCCGCCAGGTATGAGCCCAGGGCCCTGGCCCGGTGGAGCAGCTGGTCAAAGGTGACCGTCTCCCGCTCGTCGATGAAGGCGGCCTTGCCGCCGCACACGGCGGCGGTGTGCTCCAGATATTCCAAAACGTTTCTCTGCATCGGGGCGTCTCCTCTCCGGCGGAGGCCGTTGGTGTTTTGGTTGGAGTATACCATAATTTTTCCCGCCCGTAAACAGCGGCGGGAAAAAACGCCGCCCGGGCTTCCGCCGGCGGCGAAGATGTGGTATGCTGGGAAAAATGACGAGAGGGGGCTTGCCCATGTCCATCCACCTCGCCGGCAGCTGGCTGGACGCCTATCTGCTGGAAAAACCTGCCGCCGCCTGGGACTTCCAGCCCGTCTGGGCCTGGGACCGCTACCGGGTGGACGGCCGGCTCTTTGCCGCCGCCTGCCTGCCCGACGCCAAGTACGGCGGCTACGGCGGGAAACGGCTCCTGACCCTCAAGTGCGACCCCGGCCGCGCCGCGCTCCTCCGGGCGGAGTTCCCCGCCGTCCTGCCGGGCTTCTACTGTGACAAGCGCTGCTGGATTTCCGTGGACCTGGACGGCGGCGTCCCCGACGACGTCCTCCGGGACCTGTGCGACGACTCCTACCGCCTGGTGACCGCCAAGCTCTCCCAGGCCCGGCGGCGGGCGCTGGGCATCCCGATTCTCTGACGATGGGAGGCGTTTCGATGCGCTTATTTCTCGCCCTGCCCCTGTCCGCCGAACTCCGGGCGCACCTCACGGACGCCCAGGCGCGCCTCCGGGCCCAGGGGGTCCGGGCCAACTTCTCCCGCCCGGAGAACCTCCACCTGACCCTGGCCTTCCTGGGGGAGACGCCCCGGGCCCGGGACGCCGCCCGGGTGATGGCCGCCTGCCGGGACGCCGCCTTTCCCCTGACCGTTGCCGGCCTCGGCCGCTTCGGCGGCGTCCTCTGGGCCGGCGTCCGCCCCTGCCCGCCCCTGGAGGCCCTGGCCGAAGGGCTCCAGGCCGGCCTCCGGGCGGCCGGCTTTTCGCTGGAGGCGCGGCCCTTCCGCGCCCACATCACCCTGGCCCGGCAGGCCCGCCTCGACGGGCCCCTGCCGGAACTGCCGCCGGCGGAGATGCTGGCCGACCGGCTGCTGCTGCTCGAGTCCCTGCGCCGGGACGGGCGGCTGGTTTATCGGACCGTACAGGAAAAGCGCCTGCGCGCCTGACAAATTTTCAGGCGCCCTTTCAAAGTTTGAAAGTCAAACTGCACAGGAAAAATCGCGGAGATTGCCGTTTTTTCTACGGTAATTTGTCGCAAATTCCCAGACGGCGCCTTGACACGGCCTGACAAACATTGTATGATGCAGACAACGGCCGCCGTGACTGACGGAAGCGATTGTGGAGTACCACAGGGGAGCGGCGGCCTGGGACCAAATGCCGACCGTCTGGGCAGTCCTTCCCCAGGGGGAAGGACTGCCCGGATTTTGTTTTCCGGCGAGAATTTGAGGAGGTAGTTTCCATGAAGAGCGTAGCCATCGTCATGGGCAGCGACAGCGACCTGCCGATTGTGGACAAGGCCGCCGCCACGCTGCGGGAGTACGGCGTGCCCTTTGAGGTCCACGTGTACTCGGCCCACCGCACCCCGGACCAGGCCGCGGCCTTTGCCCGGAGCGCGGCGGAGAACGGCATCGGGGTGATTATCGCGGCCGCAGGCAAGGCGGCCCATCTGGCGGGGGCCCTGGCGGCCAACACGGTGCTGCCGGTCATCGGCCTGCCCGTCAAAAGCAGCAATCTGGACGGCATTGACGCGCTTCTCTCCACGGTACAGATGCCCTCGGGCATCCCGGTGGCCACGGTGGCCATTGACGGCGCGGTCAATGCCGCCTTGCTGTCCATCCAGATGCTGGCCCTGTCCGACGAGGCCCTGATGGAAAAGCTGTCCGCCGCCCGGGCCCGGGCGGCCGAGACGGTGCTGGAGAAGAACCGCGCCGTGGAGGCCCGCTACCGCGGGGCGTGACGCCGCGGCGGCGATTGGAATGGAATCAATACTTTAGGAGGTATCCGGAACCATGGAAAAGACAGTGCAGCTCTACGAGGGGAAGGCCAAGAAGGTCTACGCCACCGACGACCCGAATCTGGTGATTGTGTCCTACAAGGACGACGCCACGGCCTTCAACGGCGCGAAGAAGGGCACCATCGCCGGCAAGGGCGTCATCAACAACAAGATGACGAACCTCCTGATGGCGATGCTGGAGCAGAACGGCGTGCCGACCCACTTCGTCCGGGAGCTCTCCGACCGGGAGACCCTGGTGAAGAAGGTGACCATCGTCCCGCTGGAGGTCATCATCCGCAACCGCTCCGCCGGCTCCTTCGCCAAGCGCTACGGCGTGGAGGAGGGCATCGTCTTCGACCAGCCCACCTTTGAGTTCTCCTACAAGAACGACGCCCTGGACGACCCGCTGCTCAACACCAGCCACGCCCTGGCCCTGAAGCTGGCCACGGCCGAGGAAATTCAGACCATCCGCACCCTGGCCCTGAAGGTCAACGACCTCCTCAAGGCCTACTTTGCCCAGCGGAACGTGACGCTCGTGGACTTCAAGCTGGAGTTCGGCCGCCTGGCCGACGGGACCATCGTCCTGGCCGACGAAATCAGCCCCGACACCTGCCGCTTCTGGGACAGCACCACCGGCGAAAAGCTGGACAAGGACCGCTTCCGCCGCGACATGGGCGGCGTGGAGGAGGCCTACCAGGAGATGATGCGCCGCCTGACCGGAGAGGCCCAGGGATGAGCGGACTCCACGAGGAGTGCGGCGTCTTCGGCGTCTTCTCCCCCTGCCGGCAGAACCTGGCCGCCACGGCGTACTACGGCCTCTTCGCCCTCCAGCACCGCGGCCAGGAGAGCTGCGGCATCGTGGTGGGGGATGACGGCCTCTTCCGGGCCTACAAGGACACGGGGCTCGTGGGGGACGTGTTCACGCCGGACATTCTCCGAGAGCTGGGGGAGGGGAACATGGTCGTCGGCCACGTCCGCTACGGCACCACCGGGAACAACGACCGGGTAAACGCCCAGCCCATCGTCGTCAACCACATCAAGGGCCGCATGGCCCTGGCGCACAACGGCAACATCACCAACTCGGCCGAGCTGCGCCGGGAGCTGGAGCTGCGCGGCTCCATCTTCCACACCACCTCCGACACCGAGGTCATCTCCTACCTCATCACGAAGGAGCGCCTGACCGCCCCGTCCATTGAGGAGGCCGTCTCCCGGGCCATGGAGAAGATCCAGGGGGCCTACTCCCTGGTCATCATGTCCCCCTCGAAGCTCATCGCCGTCCGGGACGCCTACGGCTTCCGGCCGCTGTGCTACGGCCGGCGGGCCGACGGCAGCTACGTGGTGGCCTCGGAGAGCTGCGCCCTGGACGCGGTGGGCGCGACGTTCCTCCGGGACCTGAAGCCGGGGGAGATTGTCGTCTTCACCAAGGACGGCGTCCGCACCATGGAGGGCCACTGCGGCAAGGTCCCCCAGGCCACCTGCGTCTTCGAGTATATCTACTTCGCCCGCCCGGACTCGGTCATCGAGGGCTGCTCGGTCCACTCGGCCCGGCTGCGGGCCGGGGCGTACCTGGCCCTGGAGCACCCGGTCCAGGCCGACGTGGTGGTCGGCGTGCCCGACTCGGGCATCGACGCCGCCGTGGGCTACGCCCGCCAGTCGGGCATCCCCTACGGCGTGGGCCTCATCAAGAACCAGTATATCGGCCGCACCTTCATCTCCCCGGGCCAGAGCGACCGGGAGAACCAGGTGCGCATCAAGCTCAACCCGGTCCGCTCCACCCTGGAGGGCAAGCGGGTGGTCCTCATCGACGACTCCATCGTCCGCGGCACCACCTCGGCCCGGCTGGTGAAGCTGGTCCGCGACGCCGGGGCCCGGGAGATCCACCTGCGGATCTCCGCCCCGCCGTTCCTCAATCCCTGCTACTTCGGCACCGACATCGACTCCCGGGATATGCTCATCGCCTGCCACCACACGGTGGAGGAGATCCGCGACATCATCGGCGTGGATTCCCTGGGGTACCTGAGCGTGGACAGCGTCCAGAAGATTGCGGCCGAGGGCCGCTGTCAGGGGTACTGCACCGGCTGCTTCAGCGGCCGGTACCCGGCGCCCATCCCCGCCCACACGGAGAAGAACAAGTTTGAGCGGAAGCTCTCGGAAAGCGAGGAATCGGAATGAACAACTCCCATTCGGAGCGGTACGCCGCCGCCGGCGTGGACATCACCGCCGGCTACCGGGCCGTGGAGCTGATGAAGGCCCACATCGCCCGAACCATGACCGCCGGCGTGGTGTCGGACGTGGGGGGCTTCGGCGGCCTCTTTGAGCTGGATACCCGCGGCATGGAGCGGCCGGTCCTGGTCAGCGGCACCGACGGCGTCGGCACGAAGCTGAAGCTGGCCTTCCTCCTGGACCGGCACGACACCGTGGGCATCGACTGCGTGGCCATGTGCGTCAACGACGTCCTCTGCTGCGGGGCCCGGCCCCTCTTCTTCCTGGACTACGTGGCCTGCGGCAAAAACGTCCCCGAGCGGATTGCCGAGATTGTCTCCGGCGTCGCCGAGGGCTGCTGCCAGGCCGGCGCGGCCCTGATTGGCGGCGAGACCGCCGAGATGCCCGGCTTCTACCCGGCCGAGGAGTACGATTTGGCCGGCTTCGCCGTGGGCGTGGTGGACCGGGCCAAGATCCTCGACAAGTCCGCCGTCCGCCCCGGGGACGCCATCCTGGCCCTCCCGTCCAGCGGCGTCCACTCCAACGGCTTCTCCCTGGTCCGCCAGGTCTTCGACGTGGAGCACGCCGACCTGCGCGCACCGGTGGCGGCCCTGGACGGAAAGGGCCTCGGCGAGACGCTGCTGACCCCCACGCGGATCTACGTCCGGCCGATGCTGGCGCTGATGGAGGCCGTCTCCGTCAAGTCGGCGGCCCACATCACCGGCGGCGGCTTCTTTGAAAACATCCCCCGGAGCCTGCCCGAGGGCTGCGCCGCCCGGGTGGACCGCGTGGACATCCTGCCGATTTTCCGGCTGATTGCCGAGAAGGCCGCCATGGGCCAGCGGGAGATGTTCAACACCTTCAACATGGGCGTGGGCATGACGGCCGTGGTGGCCGAGGCCGACGCCGGCCGGGCGCTGGAGGTCCTCCAGGCCGCCGGCGTCGCCGCCTACCGGATGGGCACCGTGGTCGAGGGGCAGGGGGTCCTCCTTTGAGGCGGGCCCGGATTGCCGTGCTGGTCTCCGGCGGCGGCACGAACCTCCAGGCGCTGCTGGACGCCCAGGCCGCGGGGACGCTGGCGAGCGGCGAGATTGTCCTGGTCGTCTCCAACCGGGAGGGGGCCTACGCCCTGGAGCGTGCCCGCCGGGCCGGGGTGGAGGCGGCCGTCCTGACGAAGGCCAGCTGCGGCTCCCAGGCGGCCTTTGAAGCGGCGCTGGCGGACCTGCTGGACGCGCGGGGCATCGACCTCATAATCCTCGCCGGTTTCCTGAGCATCCTCGGGGCCGGCTTCACCGGGCGGTACCCGGGGCGGATCCTCAACGTCCACCCGTCCCTGATTCCGTCCTTCTGCGGCGCGGGGTTTTACGGGCTCAAGGTCCACCGGGCCGCGCTGGACTACGGCGTCAAGGTGACCGGCGCCACGGTCCACTTCGTCAACGAGATCCCCGACGGCGGCCGGATCCTCGCCCAGAAGGCGGTGGACGTGCTGCCGGACGACACGCCGGAGACGCTGCAGCGGCGGGTGATGGAGCAGGCCGAGTGGGTGCTGCTCCCCCAGGCCGCCGAGGAGGTCTCCCGCCGGCTGATGGAACAGGAGGAAGCGCAAGCATGAAACAGAACCTGATGGAGCTGCTGCGGGGCAACCCGTATCCCGGCCGGGGCATCGTCCTGGGGATGACGGCCGACGACGCATCGTCGGTCATCGCCTACTGGATTATGGGCCGCAGCGCCAACTCCCGGAACCGGATTTTCACCAAGACCGACGACGGCATCCGCACCGAGGCCCGCGACCCGGCCCTGCTGGAGGACCCGTCGCTGATTATCTACCACCCGGTCCGCATGGCCGGGCAGCGCGTCATCGTCACCAACGGCGACCAGACCGACACCGTCCGGGACTTCCTGGCCCGGGGCGAGACGTTCGAGGCGGCGCTGCGGACCCGGGCGTTCGAGCCGGACGCGCCGAACTTCACGCCCCGGATCTCCGGCCTGCTGGAGCGGGACGGCAGCTACCGCCTGGCCATCTGCAAGGCCTCGGAGGGCCGCGGCTGCCAGCGGCAGTTCTTTGAGTACCCGGCCGAGGGCAATCTCGGCCACCTGCTGACCACCTACCAGGGGGACGGGAACCCGCTGCCGTCCTTCGCCGGCGAGCCGGTCCCGGTGGCGATGGACGCCGTCGGCATCGACGCCTTTTCCGCGGCGCTCTGGGACGCCCTGGACCACGGCAACCGCATCTCCCTGTTCGTCCGCTACATCGACCTGCACACCGGGCTTGCCCAGACCCGCGTCCGCAACCAGTACGGTGCGGACTGGGCCGAGGACACCCAGGCGCCCATCTGGAAGTGAGGGAATCCAAACGATGAAGGAATTGGAACTGAAGTACGGCATGAACCCCAACCAGAAGCCGGCCAAGCTCTTTATGCGCGGCGGCGGCGACCTGCCCTTCACGGTCCTCAACGGCCGGCCGGGGTATATCAACTTCCTGGACGCCCTGAACTCCTGGCAGCTGGTGCGGGAGGCCGCCCAGGCCACGGGGATGCCGGTGGCCACGTCCTTCAAGCACGTGAGTCCCACCTCGGCCGCCATGGCCCTGCCCCTGGACGGCGCGCTGAAGCGGGCCTGCTTCGTGGACGACATCGAGGGCCTGGATGACTCCCCGATGGCCTGCGCCTACGCCCGGGCCCGGGGCACCGACCGGATGAGCTCCTTCGGCGACTGGGTGGCCCTGAGCGAGCCCTGCGACGCCGTGACGGCTCGGATCCTCCAGCGGGAGGTCTCCGACGGCATCATCGCCCCGGGCTACACCCCCGAGGCCCTGGAGATCCTCAAGACGAAGCGGAAGGGCGGCTACAACGTCGTCCAAATCGACCCCGGCTACGAGCCCGAGGCCCAGGAAGTGAAGATGGTCTTCGGCGTCACGTTCGAGCAGGGGCGGAACAACTTCCCCATCCGCCGCGAGCTGCTGGAAAACGTCGTGACGAAGAACCGGGAGATTCCCGACGGCGCGGCCCGGGACCTGCTGCTCTCGCTGGTGACGCTCAAGTACACCCAGTCCAACTCGGTCTGCTACGCCTACGGCGGCCAGGTCATCGGCGTGGGGGCCGGGCAGCAGTCGCGGATCCACTGCACCCGCCTGGCCGGCGGCAAGGCCGACCGCTGGCACCTGCGCCAGCACGAGCGGGTCCTGGACCTGCCGTTCCTGCCGGAGCTGGGCCGCGCCGACCGCGACAACTGCATCGACGTCTATCTCTCCCCTGAGGAGTGCGCCGACGTCCTGGCCGACGGCCGCTGGCAGCAGTACTTCACCCGCCGGCCGGAGGCCTTCTCCTGGGAGGAACAGCAGGCGTATCTGGCCACCATCACCGGCGGCAGCGTCGGGTCGGACGCCTTCTTCCCCTTCAGCGACAACATCGAGCGGGTCCACCGCAGCGGCGTGAGCTATATCGCCGAGCCCGGCGGCTCCATCCGGGACGACGCCGTCATCGCCTGCTGCGACAAGTACGGCATCGCCATGTGCTTCACCGGGATGCGGCTGTTCCACCATTGAAAGAGGCGGCCGAAGCCGTTGGATTGCGCCGCCCGCAGATGGAAACGGAACCAAGCGGACTTTGGCCAACGGGGCCCCCGCGGGACGTCAGTCCCGTGGGGAGAAGGAGGGGCAAGGGAATGAACGGAGTTTTCGCCGGAGGGCGCCAGGCCGCAGGCGGAAACGGAGTTGAATGGACTTTGCCCCGACGCGGTTCCCCCGGACCCCTTCCTGCGCTTTTCATGGCGTAGCAGACCGCGCCCGTAGGGCGCGGGGGGGATTTCGCGGCGTGCGCGCCGCGACCAGAGGGCGCTGCCCTCTGGACACCCGCCACCTTTTGAAAAAGGTGGACGAAAACTT
>CAJFNZ010000143.1 GCA_904395905.1 uncultured Oscillospiraceae bacterium | reverse complement strand
CGCCGTGGAGCCGGCCTCCTGCCCCAGCCTGACCCGGGGCCGCTTCGCCTATGACTTCTGCGACACCGGCCACGTCTGCCCCCTGGCCAAGATGTACACCCTGGGCAGCGAGTTCATCCCCTCGGCCAACCACGCCGGCGGCCTGCGCTACCACGGCATGAGCAGCATCGTCAGCCAGCTGTACCACGACGGGTACCTGGAGGCCGTCAGCGTCGAGCAGACGAAGGTCTTCGAGGCGGCCGAGTACTTCGCCCGGGTGGAGGGCATCCTGCCGGCCCCCGAGTCCAGCCACGCCATCCGGGTGGCCATCGACGAGGCCGTCCGGTGCCGCGAGACCGGCGAGGCCAAGACCATCGTCTTCGGCCTGACGGGCACCGGCTACTTTGACATGGTGGCCTACCAGCGCTACAACGACGGCGAGATGAACGACTACATTCCCACCGACGCCGACCTGGAGGCCAGCTTCGCCAAGCTGCCGAAGATCCCGGAATCAGATCTGTGAGTTTGTAATGTCCCCGGCAGCGAGGCTGCCGGGGACATCTGCATGACACGGTGGGGCTGCGGGGCGCAGCCCCACTTTTGAAAGGAGTCAAGTACAGTTTAAGGGAAATTCACTTGAGAGCTTTTTCCTCGTGCAAGATACGCGCTGTCTTCTTCCACGGCATTGCGGTTTTTTGGCAGTCTGACGGCCCGCCTTCCTCTGTGGAAGGCGGGCCGTCTCTGCACATTCAGAAAATCATGCCGGAAAATCCCTGGACGGCCAGGAAGAGCAGGGCGGCCGACAGGGCCGGGGCGGCCTTGGTGGCCGGGCCCGAGGCCAGCCGCTCCCGGATGGAGGCGAACAGCACGTCGCACACCAGGCAGAGGACAAACCCCACAGCCAGCAGGACTCCCACAGCCGCGCCCGATACGAATCCGGCCATGCCCGGCAGCAGGGCCACGGTGGCGGCGGCCAGCAGGGCCGCAATCCCCCGCTCCGGCAGGGTGCGCCGGGCCTTGGGGGCCAGATAGGCCTCCAGCAGCAGGGCCGCCAGGACCGCCGCCGCCACCAGAGGGATGGACAGGTGGGGCAGCACGGCCGCCGGCGAGAAGGTCTTCGCCAGCACCATGGCCAGGCAGGCCAGGAAGACCACAACGGCGAGCAGAATATTGTAGCAGTAACGGTGGTTTCTCATGTCAGCCTCCCCACTCCGTGGCGCCCGAGGAGATGTCGGCGCCGGTCACATAGGCGACGGCCGCGTTGACGCCAGCGGCCACGGCCCGGGAGGTGACGGTGGCGCCGGCGATGGCGTCCACGTCCACGCCCACCTCCGCCTGGCCGGCGGTGTTCAGGAACTGCCCCAGGAATCCGGTGTCCCGGAGGGCGTTGCCGCCCAGGCCCCAGGTCTCCGACAGGTCCCGGGTCATCAGGCCGGTCACCCGGCCGTCGTCGCCGACGCCGACCCAGAGGGTCAGGTCCCCGTCGTAGCCGCCGGTGACGGTCTCAATCACGTAGCCGCCCTCGCCCCGGTAGACGGCCGAAATCACGCCGTCGCCGCCGTCGTAGGCCTCCGGGGTGAAGGTCTCGCTGCCGGGCAGCAGCGTGCGGAAGACGGCGTCCCGCTCCGCCAGGGCGTTGCTGCGGGCCGTGGGCAGCAGGGCCGCCGAGAGGCCCCAGAGGAGCGCCGCCGCCGCGACGACGGCCGCCAGGGGAGCCAGCAGGGCCTCGAGCTGTTGCTTGACGTTCACCGGCCGGCACCCCCTTTCACCGTGCCGAAGCGCCGCGGCGCCGTCAGCCGGTCCAGCAGCCAGACGGCCGCGTTCATCAGCAAAATGGCGTAGGTGACCCCCTCTGGGAAGAGGCCGAAGTACCGGAACAGCACCGTCAGCAGGCCGCAGCCCACGCCGTAGACGGCCTGCCCCACCGGCGTCACCGGGGAGGTGGCGTAGTCGGTGGCCATGAAGAGGGCTCCCAGCAGCAGGCCGCCGCTGAGCAGCTGCGCCGCCATCCAGGCGAAGGGCGGCTGGCCCCGGGAGAAGAGCAGCGTCACCACCGCCACGGTCCCCAGGTAGGCCGCGGGGATCCGGTAGGAGATAACCCGGCGGACCATCAGGTAGATGCCGCCGGCCAGCAGGGCCAGGGCCGAGGTCTCGCCGATGGCGCCGGCCATGTTCCCCAGGAGCATCTGCGCCCAGGACACGTCCGGCATCGCCGGGCGGACCATGTCGTGGAGGGCGGTGGCCGCGGTGACCACGTCGGCGGTGGAGCCCCACAGGGGCAGCGCCTGGCCCTGGGCGGCATAGCGGACAATCTGGGCCGGCCAGAGGAGCAGCAGCAGCGCCCGGGCGGAGAGGGCGGGGTTGAAGATGTTCTGTCCCAGCCCGCCGAAGAGGCCCTTGACGACGACCATCGCAAAGACGCCGCCCAGGGCCACGGCCCAGTAGGACACGGTGGCCGGCAGGGTCATGGCCAGCAGCAGGCCCGTGACGACGGCCGAGCCGTCCGGCAGGGTGTTGTGGCTGCGGATGGCCAGGCGGAAGAGCCCCTCCGCCAGAAGGCACGACGCCACGGACACCAGCGTCACCAGCAGGGCCCGGGGGCCGTGGACCCAGACGCCGACCAGCAGCGCCGGCAGCAGGGCGATGACGACGTCCCGCATGAGCCGGGCGGTGGAGTCCCGCCCCTTGACGTGGGGAGAGGACGTGGTGGACAGGTTCATTGGGCGCTCGCCTCCTTCAGACGTTTCTTGGCCGCGCGGATCTTCTCCACCAGCGGCAGCTTGCCGGGGCAGAGATGGGCGCAGCAGCCACATTCGATGCAGTCCATGGCGTGGAGGCGGCGCAGCTGGTCCAAATCGCCCGCGGCCTCGAACCGGTACAGGTACAGGGGCTGGAGCTTCATCGGGCAGGCCGCCACGCACTTGGCGCACCGGATGCAGGTGGGATGGGCGACCTCGCCGTTCTGGCGGGCCGTCAGGCAGAGGATGCCGGTGGTGCCCTTGATGACCGAGGCCCGGAGGTCCCGCTGGGCGACGCCCATCATCGGGCCGCCGGAAATCACCTTCCAGATGTCCTCCGTCAGGCCGCCGGCCGCCTCCACCACCTGGGAGAAGGGCGTGCCGATGCGGACAATCAGGTTCATCGGGGTGCGGATGCCCTCGCCGGTGACGGTGACAATCCGCCGGGTGATGGGCCGGCCCTTGTAGACGGCCTCATAGACCGAGGCGCAGGTGGCCACGTTGAACACCGCGCAGCCCACGCTGGCCGGCAGCGCCCCGCCGGGCACCTGGCGGCCGGTCAGGGCCTGAATCAGCTGCTTCTCCGCGCCCTGGGGGTAGCGGGTGGGCAGGACGGCCACCTCGATGTCCGGGAACTCCTCCTGGAGCTGCCGCAGCTTGGCGATGGCCTCGGGCTTGTTGTCCTCGATGCCCAGCACCGTCCGCTCCGGCTCCAGCACCCGGCGCATCAGCGACAGGCCGCGCAGCACGTTGGCCGCATGGGTGCAGAGGAGGGCGTCGTCGGCCGTGATGTACGGCTCGCACTCGCAGGCGTTGGCAATCAGGGTGTCCACCTTGCCGATGCCGGTGTTGGCCTTGACGTCGGTGGGGAACGTGGCGCCGCCCATGCCGACGATGCCGGCCTCCCGGATGATGGTGACAATCTCCTCGGCCGTCAGGGCGTCGGGGTTCGGATGGGGCGACAGCTCCCGGGAGGGGGTGTCCTGGAAGTCGTTTTCAATGACGACCGAGAGGACCTCCCGCCCCGTCACGTGGGGCCGGGGCTCCACGGCCGCGACCCGGCCGGAGACCGAGGCGTGGACCGGCACGCACAGGCCCGGGCCGTCGCCGATTTTCTGGCCCATGGCCACCGTGTCGCCGGGCTGCACCAGGGGCGTGCAGACGGCGCCGATGTGCTGGGCCATGGGGATGACCACCTGCGCCGGCGCCGGGAGGGGCGTGGGGACGCGGCCGGCCGAAAGCTCCTTGCGCGGGTCCGGATGGACGCCGCCGAAAAATTTGGAACGCATGGTTTCACCTCAAGTTCGGATGTGGTCCCCGAAGCCGGGGCTCTCATAGCGGACGCCGTCCCGGTCCAGCCACAGGGCTTCGGCGCCGAACCGGTCCAGCAGGGCCTGGCCCGCCTCCAGGGGCAGCGTGAAGAGGGCCGTGGACAGGGCGTCGGCCACCCCGGAGTCGGGGCACAGCACCGTGACGCTCCGCCAGTAGGCGGCCGGGTACCCGGTGTCCGGGTCGATGATGTGGTGGTACTGGACGCCGCCGGCGGTGAAATACCGCTGGTAGTCGCCGCTGGTGACGACCGACCCGTCCCGGACGGCGACCGTCTCCAGATACGCGCCGCCGTCCGGGTTCTGGATGCCGGCCACCCAGTCTTCGCCGTCGGCCTTGGGGCCGGTGGCCCGGACGTTGCCGCCGACGCTGACCAGCAGCCCCGCCGGCGCCTCCCGGCAGACCTGCTCCACGGCCCAGCCCTTGGCGATGGCCCCCACGTCCAGGGACATCTCTGGGTCGGCCAGGTAGACGGTGGAGGCCGCCTCGTCCAGCTGCATCTGCGAGAGGTCCGTGTGGGCGGCCGCCTCGGCCAGGGCGTCGGCGTCGGGCGGCGCGGCTGCGTCCGGATTGGCCAGGGCGGCCTCCCGGGCGTCGTGCCACAGGGAGAGGACGCTTCCCATGGCCACGTTGACCCGGCCGTCGGTCTCCCGGTACATCTCCTGGCTGAAGGCGAGCATCTCCAGGATGGGCGCCTCCACCTCCACCGGCGCGACGCCGGCGTGGTCGTTGACGGTTTTCAGGTTGGCCATGCCCTCGTACTCCTCATAGATGTTGAAGAGCTGGTGGTAGTAGAGCAGCCGGTCGTGGAGCTGCTGGGCCTCTTCCCGGAAGGCCTCCTCGCTTTCGGCGTAGCCGAGGACAGTGGTGACGGTGTCGAAGAGGGTCAGGAAGGTGGCCGTATACCGCCGGGGGGCGGCGGCCGGCGCGGCGCAGCCCCCCAGCAGGGCCAGGGCCGCCAGCAGGGCGGCCAGGCGGACGGGCTTCACCGCGTCAACCGGCCTTGGCGAGGAGGCTCAGGAAGCCGCCCACCGCGATGGTCACCGACGCGGCCAAATCGGCCTCCCCGGCGTGCCCGTCCTCGGTGACGGCCATGCCGGTCACCTCGCCGACGGTCTTGCCGACACAGTAGTCGGCGAAGGCGGCCGCCTGCTCATACCACTCCTTGCCGATGGAGGAGATGCCGCCCATGCCGTAGGCCTCCTTCAGGACGTTTTTACTGGACACCGGCGCCGCGGCGTCCCCGGTCAGCTGGCCGGCGGCGTCGAAGGTCAGCGCCGGCTGGACGGCATCGATGACGCAGCTGGTGATGACGTCGTCCCGGAAGGTCACGGCGGCGATGTTGGACGTGACGGAACCGCTGCCGTCGCCGTCCCCGGCGGAGGCGCTCTCCGCGGCCGAGGTCTCCGCCACCAGGCGCAGCTGGTCGCCGGCGGCCGCGCCCAGGGGCTGGGCATTGGCCACGGCGGCCTCCACGCCGGAGAGGAAGTCGCCCATATAGATGGTCACCGAGGCGGCCAAATCGGCGTCCAGGGCCTCGCCGGCCTCGCTGACGGCCACGCCGCGCAGCTCATCGACGGTCTTGCCGACGCAGTAGTCGGCGAAGGCGGCCGCCTGCTGGTACCACTCCCTGCCGATGGAGGAGGCGGTGGCCATGCCGTAGCCGTCCCCCCGCTCGTTCTTCGTCTCGATGGGCGCCGTGACGTCCCCGGTCAGCTGGCCGGCGGCGTCGAAGGGGATCTGCGCCTGGACGGCGTCGATGACGCAGCGGTCGATGACGCCGTTGTCGTCCACGGTCACGGCCACCAGGGTGATGTCCGCCTGGACGAGGCCGTCGGCGTCGGCCGCGGCGCTCTTGCTGGAGGCGAGGGAGGCGCTGACCGAGAGGCCGGTCTTCACCGCGCCCTCGCCGGCCGGCGCGGAGGGCTCGGCGTCGGGTGTTTCGTCCGCCGCGTCGTTCGGGCCGTCGGCCGGCGGGACTGCGGCGTCGCCGTTCGGCGAGGATGCCGCGCCGTCGTCCGGCAGGTCGGCCACGGAGACGGGCACGCCGGCGCAGGCCGCCAGCAGGCCGGCCACGATGGCGGCAATCAGCAGCAGGGAGAGCAGCTTCTTCATGGTTGAATACCTCCGAGATGGTTTTGTTTCCGATACAAAGGGATGCTCCGTGCCGCGGACAGGGCCCGCAGCGTGCCGGCGGCAGCCGCGCCGGTCAGCAGGCCAGTGGCTGCGGCGACGACCAGCAGGAACGGCAGATAGGCCGCGACGTAGACCGAGCGCAGCACGGCCATGGCCGCGAGAATCTGGCCGGCGTTGTGGGCGGCGGCCCCCAGGACGCTGACGCCGTAGACCGACAGACCCGGCAGATGCCGGGCGGCGGTCATGGCGCCCAGAGCCAGGAGCCCGCCGGTCAGGGAAAAGGCCAGGGCCGTGACGCCGCCGCCGAAGGCCGCGCCCAGCAGGCACCGCAGCACCAGCACCGCCGCGGCCGTCCGGCCGCCGGCGGTGTAGAGGGCCGCCAGGGTCACCACGTTGGCCAGCCCCAGCTTGACGCCGGGGAGCGGCACGAGGAGCTCCAGGGGCAGGAACCGCTCCATATAGGAGAGGCCCAGGGCCAGGGCCGTCAGCACGGCGCCCAGGGCCAGCTGTTTCGTCTTCATGGCGGTCTCCCTCCTCTCAGCCCAGCACGATGTCCACATCGCCGGCGGCCCCGCCGACGAGGCGGACCTCCATGCGGTTGGGCAGGCAGACGATGGAGCGGCCCGAGGCCGAGACCCATCCGCTGTGGAGGCAGTCCCCGCCGGGGCAGTCTGAGTCGGTGACGGCGACGGCGCCGTTTTGGACGGTGACGGTGTTGTGGTAGTCGCCGTCCACGGCGTACGACCCGTCCCGGTCCAGCGGCAGCTGGGCTACCAGCCGGCCCTCCCGGTAGATCTGGGCCGTCACCGGCCCCGGCGCGGCGCGGACGGCCAGCCCCAGGGCCATCGCCGCCGCCGCGGCCAGCACCAGCAAAATGGCCAGGACGTCGCCCCGGCGGAACCGCAGCGCCTGCTCCATGGAAATGCCTCCTCTCGTATCGATACGTTTGTACGGAAATATCGTAACATGAAAACCTTAATGACAGATAGAAGGAATCTGAATATTTGTTAAGAAATCCGGCGGCCGCCGCGCGGGGAGGGGCGGAAACGGAGTGCAGCGGACTTTGCCCCGACGCCAGGGACTGCGGTGCAGCCCTGCCGGCGCCGGGGGGAACCCCCGGCGAGGGTTCCCCCCGGACCCCCTCCTGCGCTTTTCTTGGCACAGCAGACCGCGCCCACAGGGCGCGGGGGGATTTCGCGGCGTGCGCGCCGCGACCAGAGGGCGCTGCCCTCTGGACACCCGCCACCTTTTGAAAAAGGTGGACGAAAACTT
>CAJFNZ010000142.1 GCA_904395905.1 uncultured Oscillospiraceae bacterium | reverse complement strand
TACTGGCCGTACAGGTAGCCGATCTCCCGGCTGCCGGTGCCAATGTCGCCGGCGGGGACGTCCACATCAGGGCCGATGTAGCGGTACAGGGCCGTCATGAAGCTCTGGCAGAAGCGCATAATCTCCGCGTCGGACTTGCCGCGGGGGTCGAAGTCGGAGCCGCCCTTGCCGCCGCCGATGGGCAGGCCGGTCAGGGAGTTCTTGAAGGTCTGCTCAAAGCCCAGGAACTTGATGATGCCGGGGTAGACCGAGGGGTGGAAGCGCAGGCCGCCCTTGTAGGGGCCGATGGCGCCGTTGAACTGGCAGCGGTAACCGGTGTTGGTGTGCCACGCGCCGTTGTCGTCCATCCAGCAGACGCGGAAGGTGAACATCCGCTCCGGCTCCACCATACGGCTGAGCAGGTCCATCTTCTCATACTCGGGGTGGGCGTTGACCACGGGCTCCAGGGTGGAGAAGACCTCCTCCACGGCCTGGATGAACTCCGGCTCGTTGGCGTACTTCTTCTTCACGTTCTCGATTACGCTGCTGATATACGCATTCATTGACAGTTGTGCCTCCTCTAAGAAATTCCTTTGTCACGGACGGGCCCCGGCGGGTCAGCCCGGAAACGATTCCATGATGTCCACGATTTCCATGCCGATGCGGTGCTGGGCCTCACGCGTGGCGGCGCCGATGTGGGGCGTGCAGGAGACGTTCGGGTGCTGGAGCAGCGCCTCGCAGCGGGGCGGCTCCTGGGCGTAGACGTCCAGGCCGGCGGCGCGGATTTTTCCGCTCTCCAGGCCCTCCAGCAGCGCCTCCTCGTCCACATTGTTGCCGCGGGAGGTGTTGATGAAAATCACACCGTCTTTCATTTTACCAATATTCTCGCGATTTATCAAGGGCTTTCCGTCCATTGCCGGCGTATGGAGGGAGATAAAATCGGAATTCGACAGCAGCTCGTCCAATTCGACGTAGCGCATCGTCTCGCACTCGACGCCCTCGACCCGGTAGATGTCATAGGCCAGGACGTTCATGCCCAGAGCCTGGGCCAAGCGCCCGAGGGTCTGGCCGATGCGGCCGTAGCCGATGATGCCCAGGGTTTTGCCGTGGAGCTCCACGCCCTTGCCGTAGGCCTTCTTCTCCCAGCGGCCCTGGCGCATGGTGTAGCCGGCGGCGGAGATGTACCGCGCGCAGGAGAACATGTGGCCCAGGGCCAGCTCGGCCACGGCGTGGCTGGAGGCCCGGGGGGTGTTCTTCACGGTGATGCCCAGTTCCTCGGCGTGGGCCACGTCGATGTTGTCCACGCCGACGCCGGCCCGGACGATGAGCCGCAGGCGGCCGCCCCGGGCGGCGTCCAGCTGGGCGGCGCGGACCTTGGTGGCGCTGCGGACGACCACGGCGTCAAAGTCCCGCAGGGCCTGGCCCAGCTGCTCGGGTTCGTAGAACTGTTCGACCACTTCGTGGCCCTTCTGGCGCAGCAGGGCAAGCGCCTCGGCGTCCATGCCGTCGGTTACCAAAATTTTCATATTCTTCTCCTCATTTTCACGTGGGGCGTCAGCGGTGTTCGGCCTCGAACTTCTCCAGGAAGGCCACCAGGGCCTCCACGCCGGCCTTGGGCATGGCGTTGTAGATGGAGGCCCGCAGGCCGCCGACGCTCTTGTGGCCGTTCAGGTTGTCGAAGCCGGCGGCCTTGGCCGCGGCCACGGTCTCGGCGTCCAGCTCCTTGGAGCCGGTGGCAAAGGTCACGTTCATCAGCGAGCGGAACTGCGGCTCCACGTTGCCGCGGAACAGCTTCGACTGGTCCAGGAAGTCGTAGAGGGGCTTGGCCTTCTCCTGATTCCGCCGGTGCATGGCCTCCAGCCCGCCGGTGTTCTTCAGGTACCGGAAGACCTTGCCGCAGCAGTAGATGCACCAGCAGTTGGGCGTGTTGTACATGGAGTCGCTGTCGGCGTGGGTCTTGTAGTTCAGGTAGACCGGCAGCTTGTCGTCCAGGTCGTCGCGAATCAGGTCCTCGCGGAGGATGACGACCACCATGCCGGCCGGCCCGACGTTCTTCTGGACGCCGGCGTAGATGAGGCCGTAGTCCGAGACGTTGCACGGCTGCGAGAGGAACATGGACGACTGGTCGGACACCAGGACCCGGCCCTTGGTGTTGGGCAGCTGCTGGAAGGTGGTGCCGTGGATGGTCTCGTTCTCACAGATATAGACGTAGTCAGCCTCCGGGTTCACCGGCAGGTCGGAACAGTCGGGGATGTAGGAGAAGTTCCGGTCCTCGCTGGAGGCCAGCAGGCGGATGTCGCCAAACTTTTTGGCCTCCTTGTAGGCCTTTTTCGACCAGCTGCCGGTGACAATGTAGTCGGCGGCGCCGGCCTTGAGCAGGTTCATGGGAATCATGGAGAACTGGAGCGTGGCGCCGCCCTGGATGAAGAGGATTTTGTAGTTGTCGGGGATGCCCATCAGCTCCCGCAGGTCCTCCTGGGCCTCCCGGGCAATCTGCTGGAACACCTTGGAGCGGTGGCTCATCTCCATCACGCACATACCGCTGCCGCGGTAGTTCATCATCTCGTCGCGGATCTCCTCCAGCACCGGCTCGGGCATCGTGGCCGGACCGGCGGAGAAGTTGTAAATTCGGTCGTACATGGGCAAACCCTCCTAAAAAATTTTCAGGTGTGCAAAAAACCTTGGGGGCCGCATGGCTGCTGGATTCGTTAAGTTTAGTATACGGCAAGGCGGCAAAAGTTTCAACACTTTTCTCAGCAAACTCTCGGCGCGGGAAGGGCGGGCAGGGGTGCGGGGACGCCGCAGCGGAACAAGAAGCCGCACAGGCGGCCGCCTCGGGCGGACCGCTCTGTGCGGCGAGGTATCGCGGCTACGTCGCGTCTCCCTTGTACTTTTTCCGCGTGGCGATGCCGCCCCGGATGTGGCGCTCGGCCTTGTTGACCTCCAGCACCTGCTTGACCTGGAGGTACAGCGGCCGGTTGCAGACGGCCAGCCGCTCCGACAGGTCCTTGTGGACCGTGGACTTGGAAATGCCGAATTTTTGGGCGGCCGCCCGGACGGTGGCGCGGTTCTCAATCATGTACACAGCCAGATTACAGGCCCGTTCTTCGATGTTCTCCTTCATGTACGCACCTCCTAAGCTGTGTGTTGCCGAGACCAGTATATGAGCCGTCCGGGAGGGCTATGCCGGGCCCAGCCGCGCCGAAAAAAGTCGTGCGGCGGCGCAAGTGACGGTTTTCACCGGGGCGAAGATATGATATACTATCCGCAGAACACCCGGCCGCCTGCGGGAAGGAGGCCGGCGGAAAGGTTGTACAGACTGTTGCACTGGATAAAAGAACTGTTTTTTGCCATGTCGCCGCGGCGCTGGCTCCTGCGGATGCTCCAGGGCGTGCTGGTGGGCAGCGGCGCCATTCTGCCGGGCATCAGCGGCGGCGTGCTGTGCGTGATGTTCGGCCTCTACCAGCCGATGATGGAGTTTTTCGCCCACCCCTTTCGGAACTTCCGGCGGATTTTCCCCCAGCTGTTCCCGGCCGGCGTCGGCTGGATTCTGGGCTTCTTCGCCTTCGCCAAGCTGATTACCCTCTTCTTCAGCGCCGACTCCAACATGGCCGTATGGCTCTTCATCGGCCTGATTGCCGGGGCCGTGCCCAGCCTCTACCACCAGGCCGGCCGGGAGGGACGCGGGCGGAGCGGCTGGATTGCCCTGGTCGTCAGCGCCGTGCTGATGGGGGCGTTTTTCTGGGTGCTGAGCCGCAAGGCCGCCGTGGAGATTGTCCCCAATGTGTTCTGGTTCGGCTTCTGCGGCGTCCTCTGGGGCCTGAGCCTGGTGGTGCCGGGGATGAGCTCCTCCTCCACGCTGATTTTCCTGGGCCTCTTTGAGCCGATGACCGCCGGAATTGCGCACCTGAATCCGCTGGTGATTCTGCCCATCTTTGTCGGGGCTGCGCTGACCGTGGTCCTGATGGCGCGGCTGGTCAACCGGATGTTCCGCCGCCACTACTGCGCGGCGTACCACACGGTGCTGGGCTTCGTCCTGGCCTCCACGGCGGCCATTGTGCCGCTGTCCTACGGCAGCGCGGGGGAGGCGGCCCTCTGCCTCGGCTGTGCCGCCGCGGGATTTGCCTGCGCGTGGTGGCTGGGCCGCCGGGAGATTCTCGCCTCGGAATGACCCGTTTGGCCCTTGACTTTTCCGCGCCGCCGGGTATACTGGAATCATAAGAATGATTCTTGTTTTGGAGGGCCTATGTACGATTTGTTGATTGTCGGCGGCGGGCCCGCCGGTGTCTCGGCGGCGCTGACGGCCCGCAGCCGCGGCCGTGAGGTGCTGGTGGTGACGAATCCGCCGCGCTCGAGCCCGCTGGCCCGGGCCAAGCTGGTGACCAACTACCCCGGCATGGACGCCGTCAGCGGGCGGCAGATGCTCGAGGCCATGCACCATCAGCTGCGGGCCCAGGAGATCCCGCTGCTGGAGGCCAAGGTGGTCCAGATTCTGCCCGCCGGCGACCGGTTTGTCTGCGCCGCCGGCTCGGAGGTCTACGAGGGCCGCGGGCTGATTCTCACGGTGGGCGCCGCGCCCCGCACCTCGGTGGAGGGGGAGGAGGCGTATCTGGGCCGGGGAGTCAGCTACTGCGCCACCTGCGACGGGATGCTCTACCGGAACCGGACCGTGGCCGTTCTGGGCTTCGGCGGCGAGGCCCCCGAGGAGGCCGCGTTCCTTGCGGGCATCGGCTGCCGGGTGCTGTACTTCGCCAAGGGGGAGCGGCCGGCGGCGCTGGCGGCCGGTATGGAATTCCGCCGGGCGGTGCAGTATAGAATCCAGGGGGACGGAACCCGGGTCACGGGGCTGGAGGCCGACGGGTACCTCTACCCGGCGGACGGCGTCTTCCTGCTGCGCGACAGCGTTGCGGCCGACAGCCTCCTGCCGGGGCTGGAGATGGACGGCGGCCACATCCGCGTGGACGCGACCATGGCGGCCTCGCTGCCGGGGGTCTTTGCCGCCGGCGACTGCGTCGGCCGGCCCTATCAGGTGGCCAAGGCCGTGGGAGAAGGCAACATCGCGGCGCTCACCGCCGACCGGTGGCTGAGCGCCCTGGGAAAGGAGTCAACAGAAAATGGCAGTTTTGCATTTGACGGAACAGGACTTTGACGCGACGGTGGCCAAGGGGGTCACGCTGGTGGACTTCTGGGCCGGCTGGTGCGGGCCGTGCAAGATGCTCGCGCCGGTCATCGAGAAGCTGGCCGGCCAGTACGAGGGCCGCGCGACGGTGGCCAAGGTGGACATCGACGCGGAGATGGGCCTGGCCTCCCGGTTCGGCATCATGAGCATCCCCACCGTGCTGGTGTTCCGGGACGGGGAGCTGGTGAACCAGGCCGTGGGCGTCCAGCCGGAGTCGGCCTACACCCAGGCCCTGGACGCAGCCCTGGAGGACTGACGGGCCGGTGGCAGAACCGAGAACGGGAGCGCTGCGGGAGGCGGCGCTCCCGCTTTTTGTCCCCGGCGCGCCGGCTCTGCTGATTTCTACGAAGATCCACAAAATTTTTCTGGGAAGTTCGGCAACTTACCTATTGAAAAAACCGAAAAAACAGGAATAATGGTAGGTAGAATACAATCGGCGAATTTTCAAATCAGGAAAGGGGCAACGAAATAACATGCAGCAACTCAAGGAGCGCATCCTCAAGGAGGGCCGTGTCCTGCCGGGCAATATCATCAAGGTGGACGGCTTTCTCAACCACCGGATTGACACGAAGCTGATGCAGGACATTGCCGACGTGTTCGCCCACCACTTTGACCTGCGCCAGGTGACGCTGATTATGACGGCCGAGGCCAGCGGCATCGCGCTGGCCACCATCTGCGCCCACCGCTGGGGCCTGCCGATGGTCTTTGCCAAGAAGGCCAAGAGCGACAACATCGAGGGCGGCCTGTACCAGAGCAGCATTTTCTCCTATACATATAAGAAGAAGGTGACGCTGCTGGTCTCCCAGGAGTGGATTAAGCCCACGGACCGGGTGCTGATTATCGACGATTTCATGGCCAACGGCGAGGCCATCCGGGGCCTGTGCGACATCGTGAAGTCCGCCGGCGCGGAGCTGGTGGGCGTCGGCTGCGCCGTGGAGAAGGGCTTCCAGGGCGGCGGCGACCGGCTGCGTGCCGCCGGCGTGAACCTCAAGTCCCTGGCGATTATCGAGCGGGCCGACGAAAACGGCATCGTGTTCCGTGAGGACTGACGTGCCGGCGAGAGAAGGAGGGAAGCGCGTGTCTCAGCAAACTGTCATTGTGTTGGATTTCGGCGGGCAGTACAACCAGCTGATTGCCCGGCGGGTCCGGGAGTGCCATGTCTACTGTGAGGTCAAGCCCTATACGACGCCGCTGGACCAGCTGAAGGCCATGGAGCCCATCGGCATCATCTTCACCGGCGGTCCCAACAGCGTCTACGACCCGGCGTCGCCCCAGGTGGACCCGGAGATCTTCACCTGGGGGGTGCCGATTCTCGGCATCTGCTACGGCTGCCAGCTGATGGCCCACAACCTGGGCGGCCGCGTCACGGCGGCCACCGACGACTCGGCGCGGGAGTACGGCAAGACCGAGACGTACTACGACACCAGCTGCCGCCTCTTCCGGGGCCTGCCGGCCCAGGGCGTCTCCTGGATGAGCCACGGGGACTACATGGAGAAGGTCCCCGAGGGCTTCGCTCTGGTG
>CAJFNZ010000141.1 GCA_904395905.1 uncultured Oscillospiraceae bacterium | reverse complement strand
CGCCTTTTGAAAAAGGCGGGCGAAAACTTTGATTACGCTGCCCGTAGGCGGGAACAAATGGGGGCCCCACGCGAGCCCAGCGCCAGCGGGTCGCGTGGGGAGAGGAGGGGCAAGGGAGCGGGCGCAGTTTTCACCGGAGGGCGTCAGCCCGCAGGTGGAAACGGAGCCGAGCGGACTTTGCCCCGACGATGAGCCACCGCAGCTGTGTATTGAAGACTAAAAATCACCATCCTTCAGCTTTTCGAAAAACCCTTTTCGTTTTGGGTGGGCGTCCTCCTCGTCGGGGGATTCCAGCTTGCGCAGAAGCTCTTTCTGCTCCTTGGTCAGGTTGGCGGGCGTCTGAACGACGACGGTGACGTACTGGTCGCCGCGGGTCTTGTAGCCGACGTAGTACATGCCCTTGCCCTTGAGGCGGAAGGTGGTGCCGGTCTGCGTCCCCTCGGGGATGTGGTAACGGACCTTGCCGTCAAGGGTCGGGACCTCGATGTCCGCGCCCAGCGCCGCCTGGGTGAAGGAGATGGGCATCTGGCACAGGACGTTGGCCCCGTCGCGCTGGAACAGCTCGTGCCTGCGCACCGAAACCGTGACGAGCAAATCGCCCCGCGGGCCGCCGTTGCTGCCCACGTTGCCCTCGCCGCGGATGCGGACGCTCTGGCCGTCGTCGATGCCCGCGGGGATCTGGACCGACAGCTTCTTGTTCCGCCGGACCTTGCCCTTGCCCCGGCAGGTGGGGCAGGGATCCTGGATGATGGTCCCGGTGCCGCCGCACTTGGGGCAGGCCGTCTGCTGGGTGAAGGTGCCAAAGGCCGTCTGGCGGGTGGTGCGCACCGTGCCGGTGCCGTGGCACGTCGAGCAGGTCTCCGGCGAAGCGCCGTTGGCGCAGCCGGTGCCGTGGCACTTGGAGCAGTCCTCCACCACGCCGACGGTGACCTCCTTCTCGACGCCGAAGGCCGCCTCCTCAAAGGTAATCTCCACCTGGGCCATGATGTTCTGGCCCTTCTGCGGGGCGTTGCGCCGGGCCGACGAACCGCCGCCGAAGCCGCTGAAGCCGCTGAAGAAGTCGCCGAAGATGTCGCCCAGGTCGCCGAAGCCAAAGCCGCCCTCGCCGCCGGTGAAGCCGGGGTTGAAGTTTGGATCCACGCCCGCAAAGCCGTACTGGTCGTAACGGGCCTTCTTCTCCGGGTCCGAGAGGACCTCGTAGGCCTCGTTGACCTCCTTGAACCGCTCCTCGGCCGCCTTGTCGCCGGGGTTCTGGTCCGGGTGATACTTCATGGCCAGCTTCCGGTACGCCTTTTTCAGTTCCGCGTCCGAGGCGCTCTTCTCCACGCCCAGGACCTCATAGTAATCTCGTTTCTTTTCGTTCGCCATGCAATTCACCTCTGATTCGGTGATACGTCTCTCACTTTACAGCCCCCGGGCCGAGGCTCGGGGGCTGCGCGGGCTCCAATCAGTTGTCGTCCACAACCTCGTAGTCGGCGTCCACCACGCCGTCGTTGCCGCCCTGGTTCGGGGCCGCACCGCCGGCCGCGGGGCCATCCTGGCCGCCGGCCTGCTGCTGGGACGTGCTCTGGTAGATCTTCTCGCCGATAGCGCTCAGGGCCTTCTGGACCTCGTCGGTGGCAGCCTTGATGACGGCCACGTCGGTGCCCTTGACGGCCTCCTTCAGCTTCTCCACCGCGGCCTCGACCGGGGCCCTGTCGGAAGCCGACACCTTGTCGCCCACGTCCTTGAGGGTCTTCTCCGTCTGGTAGATGACCTGGTCGGCGGCGTTGCGGGTGTCCACCTCGTCCCGGCGGGCCTTGTCCTCGGCGGCGTACTGCTCGGCCTCCTTGACAGCCTTGTCGATGTCCTCCTTGGAGAGGTTCGAGGAGGCGGTAATCGTAATCTTCTGCTCGGCGCCGGTGCCCAGGTCCTTGGCGGAGACGTTGACGATGCCGTTGGCGTCGATGTCGAAGGTGACTTCAATCTGCGGCACGCCGCGGGGCGCCGGGGCGATGCCGGTCAGCTGGAACTTGCCCAGCGTCTTGTTGTAGGCAGCCATCTCCCGCTCGCCCTGGAGGACGTGGACCTCGACGGATGTCTGGTTGTCGGCGGCGGTGGAGAAGATCTGGCTCTTCTTCGTGGGGATGGTGGTGTTCCGCTCGATGAGCTTCGTGAACACGCCGCCCATGGTCTCAATGCCCAGGCTCAGCGGGGTGACGTCCAGGAGCAGCAGGCCCTTGACGTCGCCGCCCAGCACGCCGGCCTGGATGGCGGCGCCGATGGCCACGCACTCGTCAGGG
>CAJFNZ010000140.1 GCA_904395905.1 uncultured Oscillospiraceae bacterium | reverse complement strand
CCGTGGGCAACCTGGTCCTCGACGCCGACGGCCTGACGGCCGAGGTGGACGGGGAGGAGGTGGCCGTCACGACCCGGGAGTTCCACATCCTCTACAAGCTGCTCTCCTACCCGAAGAAGACCTTCACCCGCGCCCAGCTGATGGACGAGTTCTGGGGCGTGGACAGCGACGCCAGCCTCCGGGCGGTGGACGTCTACATCACGAAGCTGCGGGACAAGTTCTCCGGCTGCGACGGCTTTGAAATCAAGACCGTCCGGGGCCTGGGCTACAAGGCGGTGCTGAAATGAGGCGGATGCGGGACTCGGCCTACGGCCTGGTGCGCATCAGCCGGTTTCCCCTGTCCCTGTTCGCGGTGATTTTCGGCGGCCTTCTGGCGGCGTCGGGCGTCCACGTGGGGCTGATTCTGCTGGTCCAGGCCCTGACGCGCAGCGAGATGGTGCTGGTGCACGTCGTTCTGCTGTACTGGGCGCTGGTGTCCCTGAGTATGACGCTGCTGACGCGGTACCTGATGCGCAACACCTACGAAAAGCCCATGCAGGCCCTGGCGGAGGCCACGCGACAGGTGGCCGAGGGGGACTTCTCGGTCTACGTCCCGCCGTACCACACCGCCGACAAGCTGGACTATCTGGACGCGATGATACTCGACTTCAACAAGATGGTGGCGGAGCTGGGGAGCATTGAGACGCTGAAGACCGACTTTTTCTCCAACGTCTCCCACGAAATCAAGACGCCCCTGGCGGTGATTCAGAACACCGCCCAGCTGCTGCGGGACGAGACGCTGCCGCCGGCGAAGCGGGCCGAGTACGTGGACGCCATCGAGCGGTACGCCCGCCGCCTGACGGACCTGATTACGAATCTGCTGAAGCTGAACAAACTGGAAAAGCAGGAAATCCAGCCCAAGATGGAGCCCTACGACGTGTGCGCCCAGCTGGCCGAGTGCGCCCTGCTCTTCGAGGACCGGTGGGAGGAGAAGGGCATCGAGTTCACCGCGGAGCTGGAGGACCGGGCCGTCGTCGAGGCCGACGCCAGCCTGCTGGAGCTGGTCTGGAACAACCTGCTCTCCAACGCCGTCAAGTTCACCGAGCCCGGCGGCGCGGTGACGCTGCGGCAGACCTCCACGGCCGACGCGGTGGAGGTCTCGGTCTCCGACACCGGCTGCGGCATGGACGAGGAGACCATCCGCCACATCTTCGACAAATTCTACCAGGGAGACACCTCCCACGCCACCGAGGGCAACGGCCTGGGCCTGGCTCTGGTGCTGCGCATCGTGCGGATGGTGGGGGGCGCCATCTCCGTGGCCAGCGAGCCGGGGGCGGGCAGCACGTTCACGGTCCGCCTGCCGGCGGGCCCGGCGAACCATCCCAGCGGAAAAGGAGCGGTGCAACATGAATGAAATCCGGGAGGACGGGGCCGCCTTCGTCGGGTACGAGTACAAGGAGCTGCCTGCCGACGGGGAGTATGTCCACCTCTGCCTGGACTGCTATCCCAGCTTCGGCTGGCGCATCGACGAGCACACGCCGGAGCCGCCGGCCCACGGCAAGGGGAAGTGGGTGCTCAAGCGGGAGCGGAAGATCCTCAACCGCACGGAGCTGACGCGGCTCCAGCGGCACTTCGAGGCCTGCGTCCGCGAGCTGGAGGAGCTGGAGCAGTCGAAGACCGCCTCGGCCATGCTCTCGGCCATTCTGGTCGGGCTGGTGGGCACAGCCTTTCTGGCCGGCGCGACCTTTGCCGCCACCCACGAGCCGCCGCTGGTTCCCCTGGCCATTGTGCTGGCCCTGCCCGGCTTCGCCGGGTGGATTGTCCCGGTGTTCCTCTACCGCTGGCGGGTGCGGCGGCGGACGCGGGTGGTCGAAGCGCTGATGGAAAAGAAGTACGATGAAATTGACGAGATCTGCGAAAAAGGACGCCGGCTCCTGCTGTGAGCCGGCGTTTTGCTTTGTCCGTTACAGGGCGGCGCGGTTTTGGGCCTGGTAGGCCTCGCCCCAGTTCCACATGGCGTCCAGCACGGGCTTCAGGCTCCGACCCAGCTCCGTCAGCGTGTACTCCACCCGCGGCGGCACCTCGGCGTAGACCGTCCGGGTCAGCAGGCCGCTCTCCTCCATCTGGCGCAGCTGGGCCGTCAGGACCTTCTGGCTCACCGAGCCAATGGACCGCTTCAGCTCTCCGAAGCGCTTCGTCCCGGGCATCAGGTCCCGCAGAATCAGCACCTTCCACTTGTCGCTGATCAGCGTCAGCGTCGTCTCCACCGGGCAGGCGGGGAGCTCCCGGGCCGGCACGGCGGCGATGGCTTTTAGGTCTTCCACAGAGAATCCCTCCAATCGTTTCTAAAAGGTAACTACACTACAAAAAAGTGCTTACTTTACAAATTCTCGGTACGGCTCTATTATAACGGTGTCAAGGGGAAATGGCAAGCCGTTTTCAGCGGGGACGCACCACTGCGCAGGTGGCCGTCCCACCCCGCCGCCCCGCGGGCGGCGCAGAACCCTGAACCAATCACCATCGTGCGGCCGCAGTCCGGCCGCACCAGAAGAACAACGGGGGAATCCACCATGAAACTTGCAGTGATTTGCGCCAACGAAAAGGCCGGCCAGTGGATTGTCCGCGAGGCTTTGCGCCGGGGACTGGACGTGACCGCGGTGGTCCGGGGGGAGAACCGGACCGAGGCCAAGCAGGTGCTCCGGAAGGACCTCTTCGACCTGACGGCCGAGGACCTCCGCGGATTCGACGTGGTCATCGACGCCTTCGGCGCCTGGACGGAGGAGACCCTGCCCCAGCACAGCACCTCGCTGAAGCACCTGTGCGACCTCCTCAGCGGCAGTGAGACGCGCCTGCTGGTGGTCGGCGGTGCCGGCAGCCTGTACGTCAACCCGGAGCACACGGCCCAGGTGATGGACGGCCCGGACTTCCCGGATGCCTTCAAGCCCCTGGCACGGGCGCAGGGCAAAGCGCTGGAGGAGCTGCGGACACGGGAGGACGTTCGGTGGACGTTCCTCAGCCCCGCCGCCGACTTCCAGGCCGAGGGCGCGCGCACCGGCAGCTACCGCCTCGGCGGCGAGGAGCTGACCCTCAGCGAGGCCGGCGAGAGCGTCATCAGCTACGCCGACTACGCCATCGCCATGGTGGACGAGGCCGTCAGCGGCCAGCACGTCCGTCAGCGGATCTCCGTGGTGCGCCGGTAGCGGCCCCAGCCATGCGCCGTCTCCCCCTGAGGAGGCGGCGCATTTTCACATTTCCGCAACAAAACCGCAGCACAACGGCCACAGTCCCCCGGTAAGATATCCTCAGAAATCCGGGGTGCAGACCCCGAAATCCAAATTCGGAAAGAGCGTGTGACAATGAGCGAGTATCAGTGGAAGACCCCCCAAAAGGTGGAGGAGGCCGTGGCCGGCGCCTATCAGAAGGTGGAGGACGCGGTGGTCGGGACGTACCAAAAAGTGGAGGACGCCGTCGTCGGGGCCTACAAGAACGTGGAGCAGGGCGCCGTGAACGGCTACAAGAAAGTGGAGAAGGCCTTTGTGGACGCCTTCCTGGAGCGCCGGGAAGCGTCGTCCGAGGACAAGCAGGAAGCCCGCTGACCGGGCGGAAACCGTGAAAGGAAGGTAGCGTTGTGATGAAAAAAAGTGCGCTTGCGGCGATTTCTGTGATGGGTACGGTGGGCGGCCTCCTGCTGGCCATCGGGCTGTGTATGTGTTTGCTCCCGGAGTGGAATGCCTTTCCCCCCGGCGTCATCCTGGCGGCCATCGGCCTCGTCACGGTGGCGGCCATCTGGCCCGTCAGCCGGAAGGCGTCCGGCAAGGGCGCGCCCCATCCGACCGGCCTCCATGTCCTGGCGGTGTTTCTGGGCCTGGTGGGGGCCCTGGGGCTGGGCATCGGCCTGGTGAACTGCCTCCAGACGGTCACAACCTTCGGCCTGGCCGTGGGCATTGCGGGCCTGGTGCTGCTGTTCCTGGCCTTTGTGGCGGCCCGCCGGGCCTCCGGCAAGGGGGCGGTGTCCGTCAACGGCAAGGCGCTGCTGGCCTACGCCGTGGGCATTGCCGGGGCGCTGGTCCTCGGCGTGGGCATGTGCCTGACCATGGTCTGGGGCGCGGGGTACCTGGTGCCGGGGATCCTGGTGGGCTGCGTCGGCCTGCTGGTCTGCATCCTCAACGGCGTCCTGCGGCTGGGCAAGACGGCCTGAGGCCCTGAATATAAACGAGTCCCCCGATGCGGCTGCATCGGGGGACTCGCGGCTTTGATTTACCAGTAGTAACCCACACCCATCAGGCTGCCGAGGATGTCCTCCACGTCCAGGTCCATCAGGTCCTCCATGGCGTCGCCGATGCGGTACCCGTCCACGCGGATGGATTCGCCGGCGCCCAGGGCAATCCGGCTGCCCAGCCAGCAGCTGAGGGCCAGCACCACGGCCAGCACCAGCGCCGTCACCGGCAGCATCCGCCCGGCGGCCGAGGCGCCGAAGACCTTGGTCGCCAGCAGCACCATCGTCACCAGGAAGACCACCGCCGTCAGCAGCAGGGCCAGGGCCACGCCGCCGGCCCAGCCGATGGCCGCCAGAATCAGCGCCAGCACCAGGCACACCGTGCAGAAAACGCTGTTGACGCCCATAGCCAGGAAGGCGTGGGAGAGCCGCACCCGGACCTTCAGCAGCCGCATCAGGGCGAACAGGCCCAGCGCCGCCAGGAAGTACACCACCGCCGCCAGGACGATGCCCAGCAGGAACATCGAGAAGAACGGCACCTCCACGGATACGCGGCCGGACCAGTCCCAGAGGATCTCCCGGAACTCCCCGGCCACCCGGGCGTAGCAGACGAACAGCAGCAGGCCGGTCACGACGGCGTTGGCCACCATCAGCACGACGGCCAGGGAGCGGTTCTTCTCCCGCAGGGCCCGCAGGGTGGCGGCCGCCGGATCCCGGAGGTACTCCTTGACAAACGGCCCGGTCTGGCCGACGGCGGCCTTGGTCTTTTTCACGTAGGCATTGTCCCCCAGAGAGGCGGACTGGGCCTCGGGGGCCGCCTGGTAATTGGGCTGCGGGCCGGCTCCCGGCGGCGTCTGGTCGGGCTCCGGATTGGCAGGCGGCGCTTCCGGCGTGGGCGGCGCCTCGGGGGCGGCCGGTTCCTCAGCGGCCGGCGCTTCCGGCGCTGCCTGGGCCGCCGGTTCAGCCGGCTTCGGCGTCTCCGCCGGGCTGGCCGGCGGTGCGGCAGTCTCCTGGGCGGCGTGGGCGGCCGCCGAGGCCTCGCAGTCGCACTGGCCGCTCTCCGGCAGGGGTTTGCCGCAATAGGTGCAGAATCTTGCCATGGTTTCTCCTCCTCAATGCGATAATACTAGGAATGAATCCAGGGTGTATCCGAACGGGCGCGCCGCTCCAGCAGGAGCGCCTCCTCCGGCGGATTGCTCAGCTGGCGGAACGCCTGCTCCAGACGGGACAGCACGGCCTCGTCCCACTGGTCCAGCGGCACATAGGCCGGGGCCTCCAGGTCGGCGCGGGCGTTGGCGGTGAGCACCAGGTCGGCGGTGCCGCCGCCGATACCCGTGACGGCAAAGGCGCAGGCGTCCCCGTCCACCAGCAGGCGGCAGGCGGCCGTATGGGAGCCGGCCCCGTCCCGGAGCGTGAAGGTCAAGTCGCCGCTTTCCCGGTCCCAGATGGTGTCCAGCTCCAGGGTCTCCGGGCCGGAACCGTCGTCCACGGTGGCGGTCAGGATGCCGGCGTAGCGATGCGCGTCACTGGCGCTCCGGAACTGCGCGTCCAGGGACAGCACGGCGCCGGTGTCCTGGGACAGCGCCAGGGAGAGGCGCCAGTCGTCGGTTTGGGGGTCTTCGCCCAGGTCCAGGGTGCATTGCAGCGCCAGGGGCGCGCCGTCCACCGCCATGGAGCCCTCCCAGCGGCAGAGGACTACACGGCCGCCGTGGAGGTAGTAGGCGAGGGTCATGTCGCACGTCATGGAGTCGAGCAGGGCCGCCCACTGCGCCCGGCTCTCCCGGAGCTGCCGGCGGTAGGAGGCCTGGGCCTCCTCCGGGGAGAGGCCGCCGGCGGCCATCGACTGGACGGCCAGCGCCTCCAGGGCGTCGTCCCCGGTGAAGCAGTCAAAATACCGCAGCATGGCCGCCGACAGGTCTTCCTCGTCCACCGGAGCGGTCAGGACCGTGCAGTCCAGCTCCCGGCCGCCCACGGCGGCGGTTTCCCGGCGCTGGGAGAACTCCAGGCCGTCCAGGAAATCCGTGTAGAGCTGGGAGACCTCCTCGGCCAGGCCGGCGACGTCCAGCTCCATCAGGGTGGCCAGCTGTTCCATGGAGGCGGAGGCGGCGGCGATTTCCTCGTCGGTCAGCTCCAGGGCGGAGGCCCGCAGGTCCGCATCGAAACTGGAGAAGGCGGCGCCGTACCAGCCGTCCAGGCCGGAAACGGTGAAGGCGGCCTCCCGGCTGCTCAGATACAGCTGCCCTTCCGCGGACTGGTTCTCCTGTTCCAGCGCGCCGGCCAGGGCCAGGGCGTGGCGGGACCAGTCGCTGGTCAGCGTCAGCCGGGCGCTCTGCCGGCCGTCGCTGTCCTCGCGGGTCCACTGCAGGCCGGCCTCTCCCTCCAGCAGCGCCTGTCCGAACAGGCGCAGGGCATGGTAGGGGGACTGCTCCAGCCGGGCCTGGATGTCCTCGGCGGTGGCGGCCAGGCTGCGGCCGATGGTCCGCACCGGCATCAGCCGGGCCATCAGCGGGCCGCCCAGGAGGACGGCCGCCAGCACTGCGGCTGCGACGGCGGCCAGCAGGCCCCAGTACCGCCGGAGAAAGCCGCCGCGTTTCCGCTGGGGGACCTCCCAGGGCGCTTCGGGGCTGCGTTGCGGGGTGTAGGCGTTCCAATCTGCCATGGACGGCTCCTTTCCAGGCCGCTGCCCCGACCGTGCGGGGCAAACTGAGACGTCATCCAACTGTCTCTATTATAAGGAAGGACGACCGCCTTTGTCAACGTTCGACAGGCCTGTCCGCGGGGAAATCTCCGGGACGGGGCCTTGACGCTCCGGCCGGAAATATGGTAAGATAACACGTGCCACAGGCCGCTGTGGCGGAATTGGCAGACGCAAGGGACTTAAAATCCCTCGGTGGCAACACCGTACCGGTTCGATCCCGGTCAGCGGCACCATTTGAAAATACTCGGT
>CAJFNZ010000139.1 GCA_904395905.1 uncultured Oscillospiraceae bacterium | reverse complement strand
CTTCATCTCCATGGGCTGGGATCCGGGCCTGTTCTCGGTGAACCGCCTGTACGCCTCGGCCATCCTGCCCGAGGGGAAGGACTACACCTTCTGGGGCCGCGGCGTCAGCCAGGGCCACTCGGACGCCGTGCGGCGGCTCCCCGGCGTGCTGGACGCCCGGCAGTACACGATTCCCGTGCCCGAGGCCCTCGAGCGGGTCCGCCGGGGCGAGAACCCGGAGCTGACCACCCGCGAGAAGCACACCCGCTACTGCTACGTGGTGGCCGAGGAGGGCGCCGACAAGGCCGCCATCGAGACGGCCATCAAGACCATGCCCAACTACTTCGACGAGTACGACACCACCGTGGAGTTCATCACCGCCGAGGAGATGCGGCGGGACCACAGCGGCCTGCCCCACGGCGGCAGCGTCATCCGCAGCGGCGTCACCGGCTGGAACCGGGAGCACCACGAGACCATCGAGTACAAGCTGACGCTGGACTCCAACCCGGAGTTCACCTCCAGCGTGCTGGTGGCCTGCGCCCGGGCGGCGATGAAGATGGCCGGCCGGGGCGTGACCGGCTGCCAGACCATCTTCGACATCGCCCCGGCGGACCTGAGCCCCCTGCCCCGGGAAGAGCTGCTGGCGCATATGCTGTAACCGGCGGCTTCCTCCCCGGCTGTGCCAGATTTCGGCGAACCCCCAACGACATACACAACAGAAGTGAGGAGAAACCCCTATGGAGACGAAAGTTCTGAAATTCGGCGGCAGCTCCCTGGCGGACGCCGCGCAGTTCCGGAAGGTGGCGGCCATCGTCCGGGCCGACCCGTCCCGGCGGTACGTGGTGGCCTCGGCCCCGGGCAAGCGGTTCCCCGAGGACATCAAGGTCACCGATATGCTCTACGACTGCTTCGACCTGGCGGCCCGGAAGGAGAACATCGAGGACGCCTTCGCCAAAATCGAGGCGCGGTACAACGGCATCGTGGCCGAGCTGGGGCTGGACCTGTCCCTGGACGCGGAGTTCCGCAAAATCCGGATGGCCATCGAGCACCACGCCGGCAAGGACTACGTGGCCAGCCGGGGCGAGTACCTGAACTCCCTGATTCTGGCCCGGTACCTGGGCTTTGCCTTCATCGACGCCGAGGCCGGCATCTTCTTCAACGAGAACGGCACCTTCGACGACAAGCACACCTACAAGGCCCTGGCCGCCCTGCTGGCCGAGGCCGAGTACGCCGTGGTGCCCGGGTTCTACGGCTCCATGCCCAACGGCACCATCAAGACCTTCTCCCGCGGCGGCTCCGACGTGACCGGCGCCATCGTCGCCCGGGCCGCCGAGGCCAGCATCTACGAGAACTGGACCGACGTCTCCGGGATGCTCATGGCCGACCCCCGGATTGTGGAGAATCCCCGGGTCATCGAGGAAATCACCTACCGGGAGCTGCGGGAGCTGGCCTACATGGGCGCCACGGTCATGCACGAGGAGGCCATCTTCCCGGTGCGGGAGGCGTGCATCCCCATCAACATCCGCAACACCAACGCCCCCGAGGACCCGGGCACGATGATTGTGCCCCAGTCCGACCGGTTCTCCGACACCGTCATCACCGGCGTGGCCGGCCGGAAGGGCTTCTCCTCCATCACCATCGAGAAGGACCGGATGAACACCGAGGTCGGCTTCGGCCGCAAGGTCCTCAACGTGCTGGAGGACTTCGGCATCTCCTTTGAGCACGCGCCCACGGGGATTGACACCATGTCGGTCGTCGTGGCCACCGCCGCCATCGCCCCCTGCAAGGACGCCATCATCGGCCGGATCTTCCGGGACGCCAACGCCGACTCCGTGACCATCGAGGACGACATCGCCCTCATCGCCATTGTTGGGAGGGGTATGGTCCGCAACAAGGGCACCGCCGGCCGCGTGCTGACGTCCATCGCCGACCGGGACATCAACATCCGCATGATCGATCAGGGCTCCGGCGAGAACAACATCATCGTCGGCGTCAGCGAGAGCGACTACACCGCGGCCCTCCAGGCCATTTACCACGAGTTCGTCCGGGGCGCCTGACCCGGCGGCGGTTTTCTGAATATCGGGCAAATTCCGGCGGGTGCGGCGGCAAGTCAGTCTTGACCGGCGCACCCGCCTGTGGTATGCTCTGGGATGGAAAGGATCCTTTCCAAATCCCATGAAAAACGCCGCGGGACGCGGCGGAAGGAGCGGCCATGCACTTTGTCATCGACCACCTGCAAAAGCGCTTTGACACCCAGGAGGTCCTCCGGGACGTCTCGGGGACCTTCGAGAGCGGCCGGATCTACGGCCTCCTCGGTCGGAACGGCGCCGGCAAGACAACCCTGTTCAACTGCCTCAACCGGGACCTGACGGCGGACGGCGGCAGCTTCTTCCTGGAGGAGGACGGCGTGCGCCGGGAAGTGACCGCCGACGACGTGGGCTACGTCCTCTCCACGCCCACGGTGCCCGAGTTCCTGACGGGGCGGGAGTTCCTGAAGTTCCTGCTGGACATCCACCGGGCGCGGCTCCCCCAGGTCCTGGACCTGGACGCCTACCTGGACTGGGTGGCCATCGCCCCGGCCGACCGGGACAAGCTGCTCAAGGACTACTCCCACGGCATGAAAAACAAGATGCAGATGCTCGTCTACCTGATTCTTCAGCCGCCGGTGCTGCTGCTGGACGAGCCGCTGACCTCCCTGGACGTGGTGGTGGCCGAGGAGATGAAGGCCCTCCTCCGCCGCCAGCGGGACGGCCGGGTGCTGATTGTCTCCACCCATCTGCTCGATTTGGCCATGGACCTGTGCGACGAGATTGTCCTGCTCCACCGGGGCGTCCTGGAGCCCATTGCCCGGGAAACCCTGGACGACGCGGACTTCAAGGCCCGGATCCTCGACGCCCTGCGGGAGGAGGACGGCCGTGGGTAAGACGCTGCGCATCGCCTTCGCTCTGCGGAACACCTACCAAATCAACGCCATCCTGTACGCCCTCCGGCAGATTCCGCTGGTCAAGCGCCTGCTGCCCGTCCGCCTCTACGGGGCCCGCTGGCCCCGAGTCCTGGCGGCCGTCCTCTCCCTGATTTGGGAGCTGGCCGGCATCTTCCTCTGGAAGGCCCTGTACCTGGGATGGATGGTGGGCGCCGCCGCCGGCTGGCTGCCCGGGGACCCGGCGGCCAATTTCCTCCACATCCTGCTGTTTTTGACCGTTATCGGCGCTTTTTTCAACACCTATCTCTTCGACCCCACCCGGGACAAATACTACGCCATGCTGCTGCTGCGGATGGACGCCCGGCAGTACACGCTGGTCCAGTACGGCTACGCCACGGCCAAGCAGCTGCTGGGCCTGTTCCCGACGGCGTGGTTCGCCGCCCGGGGCTGCGGCGTGCCGGCGGGGCTGTGCCTGCTGATTCCGCTGTACATCGTCGGGGCCAAGGCCGTGGTGGCGGCCTGGTCGCTGTGGGACTTCGAGCGGAAGGGCTATCCCTACAATGAGAACCGCCTCAAGACCTGGACCGCCGTCGGGGCGCTGTTCCTCCTGGCCCTGGCCTACGGCCTGCCGGCCCTGGGCCGGACGCTGCCCCTGGCCGCCTCCGGCTGCACGCTGGGCGCGGTGGCCCTGGCGGGCCTCGTGTGCCAGGGGAAAATTTTGTCCTTCCGGCAGTATTTTGCCATGTACAAGCAGCTGCTCTTCGACGCCATGCCCGGCACCCAGAGCACCACGGACCTGCTCCGGCAGCAGAGCCGCAAGGCCATCTCCCTGGACAGCGGCATCACCAGCCGGAAGGCGGGCTTCGCCTATCTCAACGAGCTGTTCATCCGCCGCCACCGGCGGATCCTCTGGCGGCCGGCCCTGCGGCAGACGGCGGTGCTGTCCGCCCTGGCGGCGGCGGGATTTGCGGCCGTCCTCCTGTCGCCGGCGGCGGCCGAGGCGGCCCGCGAACTGCTCAGCCAGTGGCTGCCCTACTTCGTCTTCATCCTCTACGCCCTGAACCGCGGCAGCAGCTTCACCCAGGCCCTGTACCGCAACTGCGACTGCTCGCTGCTGACGTATCCCTTTTTCAAGGAGCCCCGGATGGTCCTGCGGCTCTTCGCGCTGCGGCTGGGGGAGATTGTCAAGGTCAACCTGCTGCCGGCGTCGGTGCTGGGCGCCGGCCTGGGCGGGATCCTGGCCCTCTCCGGCGGCAGCCTCCGGGACAGCCTGGTGCTGCTGCTGGCCCCGCCGGCCATGAGCGTCTTCTTTTCGGTCCACTATCTGACCATCTACTATCTGCTCCAGCCCTACAACGCCGCCACGGAGCTGAAGGGCGGCACCTACCGGCTGGTGACCAGCGCGACGTACTTCGTGTGCCTGCTGCTGATGCAGGCGCGGATGGATACGCTGGTGTTCGGCGTGCTGTGCCTGGTCTTCTGCGTCGTCTACTGTGCCGTGGCCTGCGCGCTGGTGTACCGGTACGCGCCGCGGACGTTCCGGATCCGGACGTAACCGCCCGGCGGTCACGGAGCTGAACGGACTTTGCAAAACGGGGCCCCCGCGGGACGCCAGTCCCGTGGGGAGAAGGAGGGGCAAGGGAGTGAACGCAGTTTTCGCCGCCAGGCGGAAACGGAGATGAACGGACTTTGCCCCGACGCGGTTCCCCCCGGACCCCCTCCTGCGCTGTTTGGGGCTAAGCAGACCGCGCCCCTTGGGCGCGGGGGGATTTCGCCCGCTGCGGCGGGCGACCGGGGGACGCTGTCCCCCGGCCCCCTGCCACCT
>CAJFNZ010000138.1 GCA_904395905.1 uncultured Oscillospiraceae bacterium | reverse complement strand
GGCGTAGGTGGCGTCCCGCTCCTTGCACTCCTCCACCGAGTACTTGGGCTTGTCGTCCATGCTGTAATCCAGGAACGACAGCTCCAGGTTCCCGGTGTAGTCGGTGATGGTGTCCACGTCCCGGAACACCTCCCGCAGCCCCTCCTTCAGGAACCACTGGTACGAGTCCTTCTGAATCTTCAGCAGGTTGGGGATTTCCAGGATGTCGTCGTGCTTGGCATAGCTCTTGCGCATGGTCCTGCCGTACTGCACGTCCTTGACCATCTCCATGGTGGGTCATCACTGCCTTTCTCTCGCGGCCACCGGCCGGCTCTCGGTTCTTTGGTCGTCCTATTTTAGATACGCCCGGATGCGTTTTCACTTTTCTGCACACTGCACCTTGATTCCCGGGCCGCGCCGTGGTATACTACACGCAGTAGACAGGGAGAAGGCCCATTGGCGATAGGTGGGCAGTATGGGTAAGTATTGTAACACAGCGCCCCTCCCCTGTCAAGGATTTTCCAGCAAAAAAGCGCCGGCAGGCGCTTCTTTTTTTGCCCGCCGGCCCATACCAGCGCAAACAGCTGCCCGCTCCCAAAGATGGGGCGGGCAGCCGCGATTACATCTGGTTGGGGAACCGGTAGCTGCGGACCTCCTCCCGCTGGGCGCGGTCCAGGGAGAGCAGCCAGTTGTAGGCGTGGGCCCAGGTGGTCTGGGCGTAGGCCATGCCGACGGCGTCCATGGCCAGCGGCACCAGCAGGGTCACCAGGTACATCGCCCCGTAGCCGTTCGCCGTATACCACCAGTCGGCCAGCAGGCCGTAGTTGTAGGCCTGGGCCGCCAGCGTGGCCAAAATCCCGGGCAGGTAGTACCACAGGAAGTGGAGGTGCAGCATCAGCAGCTCCAGCTTGTGGCCGTAGGTAATCCGCGAGGAGACGGCCAGGGCCTCCAGAACCGAGATTTCAGGGTCGTCCACCACGATGTACAGGGCCATGCTGTACCGGTAGGCGGCAACGATGCCGGGGACCACCAGCAGCAGGCTCCACAGGAGAACCAGCAGCGCCTGAAGCAGCTGCACGGCCAGCACCCGGCCCACCTGCCGGAAGCCCTCGGCGAAGGTCCGGAAGCGCACCGGCTGCCGGCGGCTGAGCCGCAGGGCGAACACGATGTATCCGGCGCTCCAAATCAGGTTGAAGGCCCCGTAGAGCAGCGTCATGACGAACACCGCCAGGTCCACCCGGGCCGCCGCCTCGACGCTGTGGAAGCCCGTGCCGCCGCTGCCGGCCAGCCGCAGCTCCAGCACCCAGGACACCGCGTCGGTGCAGACCAGCACTCCGTAGAGGCACAGAAGGAACAGCAGCGTCAGCCGCCGCGGATGGTCCCCGCTGTCCCGGAGGCACTGGCGGGCGGCCCGCTGCAAGCCGCGGTAATTCATGAAAGGCCTCCTTTCGGGGAACACTCAGAGGGCATGGAGCGACGAGACGAAGGCCGCGCGGTCCGCGGCGTGGAAATAGGCGCTGCCGGCCACCAGGACGTCCGCCCCGGCCGCCGTGCAGACCGGCGCCGTCTCCAGGTTCACGCCGCCGTCCACCTCCAGCCGGCAGCCGGGCTTCCGCTCGGTGATGGCCCGGCGCAGCTGGGTGACCTTGGGCATCATGTCGGCCATGAACGACTGGCCGCCGAAGCCCGGCTCCACCGTCATCACCAGCACCAGGCCGCACAGGTCGAGATACGGCAGCGCCGCCGCGGCCTCGGTGGCCGGCTTCAGGCACACCGCCGGCACCTTGCCGCAGTTGCGGACAGCCTCCAGGGCCGCGCGGACGTTCTCCGGGGTGTCGGCCTCCACGTGGACCGTGACGATGTCGGCGCCGGCTTTGCAGAACCGCTCCACATACCGGAGCGGCCGGTCAATCATCAGGTGGACGTCCAGCACCAGGTCCGTCAGCTGCCGGACCCGCTCCAGGACCGGCAGGCCGAAGGAGATGTTGGGAACGAACAGGCCGTCCATGACGTCAAAGTGGACGTAATCGGCGCCGCTTTCCCGAAGGGTGTGCAGCTCCCGCTCAAGATTGCCGAAGTCGGCGGAGAGAATGGATGGGGCAACAATGCTCATAACGTGGGGGACCTCCCGGCTCGAAATTTGTCACATGGCGGCCCGAACCCGCATAGGATTGGGTATGCGGCCCAGGGAGCGGGGCGGCTCTCGACTCCCGCGCAGCCTCCCGCCGGCCGCTTCAGATAGGGGCCGCCCTCCGGGGCGGCCCCATTGGGCGCATGGACAGCTTTTTTCTATCATTATTATAGCCACTCCCCCGGCGGGTGTCAACGACCATCCGCCTTGACTTCCGGGGCGAATGGCGGTAAGATGAGAGTGACCATAGCCAAAAAAGGAAACGATGGTGAAGCCTATGAAATCTGTCCGCCGTCCCTCCGCCGCGCCGGTGTACGCCGTGGCCGCCGTGTGGCTGCTGTACACCCTGCTCTTCGGGCTCCACTCGGTGGGGCAGCTGCTGCTGTGCGCGGCGCTCTCCGTGGGGGTCTATTTTCTGATGAAGGCCGCCTTCCCCGGCAAGGTCGTCCAGGTGGAGGTGCCCGAGACGCCCCCCGACACCGGCGACAAGGAACTGGACGACATCATCCTCCAGGGCCGGGCGGCCGTCCGCCAGCTGCGGCAGCTGGATGAACAGATCCCCGACGAGGCCATCTCCGAGGCCCTCCGGGACATGGAGAGCTCGACCGCCAAAATCTTTCAGCAGCTGGAGGCGGACAAGACCCAGGTCCGCCGCTGCCGCCAGTTCCTCAACTACTACCTGCCGGCCACCATCCGCCTGCTCGAGCGGTATGTGGAGCTGCAGGACCTGCCCGCCCAGGAGGGCGGCAACGTCACCGAGGCCATGGCAAAGATCCGCAGCACGGTCCGCACGGTCCAGAAGGCCTTCCGCCGCCAGCTGGACAGCCTCTTTGCCAAGGATGTGGTGGACATCAACGCAGAGATTTCGGTCATGGAGCAGCTCCTCAAGAGCCAGGGCCTGGCCGAGGACGGAGAGTTTCCCGAGACACCGTAAGGAGGATGCCCCATGGATGAGAAGATTCCCCAGCTGACCCTGACGCCCGACCTGGAGCAGGCGCCGGCCGTTCCGGCCGCCCCGGCCCCGGCAGCGCCCCCGGCCCCCGAGGCAGGCCCCGACATGGCCATCCTCAGCGAGGCCGAGCAGAAGGCCGTCCACGACTTCGCCAAGCAGATTGATCTGAGCAACTCCACCCAGATTCTCCAGTACGGCGTGGCCGCCCAGAAGAACATCACCGACTTCTCCGAGGAGGCCCTGGCCTCGGTCCGCACCAAGGACATGGGGGAAATCGGCGATATGCTCAGCGGCCTGATGGTCGAGCTGAAGGGCTTCGACGCCGAGGAGGAGGAGAAAAAGGGCTTCCTCGGCCTGTTCCGCCGGGCCTCGAAGACCGTGGAGGTCATGAAGGCCAAGTACGAGAAGGCCGAGGCCAACGTGGACAAAATCACCGAGCAGCTGGAAAAGCACCAGATTACCCTGATGAAGGACATCGCCATTCTCGACCAGATGTACGAGAAGAACCTGAACTACTACAAGCAGCTGACCATGTATATCCTGGCCGGCAAGGAGAAGCTGGAGCTGGAGCGGTCCACGACCCTGGTGCAGCTCCAGGAGAAGGCCCGGGCCTCGGGCACCCCCGAGGACGCCCAGAAGGCCAACGACTTCGCCAACCTCTGCCAGCGGTTTGAGAAGAAGCTCCATGACCTGGAGCTGACCCGGGTCATCTCGGTGCAGATGGCGCCGCAGATCCGGCTGATTCAGAACAACAACACCATCATGACCGAGAAGATCCAGACCACCATCATCAACACCATCCCCCTGTGGAAGAGCCAGATGGTGCTGGCCCTGGGCACCCACCACTCCCAGCAGGCCATCGAGGCCGAGCGGCAGGTGACCGACATGACGAACCAGCTGCTCCGGAAGAACGCCGACCAGCTGAAAATGGCCACGGTGGAGACGGCCAAGGCCTCGGAGCGCGGGATTGTGGACATCGAAACCCTCAAGCACACCAACGAGAGCCTCATCTCCACCCTGGACGAGGTCATGAAAATTCAGACCGAGGGGGCCCAGAAGCGCCGGGAGGCCGAGACGGAGCTGCGGCGCATCGAGGGTCAGCTGAAGGAAAAGCTGCTGGAAATCCGCGGCTGACCGGGATTCCCCATCCGAGGAGGCGGGCGTTGCGATGAAATTCTTCAAAAATCACACGGTGGCCGTGGTGATTGCCGTACTGGTGATTGCCGGCTGCTGCATCTACGGCTTCGTCACCCGGCCCAACGAGACGGCCGCCGACCTGGAGCCCCTGGCCTACGGCCGGGAGAACTACGAGGCGTACCTGGGCTGGATTGACGACGGGGCGGACCTCCTGTCCGAGGACACGGAGCGGGAGGTGGCCACGTACATGGCCGCCATGGACCAGGCCTACGGCAGCATCGTCGCCCTGGTGACGGACCCCGACGCCGGCGGCGACCTGGCCCAGCGGGCCTATGACCGGGCCATCGACGGCCAGCTGAGCGGCCGGGACATGATTCTCCTGCTGGACGCCGCGTCGGACAACTGGTATATGCTGCCGGGCGAGGACATCGGCCGGTATGTGGACAGCGACCTCCAGGCCATCGTCACGGGGGCCTTCGGCGGCGGGTCGGTCGTCCGCGATGCCGACGGCCTCCTGCCGGAGCTGTACCGGGATATGTTCACCTGGTACCAGGACACCCTCGAGCCGGTGGACGCCGGCCCCAGCGTGGGGAGCGTCGTGGCGGTGCTGGTGGTGATTCTGCTGGTACTCGCCGTGGTCTTCGCCTCCATGGGCGTCGGCAGCCGGCGGTACGGGGGCTACGGTTTCTGGGGGCCCTTCTGGGGACCGATTTTCTTCCCCATGCGCTTCCCCGGCGGCCCCATCCGGCCCCGTCATCCCCCGCGCCGGGACCCCGGTCCCTTCCACGGTGACGACCACCACGGCGGGTTTGGCGGCGGCGGATTCGGCGGCGGCTTTGGCGGATTCGGCGGCGGGGGCTTCGGCGGCGGCGGCCGCGGCGGCGGATTCGGCGGCGGTGGCGGCGGCTTTGGCGGCGGAGGCTTCGGCGGCGGCGGCCGCGGCGGCGGATTCGGCGGCTGAACCACCTGAAAACAGCGACAGACGGGCCTGTTGGAACCTCTCCAACAGGCCCGTTTCAGCGTGTCGAGAAACTCGACACGCTGTCGCCAAAATGCAGGCATTTTGGCGAGGGGATGCAGGCTCCCCCGCGCACGGCCCGTTGGGCCGCACACTCGGAGCCTGTAAAGTGTTTTTTCCGAGGCGCATGTCCCCGGAAAAAACAGATTCCGACTTTATTTCGCCGCCTGCGGGCGGCGAAACTCTGCCGAGGGCTTTTTCCCGCGCAAGATACATGCTGTCTCCTTGCACGGCATTGCGGTTTTTGACAGTCTGAGACGGGCCTGTTGGAACCTCTCCAGCAGGCCCGTTTTCTGCCCGAACTCCGCCAGCGTTCCGCTCCTTTCCAGCCCGCCCGTCGGGACGGAGCCGCAGCCCTGTAAAGCGCGGGCGCGCCGCCCAACGGCAGCGCGCCCGCCTGGCAGGTTATTTCAGCATCGAGCAAATCAGGTCCGTGTAGGCCGTGGGGTTCTCCAGGGGCAGGTCCGCCATGAGCAGGGCCTGGGCGTAGAGGATCTCCGTGTACTGCTTGGCCTTCTCCCGGTCCTGGGCCACCGCCAGCTGGAGGGCGGCAAAGGCCGGATGCTCCGGGTTGAACTCCAGGATCCGCCCGGCCTTGAGGCCCATCTCCGGGTTGACCTTCTGGAAGTACTTCTCCATCTCAAAGCTCAGCCCCGCCTCCGGCGTCAGGCACACCGGATGGCTCTTGAGCGACGCGCTCAGGCGCACCTCCTTGACCCGGTCGCCCAGGGTCTCCTTGACGAAGTCCAGCGTCGGCTTGGCCGCCTCCTGCTTCTGCTCCATGGCCTTCTTTTCCTCGTCGGTGGCCAGGCCCAGGTCCTCGGCGGTGATGCTGCGGAACTCCTTGTCGGCAAACTTCTGGAGGGTCTGGGGGATGAACTCATCGACATCCTCGGTCAAAAGCAGCACGTCGTAGCCCTTCTCCTGGAGCCGCTCCATCTGGGGCAGCTGGGCCAGGCGCTCCCGGCTCTCGCCGGCGGCGTAGTAGAGGTACGGCTGGCCCTCGGCCATGGCGTCGGCGTACTCCTGGAGCGTCACCAGCTTGTTCTCCCGGTGGGACCAGAAGAGCATCAGGTCCGAGAGCAGGTCCTTGTGCTCGCCGTAGTCGGCGACCAGGCCGTACTTCAGGTTCCGGCCGAAGGCGGCAAAGACCTTCTCATACTTCTCCCGGTCGTTCTCCAGGAGCTTCTTCAGCTCGCTCTTAATCCGCTTCTCCAGGTTCGCGGCGATGAACTTCAGCTGCCGGTCGTGCTGGAGCATCTCCCGGGAGATGTTCAGGCTCAGGTCCTGGGAGTCCACCACGCCCTTGACGAACCGGAAGTGGTCGGGCAGCAGGTCCTCGCAGTTCTCCATGATGAGGACGCCCGAGGAGTAGAGCTGGAGGCCCTTCTTGTACTCCTTCGTGTAGAAGTCGAAGGGGGCCCGCGACGGGATGTACAGCAGGGCCTTGTACGTGACCGCGCCCTCCACGCTCAGGTGGACGACCGCCGCCGGGTCCTCAAAGTCGAAGAACTTCTCCTTGTAGAACTGGTTGTACTCCTCGTCGGTGACGTCCTTCTTGTTCCGCTGCCACAGCGGCACCATGGAGTTGAGGACCTCGTTCTCCGTCACCGTCTCGTACTCGGGCTTCTCGGCGTCCTTCGTCTCCTCCTTGACCCGCGTCTTCGTCACGTCCATGCGGATGGGGTAGCGGATGTAGTCGGAGTACTTCTTCACCAGCTCCCGCAGGGTGTGCTCCTCGAGGAAGCGGCTGTACTGCTCGTCGTCGGTGTCGGCGCGCAGGTGCATGATGACGTCGGTGCCGGCGCTCTCCTTCTCGCAGGCGGTCATGGTGTAGCCGTCGGCGCCCGAGGACTGCCACATCCACGCCTCGTCGGCGCCGTAGGCCTTGGAGATGACCGTCACCGCGTCGGCCACCATGAAGGCCGAATAGAAGCCCACGCCGAACTGGCCGATGATGTCGATGTCGTCGTCCTGCTTCTCCATCTGCTCCTTGAACTGGAGGGAGCCGCTCTTGGCGATGGTGCCCAGGTTGTCCTCCATCTCCTGGCGGCTCATGCCGATGCCGTTGTCCGAGACGGTCAGCAGCCGCTGGTCCTTGTCGGCGGTAATCCGGATGGCGAAATCGCTGCGGTTCAGGCCCACGTTCTGGTCGGTGAGGCTCCGGTAGGCCAGTTTGTCGATGGCGTCGGAGGCGTTGGAGATAATCTCCCGCAGGAAGATCTCCTGGTGGGTGTAAATCGAGTGAATCATCATGTCCAGAAGGCGCTTGGACTCGGCCTTGAATTGTTTCTTTGCCATAGGAATCCATCCTTTGCACGCATTTAGCACTCAAAGTACTCGAGTGCTAAATCCTATTATAGCGGAATTCCCAGCCAATGCAAGGGGGTTCACAAAAAATTTTCATTTTCCTTTTGGGGGAAGTGTGATACAATACAGGCAGCAATCGGAAAGGAAGGATATTCGCGATGAAGAAGATTATCACCTCCCCCAAGGCGCCGGCCGCTGTGGGGCCGTACTCCCAGGCGGTGGACGCCGGCGATTTGGTGTTCCTGTCGGGCCAGCTGGGCCTGGTGCCCGAGACCGGCGAACTGGCCGAGGGCGGCCTGGAGGGCCAGGCCCGTCAGATGCTGGAGAACGTCCGCGCCGTCCTGGCGGAGGCCGGGCTGGACTTCTCCCACGTGGTCAAGACGCTGGTGTTCCTGACGGATCTGGGCAACTTTGCCGCCTTCAACGCCATCTACGCCGAGGTGTTCCCCAGCGACCCGCCGGCCCGCTCCTGCGTGGAGATCTCCGCGCTGCCCAAGGGCGGCCTGGTGGAGATGGAAGTCATCGCCAGAAAGTAATCAAAACAAGGACAAGACAGCCCTTTGTGTTGTCTTGTCCTTGTTTTTTATAGCATAATCGGGCGTGCATCCCATGATAGACGAGGGAGCACGCCGATTTTTCGTGTGTCTCCTATTGCCGCAAGCCCGGTATCCGTTACCCATGTTTTATCTATACTTTACAGAAATACACTTCAAAGTAATTGTTGGTGTATGGTATACTTTATTTGATGAATGAGGAGGGGACAAATTGATGAACAAAAGAAAATTCCTTATTTTTGCGATTCCTGTTTTGATATTGTGTGGAAGCGCACTGTTTATCTTACGCCCATTGTCATTTGACAAGTATTCTGGTCAGACTTTCCAAATAACATATGTTCAAGACAATATAGAAGTTCACGATTTTGCTGCGATTCCATCCGACATCGTACACACGAATGAAATTACTTTGGATACTGCCGGTTACCAAAGCTTAATTGATAGTTTCAGTTCCGCAAAGTTTACTCGTTGCTTTCACACTCTAAACTCAACTTACTTTCCCGAGGGATATTGTGAAAATTTTATTCGTATATCTTGGCCAACCACTTCCGTTTATCTTTGCAAAAACTCTACACATATCGTAGTTAATGGAGTTGTGTATCGTCAGACTTCCTCATTTGACTTATATGGTGTTTGCCAGGCGGTGATGAATATGATTTAGCGTTAGGGCTACCCGGTATGACCTTCCGATAGCGCAATCTGGCAACTATATTTGAACTTTAGCGCAGAAAATTTGAGGAAAAGGAATGCGGTCTTCTTTTTCCCATATGTTTAACTTTTTTGCACCACCGGCATAGCCGGTGGTATTCGTGTGCAATGCAAACCGGCACGGCCGCAAGGGCCGTGCCGGCATTTTTATTGCGGGCTGGGCTGGGCCAGGACCCGGGTCTCGATGATTTCGGCCACGCCGTCGTCCTCGTTGGAGGGAGCCACCACGTCCGCCGCCGCCAGCACGTCGCGGTGGCCGTTGGCCATGGCCACGCCGGTGCCGGCCTCGAGAATCATGCTCAGGTCGTTGAGCCCGTCGCCGAAGGCCATGGCCTGGGCCGACGTGAAGCCCAGGTTGACGCACAGCTCCGCCAGGGCGCGGCCCTTCTGGGCCTCGCGGCTGTTGATTTCGATGTTGTTGTAGATGGCCGACGACACCGCCAGCTCCGGGAACATGGCGGCGATGCGGACCATCTCCGCGTCCCGCCGGGCCAGGTCCTCCTGCCGGAAGAACATCTGGGTCTTCTGGATGGGCTGGTTCCGCCGGCGCATCTCCGCGCGGAAGTCGTCCAGGGGCGTGCGCAGCGTGGAGACCATGTCCAGCTCGTGCTTGCCGGCCATGAACGCCTCAATCCCATCGTAGAACCGCCGGTCCATCCAGCCCCAGCCATCCTGGTAGCAGTCGTAGATGACCGGCAGCGTGTCCATATAGTCAAAGAGCCGCTCGGCGATGGTCGGCGCGATTTCCGCCCGGTAGAGGACGCGGTCCTCCTGGGCGTCGTAGACCTCGGCGCCGTTGATGGTGATGACGTACCGGACGAAGGGCAGCTCCCGAATCAGCGCCGGCATCCCCTTGTAGAACCGCCCGGTGCAGGGGACAATCCACACCCCCGCCGCCGCGGCCCGGGCCAGGGCCTCGCGGTTCCGGGGGGAGATGGTCTTGGCATTGTTGAGCAGCGTGCCGTCCAGATCCAGCGCGATGAGCTTCGTATCCATAAAACAACCTCCCTCGGGGCCCTGGGGCCCGCACGCGACTATTTTCTCCCATCTCCCCTCCCCTGTCAAGGGTTTTTCGTCAGTAATATACAGCGTCGGAGCAAAGTCCGCTCAGCTCCGTTTCCGCCTGGCGGCGAAAACTGCGCCCGCTCCCTTGCCCATCCTCGGCCTAAGAGCCGCCCTGCGGGCGGTTGGCCTCGGAAACGCGCCTGCGGGCGCAGTCCTTCTC
>CAJFNZ010000137.1 GCA_904395905.1 uncultured Oscillospiraceae bacterium | reverse complement strand
GTCCACGGTGTCCTCATAGGAGATGTTGATGGCGCAGTCGCCCATGGCCAGCATCTCGTCGCCGCGGCAGAGGATGAAGCAGGAGGACACCAGATGCGCGCCCTTCTTCGTCTTGACCAGCTGGAGGGCCGGGCGGACGGTGTCGGCCGTGGAGTAGGTGGCGCCGCCCAGCAGCGCGTCGGCCACGCCCATCTTCACCAGCATGGTGCCGAAGTAGTTGCCCTTGCTCAGGGCGGCGCGGCACTCGTCGGCGGTCATCTTGCCCTTGCGCAGCTCCACCATCTTCTCCACCATCTCGTCCATGCCGGGATAGGTGGCCGGGTCGAGGATCTCCAGGCCCTCGATGTCAAAGCCGCCCTTGGCGGCGTTGGCCTTCACCTCTTCCACGTTGCCCACGAGGATGGGGGTCAGGAAGCCGCCCTTCTTCAGCCGGTCGGCCGCCTCGAGGATCCGGGCGTCGGGGCCTTCGGTGAAGACAATCTTCCGGGGATTGGCCTTGAGGATCTCAATGAGATTTTCAAACATTTGGTATGTACCTCCCAGTTTGCCTGCGGCGGAGCCGCACAAATTCTATTGGATAGTATACAACGTTTTCCCGCCGGGCTCAACTGGTTTCCGGCAAAAATTTTGCCCAATCCGGGAACTGCGGCCCCTGGCGCGACCGGATCTCCAGCCGTTCCCCGGTGAGGGGGTGGGGCAGCCGCAGGCGCCAGGCGCACAGCTGCTGCCCCGCCAGGCCCAGAGCCCCGGCGGCCGCGCCGCCGTAGTCCCGGTCGCCGAGAATCGGGCAGCCCAGGGCCGCGCAGTGGACGCGCAGCTGGTGGGTCCGGCCGGTCCGGGGCGTCAGGGCCAGCAGGGAGACGCCGCCGGATTGGGCCAGGAGCCGGTAGGCCGTCTCCGCCGCCTGCCCCGCCGGCGAAACCTCCCGCAGGAGGCTGCCGCCGCCCCGGCGGGCGATGGGCAGCGCCACCACGCCGGCCTCCGCCGGCGGCGCGCCCAGGACGGCCGCCAGATACGTCTTCTCCAGCCGCCCCGCCGCCTGGAGCGCCCCCAGGCGGCTGTGGACGTGGCCGTGCTTGGCCAGCAGCACCACGCCGAAGGTGTCCCGGTCCAGCCGGGTGGCCACGTGGATGCCGCAGGCGAGGCCGCGCCCGGCGTAGTAGGCGGCGACCCGGTTGGCCAGGGTGCCCTCCTGCCGCGCGGCCGTGGGGTGGACCCAGAGGCCCGGCGGCTTGTCCACAGCCAGCAGGGCCTCGTCCTCATAGAGGATTTCCAGCGGCCCCGGCTCCGGCGGCAGGGAGGCCGGCGGCTCGGTCAGAACCGCCTCCACCACGTCCCCGGGGGCCACCGGCCAATTCAGCAGGGCCGGGACGCCGTTGACGCGGAAGATCCCCGCGGCCTTCCCGCCCTTGACCAGGGTGGACGACAGCGCCAGCTCGCCCCGGAGGAACGACCGCAGTGGGCCGGAACGGGCCGCAACGCAGCGCAGAATCACAGCAAGACCTCCTCTCTCCTGCTCCCCAGTTTGCCACAGTTCGGCGGAAGTTGCAAGCCCGCGCCGCAGCGCCCGGCAGGCGGCGGAAACGCTGGACAGTTCCGGCAATGTGTGGTATACTTGAAAATACCACAAATTTTACACCGGTATTCGGCCGGGATTCGATACGAGATAGAGGGGTCAATACAATGCATATTTCAAAAAAAGCGCAACAGTGCGGGCTCTCGCCCATGCGGAAATTTCACCCCCTGGCCGTGGAGGCCGTGAAGAACGGCAAGAAGATCTACCACCTGAACATCGGCCAGCCGGACATCCCCACGCCCCGGGCCTTCTTCGACGCCGTGCGGGCGTTCGCCTCGCCGGTGCTGGCCTATGCGGCCTCTCCGGGCGTGCCGGCGCTGCTGGACGCCGTCCGCGGGTACTACGCCCGGCTGGGCGTGCAGCTGGATGAGGACGACGTCCTCATCACCACCGGCGGCAGCGAGGCGCTGATGATGCTGATGCTCTCCATCCTCGACGAGGGCGACGAGGTCATCGTCCCCGAGCCGTTCTACCCCAACTACGCCACGTTCATCTACGCGGCCGGCGGCGTCATCCGCCCGGTGCCCACCCGGCCGGAGGAGGGCTACCGCTACGCCGACCGGGCAAAGTTCGAGGCCCTCATCAACGACCGCACCCGCGCCCTGCTGATTACCACCCCCGGCAACCCCACCGGCGTCATCCTGACCCCGGAGGAGATGGCCATGCTCAAGGACGTGGCCAAGGCGCACAATTTGTACCTCATCTCCGACGAGGTCTACCGGGAGTTCACCTACGGCGGCGAGGGCCTGCGGACCATGGCCAGCTTCGACGACGCGGCGGAGAACGTGGTCATCGTGGACTCGGTGTCCAAGCGGTTCTCGGCCTGCGGCGCCCGGGTGGGCGCGCTCATCACCCGGAACCGGGCGCTGAGCCAGCAATGTATGAAGTTCTGCCAGGGCCGGCTGTCGGTGGCGACCATCGACCAGGTGGGCGCGGCCGCCCTCTACGGCATCGACAGCAGCTACTTCGAGGAGACCCGCCAGGAGTACAAGCGCCGCCGGGATACGGTGGTCCGGAAGCTGCGGGAAATCCCCGGCGTCATCTGCGAGGAGCCCCACGGCGCGTTCTACCTGATGGCCGCGCTGCCCATCGACGACGCCGACCGGTTCCAGGAGTTCCTGCTGCGGGACTTCTCGGACCACGGCGAGACGGTCATGTTCGCCCCCGGCGCCAGCTTCTACGCCACGCCCGGCAAGGGCCGCAACGAGATTCGCATCGCCTATATCCTCAACTGCCGCGACCTGGAGCGGTCCATCGAGCTGCTGGGCCTGGGCATCGAGGCGTACAACCGGCGGTAAGCGCCGCAAGACAAAAACCAACCGGCTGGACGGCCCCATGGCTGCCCAGCCGGTTTTTGCCCGCCGCCACAGGCCGCGGAGGCAGTGTTGCGCCGCACAAGGCGATGTGGTACAATCGAGAGAAGGACACCGGGCACTCAAATGGGCGCCGGAGAGGAGGGCACGATGCTTGATACCATCCCAAGCGCCGAACGGCTGGCGGCTCTGGTCGGCGATTCCCTCTGGGACATCTGGAGGCAGCTGTGCGCCGTCATCGACGAGCACTATGATATGGACCGCATCTGGAACGCGGGCGGAAAGGCGTGGATGTACGAATACAAATACCGCCGGGGCGGCAAGACGCTCTGCGCCCTGTACGCCAGGGAGGCCTGCGTCGGCTTCCTGGTCATCCTGGGCAAGGCGGAGCGGCTCCAGTTTGAGCAGGAGAAGGCGTCTTACACCCGGGAAGTGCAGCGGGTCTATGAGGAGACCCCGACGTACCACGACGGGAAATGGCTGCTGTTCACGCCGACCGACACCTCGCTCTTTGCGGACTTTGTCCGGCTGCTGCGGCTGAAGCGGAAGCCCAATCGAACATAGAGGGGCACAGAGATGCCGCCAAGGATTGCTTGTGTTGCAGTCCTTGACGGCATCTTTTCGCTGTCTGCGGCAGTCTCCGCTTGCCGACAATCAGGCGTCGATTCCCCCGGCTTCCCGCCGCAGTGGCGTACTGCTGACGAAAAAGAGTCGGTTCCTACGAGCGCCCGGTGCCGCGCTCGCGCGGCGGCAGGGGCTGCAAGTCGAGCCGCCGCAGTGGTGTACTGTTAACGAAATGCTTTCAGGAGGCGGAGGATGTCTTCCAGGGCCGAACGGTAGTCCTGGGGCGTCCGGGCGCGGATCTCCTCGAAGGGCCGGCCGAAGCGGTTGGTGTTGAAGACGGCGGTGATGCCCTCCTGGTAGACCGCCTCGACGCCGTCGCCCAGGACGCCCACCAGGGCAATGACCGGCACGTTCTTCCGGCGGGCCCGGCGGGCGACGCCCACGGGCACCTTGCCGCTGAGGCTCTGGCCGTCGATGCGGCCCTCGCCGGTCAGGACCAGGTCGCAGCCGTCCAGGAGGCCGTCAAAGCCCACCATGTCCAGCACCACCTCGATGCCCGGCCGCAGCACCGCGCCCAGGAAGGCCACGGCGCCGGCCCCGAAGCCGCCGGCCGCGCCGGCCCCGGGCAGCTCCGCCACCTGGAGGCCCAGCTCCCGCTGAACCGCCCGGGCCATGTGGGCCAGGCCGGCGTCCAGGCTGGCCACCATGGCCGGGTCCGCGCCCTTCTGCGGCCCGAAGATGGCCGCCGCGCCCCGGTCGCCGCAGAGGGGGTTGTCGATGTCGCACATGACCTCCACCGAGACGCCCCGGAGCAGCGCCTGGGCCTCGGAGACGTCGATGCGGGCAATGTCCCCCAGCGTCGCGCCCACCGGGCGGAACTCGTTGCCGGCGGCGTCGTAGAACTTCACGCCCACGGCCGCTGCGCAGCCGCAGCCGCCGTCGTTGGTCGCGCTGCCGCCCAGGCCGAGAATCAGCTTCTTGGCCCCGTGCTCCACGGCGTGGCGCAGCAGCAGGCCCACGCCCCAGGTGGTGGTCCGGGAGGGGTCCAGCCGGTCGCCGGCCATGGGCAGGCCCGCCGCCGCAGCCATCTCCACCACGGCCGTGTCGCCGATGCGGGCATAGGCGGCCTCCACCGGCTCGTCCCACGGGCCGGTGACCGGGACGACCACCCGCTCGCCGCCGGCGGCCTCCAGGAAGCAGTCCACGGTGCCCTCGCCGCCGTCGGCCACGGGCAGGCCGATGACCTGGCAGCCGGGATAGTACCGGGCAAAGCAGTCGGCGGCAATGGCGGCCGCCTGGGCGCTCTCCAGAGAGCCCTTGAAGGAGTCGGAGATGACGATGACCTTTTTCATATTCATAAGCCGTTCACCACGTTGACCAGGGCGCCGTCCAGGTAGCCCTTGAGATTGTCCACCGCGCAGTCCATAATCCGCTGGCGGCTCTCCTTGGGCGCCCAGGAGATGTGCGGGGTAATCAGGCAGTTCTTGGCCTTGAGCAGCGGATTGTCGCCGCGGATGGGCTCGGTGGAGACCACGTCCAGACCGGCGGCGTAGACCTTGCCGCTGTTCAGGGCGTCGGCCAGGTCCTGCTCCACGACCAGCGGGCCGCGGCTGTTGTTGAGGAGGATGACGCCGTCCTTCATCTTGGCGATGGTGTCCTTGTTGATGATGCCCTCCGTCTCCGGGAACAGCGGGCAGTGGAGCGCCACCACGTCCGACCGGGCCAGGAGGGTGTCCAGGTCCACGTACTGGGCCAGGGCCCGGCCGCTGTCACTGGGATAGCTGTCGTAGGCCAGGACCTCCATGCCCAGGGCCTTGGCAATCCGGCCCGTCCGCTGGCCGATGCGGCCGAAGCCGATGATGCCCATGGTCTTGCCGTCCAGCTCGATGAGCGGATAGTCCCAGAAGCACCAGTCGGGGCAGGACTCCCAGCGGCCGGCGTGGACCGCCTCGGAGTGGTGGGCCGCATGGTGGCAGATCTCCAGCAGCATGGCGATGGCAAACTGGCCCACCGCCGCGGTGCCGTAAGTGGGCACGTTCGTCACGGGGATGCCCTTCTCCCGGGCGTAGTTGTAGTCCACGCAGTTGTACCCCGTCGCCAGAACGCTGATGAACTTCAGGTTCGGACAGGCGTCGATAATCTTCTTCGTAATGGGCGTCTTGTTGGTGTAGACCACCTCGGCGTCGCCGATGCGGGCGATGGACTCGTCCTCGTCGGTCAGGCTCGTCCGGTCATAGACCGTCAGTTCCCCCAGGGCCGCCAGGGCGTCCCAGCTGAGGTCGCCGGGATTCTCGGTGTAGCCGTCCAGCACCACGATTTTCATGGCTGTTTCCTCCTATCGCAATTCGATGTCTCTGCGGCCGCAGCCGTATCGATACGTCCAGCATACCAAAAACGTCCTTGTATTTGGGACAAATCTTTCGTATAATTTTTGTAGATTTCACAAAGGAGGCGGACGCCATGTTCCTGACGCCGTCCGACGGCGACCGCATCGCCCGGGAGCTGAAGGCCACCATCGGCCGGGACGTGAACATCATGGACCGGACCGGGGTCATCATCGCCAGCACCGACCCCAAGCGGGTGGGCCGGCTCCACGAGGCCGCCCGGCGGGTCATCGCCGAGGGGCTGCCGGCGCTGGAGGTGGACGCCGCCGACGAGGCCGCCGGCATCCAGGAGGGCGTCAACCTGCCCATCCACGTCAACGGCGTCTGCGAGGGCGTCATCGGCATCACCGGCCCGGCCGAGAGCGTCCGGGACTTCGGCACCGTGGCCAAGAAGATGGCCGAGATTCTCCTGACCACCATGGTCCGCCAGGAGCAGCGGGCCATGATGCGCCAGGCCCGGAACCTCTTCATCGAGTCGTGGCTCTTCGACCGGGAGCCGGACTGGCAGGCCATGGCCCTGCGCGGCAGCCTGCTGGAGATTGACGTGGAGCTGCCCCGGCGGGTGGCCGTGCTGGAGGGCGGCGGCGCCCTGGGGGCCGACGAGCTGGGCAGCAGCCGGATGCTCCAGCTGCTCGAGGCCCGCCTGGCCGGGAGCCGGCAAACCCTGGGCACGGTGGTCAACCGGCGGATTCTCCTGCTGCTGGCCGGGCCCGGGCTGGAGCGGGCGGCGGCCCTGGTCCAGGACCTCTGCCGGGAGGCCGCGGCGGCGGGCCTGGTGCTCCGCGGCGGCCTGAGCACCGTCTCCCGCGGGGCGGAGGACCTGCGCCGGTGCTACGCCGAGGCCCGCATCGCCGCCCGGGCCGCCGCTGAGGGGACCGTCCGGGAGTACGGCAGCGGCGCGCTGGACCGGATTCTCCAGGCCATCGACCCGTCGGTGAAGCGGGACGTGCTGCGGGCCGTCTTCCCGCCCCTGCCCGCCCGGGAGGCCGAGGAGCTGCGGGAGTGCCTGGCTCTCTACTTCCGGTGCGACGGCCGGGTGGAGGAGGCCGCCGCCCGGGCCTGCATCCACAAGAACACCTTCCGCTACCGGATGGAAAAGCTCCGCCGGGCCACCGGCTACGACCTGCGCCGGCCCCGGGACGCGGCGCTGCTGTACCTGGCCCTGCAGTTCCAGGAGGAGCAAGAAAATCCCGCGAAACACCTTGACAAGGACCCGGCCGGGAAGTAAGCTAGAGACGCCGAAACGGCGTCCAAAACCGCCGCTTCCGGCCTTTGACTGCTGTTCCCGAGGTGATACCCAATGACATTGGACAAACTGCCCGTGGGCCATACGGCCACCATCACGGCGGTGGGCGGCGAGGGGCCCCTCCGCTGCCGGCTGCTGGACATGGGCCTGATTCCCGGCACGGCCGTGACCGTGCGGAAGGTCGCCCCCATGGGGGATCCCATCGAGCTGCGGCTCCGGGGGTATGAGCTGACCCTCCGCCTGGCCGACGCCCAGAAGATTACCCTGGACACCGAGGGGGGCAAGGTATGATTTTCGCCCTGGCCGGCAACCAAAACTGCGGCAAGACGACGCTCTTCAACCAGCTGACCGGCTCCAACCAGCACGTGGGCAACTTCCCCGGTGTCACCGTGGACCAGAAGGTCGGCGACGTCCGCGGCCAGAAGGACGTCCAGGTGGTGGACCTGCCGGGCATCTACTCCATCCGCCCCTACACCGCCGAGGAGATGGTCACCCGGGACTTCATCCTCAACCACCGGCCCGACGGGATTATCAACATCGTGGACGGCACCAACCTGGAGCGGAACCTCTACCTCACCCTCCAGCTGCTGGAGATGCGCGTCCCCATGGTGCTGGCGCTGAACATGATGGACGAGGTCCGCGGCAACGGCGGGGCCATCAACGCCAAGCGCCTCTCGGAGCTGCTGGGCGTCCCGGTGGTGCCCATCAGCGCGGCCAAGAACGAGGGCATCGAGGAGCTCGTCACCCAGGCCGTCCGGGTCGCCCGGGACAAGGTCTACCCGGCCGTCACCGACTTCTGCGCCCCGGGACCGGTCCACCGGTGCATCCACGCCGTGAGCCACGTCATCGAGGACCACGCCCAGCGGGCCGGGATCTCCCCGCGGTTCGCCGCGACGAAGCTCATCGAGGGCGACGAGGACATCCTCCGCCGGCTGGACATCAACCAGAACGAGCAGGAGCTGATTGAGCACAGCGTCAGCGAGATGGAGTCCGAGCGGCGGCTGGACCGGAACGCCGCCCTGGCCGATATGCGCTACGCCTACATTGAAAACGCCTGCCGCCAGGCGGTCGTCAAGCCCCAGGAGAGCCGCGAGCACCGCCGCAGCGAGCGCATCGACGCGGTGCTGACGAACCGCTTCCTGGCCATCCCCATCTTCCTGGGGATGATGCTGTTCATCTTCTACATGACCTTCGGCCCCGTGGGCACGTTCCTCTCGGACCTGCTGGGCATGGCCATCGACGGCATCACGGAGCTGGTGGACCGGGGCCTCACGGCCTACGGCATCAACCCGGTCGTCCACTCCCTGCTGATTGACGGCATCTTTGCCGGCGTGGGCAGCGTCCTCAGCTTCCTGCCGCTGATTGTGGTGCTGTTCTTCTTCCTCTCCATCCTGGAGGACACCGGGTACATGGCCCGGGTGGCCTTCGTGATGGACAAGCTGCTGCGGAAAATCGGCCTCTCGGGCCGGAGCATCGTGCCGATGCTCATCGGCTTCGGCTGCTCGGTGCCGGCCATCATGGCCACCCGGACCCTCTCGTCCGACCGGGACCGGAAGATGACCATCCTGCTGACGCCCTTCATGAGCTGCTCGGCCAAGATTCCCATCTATGCGGTCTTCGTCGCGGCCTTCTTCGAGCGGTATCGGGCGCTGGTGATGATTGCCCTCTACGCCGGCGGCATCGTCGTGGGCATCCTGGCGGCCCTGGTGTACAGCCACACGGCCTTCCGGGGCCACAGCGTCCCCTTCGTCATGGAGCTGCCCAACTACCGCTTCCCCTCGGCCAAGAGCGTGGGGCTCCTGCTGTGGGAGAAGGCCCGGGACTTCATCCAGCGGGCGTTCACGATTATCTTCGTGGCGACCATCGTCATCTGGTTCCTCCAGACCTTCGACAGCCACCTGAACGTCGTGGCCGACAGCGGCCGGAGCCTTCTGGCCGCCCTGGGGCGGTTCCTGGCGCCGGTCCTGGCCCCGCTGGGCTTCGGGGACTGGCGGGTGGCCTCGGCCCTGGTGGCCGGCTTTACGGCCAAGGAGGCCGTCGTCAGCACGCTGAGCATCCTGACGAACACGTCGGTCGCCACCCTGGCCGGCAGCCTCGGCGCCCTGTTCACCACCCAATCGGCCGTCAGCTTCCTGGCCTTCACCCTGCTCTACACCCCCTGCGTGGCGGCGGTGGGCACGGTCCGCAGCGAGATGGGCCGGCGGCGGGACGCCCTGTTCTTCGTGGTCATCCAGTGCGCCATCGCCTGGGCGGTGTCCTTCCTGCTGTACCGGCTTCTGCTGTTCGTGTAGGTGGCTGCCATGGGACTTCTGGACGGGCTGCTGCTGGCCGGGCTGGGCCTGTGGCTGCTGGCCGCCCTGCGCAGCCTCCGCCGCAAGCCGGGATGCTGCGGCGACTGCGCCCGGTGCGGCGGCTGCAAGACCCGGCATCCATAGAGAATAGACCCCCCTTGCCCGCGAAGCCTGGGCAAGGTGGGTCAGCGTGTCGAGAAACTCGACACGCTGTCGCCAAAATGCAAGCATTTTGGCGAGGAGTTGCAGCCTCCCACGCGCACGGCCCGTTGGGCCGCACACTCGGAGCCTGTAAAGTGTTTTTTCCGAGGCGCATGTCCCCGGAAAAAACAGATTTCAACTCTTTTTCGCCGCCTGCGGACGGCGAAACTCTGCCGAGGGCTTTTTCCTATCCAAGATACACACCAGCATCCTGCACGGCAGCGCAGTTTTTTGACAGTCTGAGAACCCCCCTTGCCCGCGAAGCCTGGGCAAGGGGGGTGTTGCGCTGCGCCGGGGTACCGAGGTTACGGCTCCAGGGTGAACGTCAGCAGCACCGGGTTGTGGTCGCTGTACCGGAAGTCCGTGTCCACCACCTGCGCCCGGGCCGTCACGTTGTCCGAGACCAGGAAGCCGTCGAGAATCGCCGTGTAGTTGACCCCCGCCGTGTAGGCCATGTCCGTGCTGCGGCACGTGGCCGTCTCCAGCCCGGCGTCCACCACCGAATACCCCGCCGGCAGGGCCGCCCCGTCGAAGGGATAGACCCACTCCGGCATCTGCTGCCCGCTGGGGAAGGCCGTCTCCGACCCGCACAGGGCGTGGTTGAAATCCCCGCCCACGACGACGTAGTGCCCCTGGGCGGCCCCCTCCTCCAGGAACGCCGCCAGGGTCTCCATCTGGGCCGCCCGGATCCGGCCGCCCTCGTCGTAGGCCGACAGATGGGAGTTGACCAGCACCAGCTCTCCCCCGCCGGCCACCGGCAGCCGCTGCACCAGGAAGCACCGGTCCAGGTCGAAAAACTTCGTGGGGAAGCTTTCGTCCACCGGGTAGCTCCGCCGGACGGCCTCCGAAACCGGCGCCCGCCCCAGGCTCAGCAGCCCCGACGATACCCGCCCGTGGGGCTTCGTCACCGGATAAAAGAGGTAGGCCGAGTGGAAGTTGCTCGCAAACGCCGCGGTCATCTCCGGGAAGGCCGCCCGGAACCGGGCCGCCTCGTCGATGTGGTAGCTGCGGTCGGCGTCCACGTCCACCTCCTGGAGCAGCACAAAGTCCGGCGACAGCGCTTCCAGCGTCTCCACCGCCCCATTCAGGTTCCGCTCGACCGTCGCCGCGTCGGCGGCCCGGGACATCGTCCCCCGCACCGCCGTACCGTCGGCCATGCGGCCGCTGTCCATGAAGAAGGAAAACCCGTGGTCGTAGGCCCCGAAGCCCACGTTCCACGTGACGGCCCGGTAGGCCGTCCCCGGCTCCAGGGGCGCGCCGCCCGCGCCCTCGACGGGCACGGCGGTCCCGTCGGGGATCCGGCTGTACTGGGTCTCCAGGTAGAGCGCGTAGCAGCCCACCGCCAGCAGCGCCAGGGCCGCCAGGGCGGCCGGAATCCAGAGCAGTTTTTTCATCGTTCCTCCCTCCACTGCGCCGCCAGGGCCAGCAGCCGCGTCCGGTCGTTGTCCTCGGGGTGGTCCAGCACATGGTCCAGCAGCCGCGCCAGCAGACGGCCGACGGACGGCCCCGCCGCGCCCAGGTCCCTGCCGTCCACCGCCAGCTGCGCCACGGTCACACACCGGCCCGAGGCCCGCAATGCCTCCCACAGGGCCTCCTGGCCGTTCACGGCGCAGACGCACCGGGCCGTCTCCCAGCCCTCCCGGGCCGTCAGCCGCGCCAGCCCCTCCGCCGTCAGCCGGGGCTCCCAGGCCGCCGCGGCCGCCCGGCACAGCCGCGCCGTCCGGCGGTCCAGCCGCAGCCGCTCCAGGTCCGCCTGGGGAAAGGCCAGGACGAAGGCCGTCCACCGGGCCGCCCGCTCCGCCGCAGCCGCCGGGGGCCACGGCCGGGCCGTCCCCGGCTCCAGCCCGAAGGCCCGGAGCATCCCCAGCCGGACCATCTCCTCCGCCTTCCGGGGAGCCGGCGACAGGAGCGTCTTCTCCAGCTCATCCCGGACCCGCTCGGCCGAGAGCCGGGCGCACAGCGGCGCCAGCGCCGCCATGGCCCGGGCCGTCTCCGCCTCCACCCGGAAGCCCAGCTGGGCCGAGAAGCGGACGGCCCGGAGCATCCGCAGGGCGTCCTCCCGGAACCGCCGCGCCGGGTCCCCTACCGCCCGCAGGAGGCCCGCCGCCAGGTCCGCCCGGCCGCCGTAGCGGTCCACCACCTCCCCGGCGGCGTCCATGGCCATGGCGTTGACCGTGAAATCCCGCCGGCCCAGGTCCTGGGCCACGTCCGCCACAAACCGCACGGCGTCGGGGTGCCGCCCGTCGGCATAGCCGGTCTCGGCCCGGAAGGTGGTCACCTCGTACGTCCCGTCCTCCATCGCCACCGTGACCGTGCCGTGGCGCAGCCCCGTGGGGATGGTCCGGGCGAACAGGGCCGTCACCTGCTCCGGCCGGGCGGAGGTGGCCACATCCCAGTCGTGGACCGGCCGGCCCAGCAGCCGGTCCCGGACGCAGCCGCCCACCAGATAGGCCCGGTGGCCCGCCGCCTCCAGCCGGCGCAGGATTTCCAGCGCGGTTTCCTCCGATGCCAAAACGCTCCCCCCTTCCGGCGGAAATCCGCCAGATTTTCCTTGTCAGTTCCGTCTTTCCGTATTATAATAGGTCCCTGGCAGCCTTGCAACGCTATCTTTTCCACGGGAGGAACCCATCTATGTCGAAGAACCCCTCACTGATTGGCGAATACCTGCGCCCCGGCCGTCGGATCCACCTGGTGGGCATCGGCGGCGTCTCCATGCGGCCTCTGGGCCTGGTCCTCCACGATATGGGCCTGGAGATTACCGGCTCCGACATGAGCGAGTCGCCCTCCACCGCCGACCTGATTGCCAAGGGCATCCCCGTCGCCATCGGGCACCGTGCCTCCAACATCGCCGGAGCCGAGGCCCTGATTCGCACGGCGGCCGTCCACAACGACAACCCCGAAATCGCCGCCGCCCGGGCCCTGGGCATCCCCATCTTCGAGCGGGCCCAGGCCTGGGGGCACATCATGAAGTCCTACCGCCAGGCCATCTGCATCGCCGGCACCCACGGCAAGACCACCACCACCTCCATGGTCACCCACATCTTCATGGAGGCCCAGACGGACCCCACGGTGATGATTGGCGGCTACCTGCCGCTGCTGCAGGCCGGCCACCGGGTGGGCCGCGGCGACACCATCATCATGGAGAGCTGCGAGTACTGCAACTCCTTTTTGAAATTCTTCCCCACCATCGCGGTGATTCTCAACGTGGAGGCCGACCATCTGGACTTTTTCAAGGACCTGGCGGACGTGCAGAAGTCCTTCCGGGCCTTTGCCCAGCTGGTGCCGCCGGGCGGCTGCGTCATCGCCAACGGCGACGACCCCAACACCACCGAGGCGCTGCGGGGCTTGGAGTATGAGACCTTCGGCTTCTCCGAGGGCTGCGACGTCCGGGCCGTCCGCTGTTCCGAGGACTGGCGCAGCTTCGACGTCGTCTGCGGCGGAGAACTCTACGGCCGGTTTGCGCTCCAGGTCTGGGGGCGGCACAACGTACTCAACGCCCTGGGGGCCATTGCGGTGGCGCGTCGCTGCGGCATTGACGGCGAAACGGCCGCCCGGGCCCTGGCCCAGTTCCACGGAGCCGGCCGGCGGCTGGAGTTCAAGGGCAAGTATCACGGAGCGGACGTCTACGACGACTACGCCCACCATCCCGGTGAGCTCCAGGCGCTGCTGACGGCGGTGGAGGCCATGGGCTACCGGCGCATCCTCTGCGCCTTCCAGCCCCATACATACAGCCGGACCCACGCGCTGTTCGACGACTTTGTCCGGGAACTGCGGCGGGTGGACGTGGCGGTGATTGCCGAGATCTACGCGGCCCGGGAGCAGAACATCTTAGGCATCTCGTCGGCGGACCTGGCGGCCCAGGTGCCGGGCTCGGTATACTGCGAGACGCTTCCCCAGGTGACGGAGGCCCTCCGCCGCCTGGCCCAGCCCGGCGACGTCATCCTCACCGTCGGCGCCGGGGATATCTATAAGGCCGGGGAGGCGCTGGTGAAGTAGCGCCCCGTTCCCAAGAATGGATCCGGTTGACGCCGTTTCCTGAAAAAGACTGGCAGAGTGGTTGCAACACTCTGCCAGTCTTTTTCAGCGCTTTTCAAATAATATGCCAAGACACACTTCAATGGAACTTTACGAGTCCCAGGATATACAGCACACACAGCCGCACAGCATTGGCAAGAATGGTCGCCCAGCAGAATCCCGTAAGTCCATATCCAGGAAGCAACAGCATGGCAGCCGCCAGGTACACCACGCCGTAGACAATCTGAACCCCCAAAACCCACTTCGTTGAGCAGCACTTCAAAATCATGGGCTGTGCCATGTTGCCGGCGATAGAAATGACCGAACCGAGATTGGCCAGCTGAATATACGGAGCGGATGCCTGATATAACGTTGGATACAGCACTGACGTAAACCAGGGCGCAATCAGCCAGCTTCCAGCCAGAAATACTGCCAGCCCGACAAGAGAAATGGAATTCACTAAAATGAATAACTTCTTGGAAGCCTGAAAGTTTTTTTGGGCAAAATAGCCTAACAAAACACCCGCAATCGGTGTCATGACAATGCCGGCACTCTTTCCAAAAAACGATGCTGTGGAATAATAGGAGACGCTCTCAGCCCCTAACGTAGGATAAATAATAATCCGGTCTGCGTAAGTCAGTAAATTGCCCACCAGGCCGGCAAGCATAAACACAATTAGCTTTCCGGCCGTCTCCCGCATGAGGGGCGTTGGGGTAAATGGTTCTCTATAAAAGTTTGTGACTTTCATTGTATAGAGAAGCCCTACCCCTTCCCCCAGCACAAACACCAGCGGCCAGAGTTGCTCTGTTGCAAAGCACAGGGCGGCAGCAATATACGCCACACTGACAAGTATATTTGTCGTTAGAATCCGCTTAAAATTCAATTCCAGGCGGAAAAACGCCGTGGCGTATTGATATACATTGGCAGCAATAATATGAACGGTCAACAGAACTGCCGTTATCCAAGAGTACCGAAACATTATCCACAGTGCCAGGGAAAAAGCAATCGACAGCAGCGCTCCAAGAACACAGAGTATATTGAAATCGCCCTTTATTCCCACCGTTTCGTAAGCATTATTCTGAACAAGGCGAATATTGTTGAGAGAGTTGCCAATCAGGGACGTACATACATTTGCAAGCCCAACAACCGTAAGCAGCATGCCATAATCCGCATCGGATAAGCGGGCAGCAAGAATCGGAAAAACCACAATTTGTCGGGCAAAAGTATAGACCACCGAGGCGAGGATATTGACTGAAAAATCGGCTGATATCCTACCCAATTTCCGGTTAAGCATGGTTGTTTGTCTCAGTGTTTGCGGTCGCCTGTTTCCTGCTGTCCTTGGCAAACGTATACACCAGGATTCCAAAACAAGCCGCTACAAAAGAATACATTACAGCTGTGCCGATTGTTTTGGAATAAATCGGCGCTTGCTCTGGTCGTTGCATTACCGTTTGCGCAAATTGAGCACTTTCTGTGTACTGCAGGGGGTCTGGAGTAAAAATAGTAGTAGTCTCCCGCTCGTGTATTTCAATTTGATATGTGTCCTTCGCAAACTCCGACAAGTTTTTGATATAGGACTCCAGGATGTCCCGCGCATGGATTTCTTCAACGCCAGTTACCGTCAAATTGATTTGTCCATTTGTTACCGGAGTAATCGTCAGGTGATTACCCACGCTCAACACAGTATTGGGCTCTGTCCACTCTCCTTGCTCATTCAAAGCTGCCGGCTCCATGTAGCCCAACGCTGTTATCTCCTGCTGCACTGCTGCCGTAATGCGGGAGTCCATCGGAAGATTTTCAAGAACGGACGCATAATTGGTATATGCGTCAATAGCATAATCCTCTATGGAAAATGCCATCTCTTCTACGCCCAGAGCCTGATAAAAGGCGTTTATGAAGTTCATTTTGTCTCGTGCTTCTTCAACATATTCAGAGTAGTCTGTCAAGGCATAGCTATAATTGATTGTCGCAGATAACGTTCCCGTATCTTCCATTGGAACTGTTTCCGTAGTATATAACTCGTAATTCTGTAGAGCTTGCTGATAAGAAGATCTGGCTGTAAACACTGATACACCACCAATTAGCACAGCAGCAGCAACAATGACATACCATTTTCTTATCAAGATACGAACTAAATCAAAAACGCTGTATTCCATGCTCTTTTCCTCCCGAACGTCTAGATAAGTAGATAAATACCAACAGATAGGAAATCAGCATTCCACCATAAACCAGCGTTGTAAACAGTGGTGCATCATTTAATACAATGACATATAAGGCAAATAGTCCCGCTAATATCGGAAATAGCTCTTTCTCACGATAAGAAGAAAGCCCCCGCAGAATCCCCCCAAAGAGAAGGGACATTAAAATCATTCCAAGAAATCCCATCTGCGCATAACTTTCGCCAAGGTATCCTGTAATAGAGTTAGAGGCTAAAAACTCTCCTCTCCCATACGCATAAATAATCTGCCCACTGCCTCCTGCGTATGGATATGTTAAGCCCAGCATTTTCCCTATCTGCCCATCGCTGAAGAAAATTTTGGGGAAGTCTCGAAAAAAATTATAATAAAGAAATTTATTCACGGCTGAGCCATGAAGCGCGCGCTCGCCCACAAATGATAAACTCAACATTCCCAACGTATGTCCCTGAGAGAAATCCATATGGGCAAGTGGTATAATCATCAAGTAAAGCAGCGACAGGCCCCCGTACATCAACTTAATCAAATGTCGTGATTTCGCCAGGATATAAACCGCCAAAATCGGTACAATTATTAAGAGGTAAAACTTATATCCGCTCTCCATGTACAATAGTACTTCGGAAAAAGCTGCCACAACAGCCCAGCAATATTTTTTCCGATAGAGTGCATAAAGCATGGCAAATGGAAGAATCGCTTTCCCAAACCAGCTAAATATATACGTAAAACCCGGTGGATATGTAGCGTTTGCCCGCATCTCATAGATATACTGAAAGTCAAATACACGAAGCCCGGCAAATCCATTTTGCAATACTGGTATTGCCAAAGTGAAAATTAATAGAACACCTAACCCTACCGTGGTATAATTTTGAACACCTTTGACATATGGCGGTCGCACCGTTCTATTGGCACCACGAACAAGCCAGTTCTCCAGCATGATGCATGCAAACACCATTGCAATATAGGCAACGCTTCCATTGGCAAAAGCAAAATATGTGAGGAGGGGGCACACTGTATATGCAAGTTGCAAGTGTAGTAAGAAGCTCCCCACATGCTCCTCTTCTTTCGGCGTATACGCAAACATGATTAAAAACAAAATCCACGAGAAAAGGTATTTCCATGCAGAGGGTGCATAAACCATACCTTCATAACTGTAATATGCCGATGTTCCCCAAACATATAGAGCATCTTCGGCAATTTTGTATAGTACTGCCAATCCCCAGAAAATCTTGCTCTGATGTTGTGTCAGGATGGTATTGATGTATGTCAGCCTTTGGCAAATTTGCACTGCTCCAGAGGAAAAAAACGTCTTAAATGTTAAAATCGCGGCAGTCGCTTTTGATTGGACGCTTTTCCAAAAACCACAGATTCCTTTCATATGTCTATCCTCACCATGCACACAGTCTCGCTTTCCCCGCCTTCATGGCTCAGGGAAAAAATCTGCCATATCCAAGCTGGAACAATGGTCCATCGGAAGTCTAGTGGGGGTACCAGTTGCACTACTCCGGTACACCGCCAGCACCATCTCCAGCGCGTTCCGCCCGGCGACCGCATCCACATACGGCTTCCGGTCGTTGACGATGGCCTCTATCATATCGGCCAAAAGTGCTGTGTGCCCATTGCCATAGACATTGCTCGTCGCCTCCCGGAGCCCCTGCAGGGCGGCATCCTCCGGCCGCTGGTCCGCAAACTGCCAAACATCAATATTATTCGTGGATGTACCGCCAATTTTTACTGTGCCGCTCTGGCCAAAGAGATACAGGGTTTCCTCCAGGTTTTTCGGATACACATTCGTCGTTCCCTCGATGGTGCCGATAGCTCCGTTTCGGAACTTGACCACCGCCATGCCGACGTCCTCCGCCTCCAAGTATGGATGAAACTGCTGCCGAATGACGCC